>JAQGOE010000193.1 GCA_028293725.1 Gammaproteobacteria bacterium | reverse complement strand
TCGTGCCCAGCCACGCGGCGGTTTGCAACGCCGTCGGTGCGGTAGCGGGTGTCGTATCTGAGACTTGCGACATACTCGTAAATCAGCCGGCGCTCAATGTTTTTCGCGTACACGATCCGGCGGGAATGCGGGATTACACGCTTGCGAACGATGCCATCGAGTATGCCAAGACGGTTTCACAACAGTTGGCCCTCGCAGCCGCGCAGCGCGCGGGAGCGACCGATCCACACGTGGAGACTTCCGTCATGGAACGACGCGCGCATGCGGGCGCCGCCGATGAATATCTCGCGGAGGCGACGGTGCGCTCACGGGCGACCGGGCGGCCGATGACGGGTTGAGCGTGCGACTCGGCTCAAGTCCCTTTCATACCAGAACTGACTCGCGCCGCTTTGCCCAAAAGGTAATTCCTCTCCGGCAGGCTCGCTGTTCCCTCCGCCGCGCGCCGGTAGTGTACGAGCGCGAGGTCGCGCTGGCCCGCGCGCTCGTACAGATGCGCACACACTGCATCGACGCGGTAGTGCCCTTTCAATCGCTCATCCTGCGCGATCGTGTTGATTAGGCGCAGGCCCGCCTCGGGACCCTCCACCATCGCCGTTGCGACGGCGCGATTCAACGCAATCATTGGATTGTCGCTCATGCGCTGAAGCAGGCCGTAGAGCGCTTCGATTTGCGACCAATCGGTCTCGTCCGTCGTCTTCGCCTGATCGTGAAGCGCCGCAATCGCAGCCTGCAGCTGATAAGGCCCGATGCGCCCCTTCGCCATTGCATTCCAGACGAGCGTGACACCTTCCTGGATAAGCGAGAGATCCCACAGCGCGCGGTTCTGCTCGTCGAGCGGAACGAGCTCGCCCGCGGGGCCCGAGCGCGCGGCCCGGCGCGCATCCGTGAGCAGCATCAATGCGAGCAACCCGGCCGCCTCCGGCGAATCGGAGAGCGACGCATGGAGTGCACGCGTGAGCCGGATCGCCTCGCTCGAGAGATCCACGCGCTGCAGCTCTTCACCCGAGGAACTCGCGTAGCCTTCGTTGAAGATCAGATACAGAACGTGCATGACGGCATCGAGCCGCTGCTCGCGCTCCTGTGCCGAGGGCAGGCTGAAGAACACGTTCGAGTCTTTGATTGCCTGTTTCGCACGGCTGACCCGTTGCGCCATCGTCGCTTCGGCAACGAAGAACGCCGCCGCGATCTCTCGAGTGGTCAGTCCCCCGACGGCTCGCAACGTGAGCGCAATCGACGAATGCGCGGTGAGTGCGGGATGAGAACACATGAAGAGCAGGACCAGCGTGTCGTCCTGTTCCGGCTCGAACTCATCATCGACGCCAGCAGCCATCATTTCCTCGTTCGCGAGATCGTTCGCAATGAGAGCTTCGCGATGGCGACGAGCGACATCGCTCCGCAAGTAATCGGTGAGGCGCCGGAGTGCGACCCGGTACAACCAGCCCGAGGGATTTTCGGGTATTCCTTCGCGTGGCCACTGTATCGACGCATCGAGCAGCGCCTCCTGGACCGCGTCTTCGGCAGCAGCAAAGTCACGATGCCGTCGCGTCAAGGCGCCAAGCACCTGCGGCGTGATCTCGCGCAGCAGGTGCTCGACGCTTCGTGCGGAGGATGCAGTCATCCTTCGCTGGGCAGCGGGGCACCCATGACTTCGCGCAACTCGATCGGAATCACCAGCGGCCTGCCATCCGGGCCCGGGGCCGATGACGCGCAGGCCGCGATTTCGTAGGCGCGCTCGCGCGTCTCGACATCGATGATCCAGAAACCCGCCAGGAACTCCTTCGTTTCCGCAAACGGTCCATCGGACACGATGGGTGCGCCACCGCCGCCGTAGCGAACGATCTTCGCCTGTCCGGGTGGCGTCAGCCCCTGCGCATCCACGAACTCGCCGGATTTCTTGAGGTCGCGGTTCAGGTCCTTCATGAACTGGATGTGCGCCTGGAAGGCCTCCGGCGTCCACTGACTGATCTGGTAATCGCCGGTCGCGTGCGGCATGTTCATCATCAACATGAATTTCATTCCAATATTCCTTTGGCAGTCATTTCAGGAATCGCGCGCCCAGCCAACCGCTCGGCAGGGTCACTGCGATGATGGCGAGCGAGTACCAGGACGTCCACGTTTCCCACGTCGCTACGGCACCAGCGGGGTCGGGCGGCCGTTACGGCCGGGTTGAGGGCAGCGATGGTCATGGAATCTCCTCCTCAGGTCAGCGAGCGCCCCCGAATTGGGGTGCTCTGAGGGGAGTCGGAGCCGATCCGCCGGTCTCTACATCGATTTCGTTTTTTTTTACAACCGGTCCGGGACCCTTATTCGCCTCGATCGATCGCGTCCAACTGCGTTTTCCGGAAAGCCGCTCCCACTCGAACGACGGTCCCGAATTCCAGGTAGGGGTCGGTCGTGCGCTCGTAATCGGGCCATTTCGGCAGTCCGGGTCCGTTAGGGTCGCCCGTGGCGGCAAACCGTGCCCACGTACGCATCATCAACGCCGACAACCTTAAGTCGTCCGCAGCCGCAGTTGGGTGCTTGATAAAACTGGGTTGCTCGAGCGAACCGAACATGAACGGCAGCTCTTCAGAGTGTGTGGGCGGCAGCGGTCCGCCGTTCACGCTTCGCGTAAACACGTAAGCGAAAGTCTTCGCCTGATGTTGCGAAGCTCCCCTCGCAATCCACCGTGCGCTTTCGACAAAGGTGGCGTCGCCAACGGCCGCAGACGTCGCTGCGGTGGCTCCTTCTCCAGAAAACATCCTGCCTTCATCGGCGTTGACGCCGACGATCATGGGGACCGCGTTCGAGCGGCCCTTTTCAAACACCGCGCGGGGTTGCTCCAGCAACACGTAGCCGTCCACGATCGGTGCCGGAAAGGCCGTCAATCTCGCGGTATGTTCGTTCGAACCCGGAAAGAAACTGTCGTTGTGCGCGAGGAGCTCCGCGGCACTCAGCTGCCGAAGAGCAGCGATCTGCGGACTCACTGCGGCGCCGGCTTGCTCGGCGGCCGCGAGGCTCGCCAAGGGCGGTAGGGTGGGACTTTGAAGAATGGCCTGTTCAAACAGGCCATTGGCCAGGGGCGAGGTCATCAGAACGGCGATCGAAACCGCGCCTGCGGATTCGCCGAATACCGTGACCCGGCCGGGGTCGCCGCCGAATGCCGCGATATTGGCTTTAACCCACTGCAGCGCGGCGATCTGATCCAGCAGCCCGTAGTTGCCTGAGGCGTGCTGGGGCGACTCCGCCGACAATTGGGGATGCGCCAGGAAGCCGAAGATTCCCACACGGTAGTTGAAGCCGACGACGACAACGCCCTCCCGGGCCAGCTTGGCGCCGTCATAGAGGGGATACGCGGACGAGCCGCCGACGAATGCGCCACCGTAGATGAAGACCATGACGGGGCGATGTGTCTTGCGGTAGTTCGGGGTCGTCCAAAGACTGACGGTGAGGCAGTCCTCGCTGGCGTTTTGTCCGGTCGGAATGACGTAAGGTGTCTGCATGCAGTCGTCGCCAAAGTGACTGGCGTCCCGATTCTCAGACCAGGGAGCAGGCGGTTGCGGCGGACGCCAGCGCAGCCGGCCGATCGGCGGCGCTGCGTAAGGAATGCCCTTGAATGCGACGATCCCGCCACTGTTTTCTGTGCTGGAAACTGCTCCCGCGGTGGTGCGGACGACGAGGCTCGCGGTGGGGTCCGCCCATGCAAAAGTGGCCGCGAGCGCCATGATCGACCCTGTGCCGATCAATGCCAGCCATCGCGTGGCGCTCCCCTTCATGTAGTCGATCTCATGGTGCACTTTCGCCGGATGCGGGTGCCAGGGCATCCATGATCACCCGCTGGGCCGCATTCTCATCCAGGGTCAAACAGACGGCCGCGTTCGGCGTGCCCGTGACCGGTCGTGTGTAGCCCCGTGCGTCAACTTCGATGCGCATGGGTTTGAGCGGACATGCCGAAGGCTGGAACAGCCACACGACCGGGATGGCGTCAAACAACGTGGGTGTGATTTGCCCCCAACTGTTGAGAAGCCGCCACTGGTGATACAACAGCGCCAGGGCATCCGAGGCCGGCGATCCGTAGGCGAACAACCGATCGCGCCGTACCTCATCGAACTTGATCTGCGTCGAGTCCAGGGGAAACATCCTGACCGGCACTCCGGACTCGAGCAGCAGCGTCAGCCCTCGAGGTGCCGAGGCGATGTTGTATTCAGCGTTGGGCCTGGCAACGGGAACGGCGCCCCCGAGATTGTACCCCGCGTAGATCGAGCCCCCCATCAACGCTACCTGCTTCAGCTTGTGAAGCGCATCCGGGGCCTGCTTTTGCAAGGCTTCGATGTTGCTGAGTGGGGCGAGCGCGATCAAGGTGATTTGTCCGGGACGCTGGTTGACCTGGTCGCGGATGAACTCGATCGCATCCGGCGGTGGCGTCCTGTCAGTCGCGCCCTCGGCCCATTTCTTTTGGGTGAAGGGTACGTTGTTGGGCGTCTTGGGTCCTTGGGCGACCACCACGTCCTTGCGACCCAGGGTCGCCAGCAAACGCCGCACCAGCAGCGTTCGGGTCCACGTGTCGCCCCAGGCGGTGGTGACGCCGATGACCTGGAGTCGGGGATCGTGAAGGGCGATCGCCAGAGCGAATGCATCGTCGATGTCGTCACCGACGTCCGTGTCGATGATGACTGGTTCGGGCACGGAGCTGGCCGCTACGGCGTGGTGCGCGGCCGTCAATGCCACGGCGAAGAGCAGGCCCGCCAGTTTCCCAGCCACGCCACGCACCCTCAGAATTTCACGCTCACCTGGCCACCGATAATGCGCGGATCATTGATCATGCCGGTCGCGTTCTCAAAGTTGATGCCGCCGACCACCCGGATCTCGTTGGTACAGTTGCGGCAGAACGCTGCCACCTCGTACTTGCCCTGGTCCCAGATATAGCCCATGCGCAACCCGCCCTGGAACAGCGGTGCGCCGATGAATTCCTTTTCCTCGTCGAGGAAGAAGTTGATCGCACTTCGATAGGACATGTCGGTGTAGAAGTAGAGCTCTCCGGGGCCAACCTCGTGTCCATAACGCAGCGAGAAGTCACCGGTGAACCTGGGGGCCTGCGGCAGCGGATTACCGTTGATTTCCGCCAGTCCCGCGGAGTTCAGCGGATTCAAAGGCGTGCACGCCGAACCCGGTCCCCAGTTGAAGCAGGGGCCCACGGCGAGGCCCTGATCCTCGATGCGCGTGTAGTTGTAGCTGGCGCTCACATTCACGAGCAGGTTCCGCAGGGGATGGGCCTCGAAGTCCAGTTCCGCGCCCTTGCCGATGGTGTGGTCCGCGTTCAGCAGCTGAGTGACATTGGCAGCGCCGCCGACCGCGGTCAGCTGTTGGTGGCTGACATTGAAGTAGTAGATGTCAAAGGCGATCGAGGCGCGGCGCTCGAACATCTCCGCCTTGATGCCGGTCTCGTACGAGATGTTGTCCTCGGACCGGGCGATCTGCACGGGCAGGGGCGGCGGACCGGCTGAGGGCGCACCGAAGCTGGGTGCACGGAATCCGGTCGCAATGCGGGCATACAGGTTGACATCCGGAGCGAGCTGATAGGTCGGACTGAAGTCCCAGTTCACCCTCGAGGCGCGCGCGGAGGCGGATTCAGGCGGTGGTAGACCTCCCGTCACATTCGTATACGGCACGGAGAATGTCTTGTGATCCTCGGTAAAGCGCAGGCCCGCCCGAACCTTCAGCGCGCTCGTAAACGTATATTCGAGCGACCCGAAGATGGCTTCGGCATCGTTCTTCTGGCGCGAGAGCGTGGTGTCGGTGAGCGCCAGGCTGTTGTAGGCATAGTCGTTCCCGATGGCTTCGACATTCTCGTCGAAGAGGAAAATACCGGCCTGGCCCTGTAGCGGTCCGCTCGCATTGGAGACCATGCGGAACTCCTGCGTCAGCTGGTAATGGCTGCGGATGCCACCGCCGGTCTCGACCGGGAAGGGGATGAACCCCGGCCCGGAGGGCAGCGCGGAGCCGCTGAATACGCCGGGTCCGAAGCCGCCATCGATGTCGCCGATCGTCAGGTAATGTCGGATCGATTCATAGCCGGTGATCGACTGGTAAGTGAACTCCGGCGTGTTCCAGGTCAGATGGGCGTTGGCACCCAGGCTGGTGTAAGACTGGCCGTTATAGCCGTCGGCGTAGGTCGTCGCGGGATTGAAGCCCGGCACGATGTTGTTGCTGCCCAATTGGATCATGTTGGCGCGAAACAGTCGCGCGGAGCCATCGAGCGTGCGCCCATGCACGTTGAACAGGGCGCTGAAGTCATCGGACGGCTTGTAGAGCAATTGCAGCCGCGCCGCCCAATCGTCATAGCCTTCCAGGTGCTGGTTCCCCGGTGGGGCGTTCGGTGCGTTGACCCAGTTATCCCGGTGTTGACCTTGGGTCGAGGCGCGAAAGGCCATGGTGTCGCTGATCGGGATATTGACCACACCGTCGAAATTGGCGGTGTTGAAAGTGCCGTCGGAGACGCTGGCCGAGCCCGAGAACTGACCGAGCACGGGCTTCGCGGATTCGAGCTTCACCACGCCGGCCGGGGAATTGCGTCCGAACAGGGTGCCCTGGGGGCCGCGCAGCACCTCGACGTCGGCCTGGTCGAAAATGGGGAAGCCTTTCAGCGCCGGATTTTCCTGCACGATATCGTCGTACACGAGCGAGACCGGCTGCGAGGCGAACGAATTGAAGTCGGTGTTGCCGTAGCCGCGGATATAAAAGCGCGGAAAGGTGCGACCGTTCGAGGATTCGATGTTCAGGCTCGGCACGGTGAAGGCGAGCTGACGGATGTCCTGGCCCGCGCTGCCGATCACTTCGAGCGCCGCACCGCTCAAGACCGATGTGGAGACGGGAACATCGAGGAGTCTTTCCTCGCGGCGCGTCGCCGTAACAATGACTTCTGTGATGTTGCCAGCGTCATCCGTATCGGACGGCGTGTTGTTCGCCGCACGCGTCACGCCCGGTGCCGCCAGTACGACGGCGACGGAGGCTGCAACGAATGTGACCCGTGGATATGCCTTGGTGACTTTCAACTCGAGCTCCCCATTTGTTGTTTGCCCGGCGGCGCTACCTTGCCTCAGCCGGGCGGTCCGCTGACCGGTACGAGATGTCCCCCTCGTTGCATCCAGCTAGTAAAACGTTACACTAGAGCCGATGAAACGTTACACCACGTTCCGCGGCCTTGTAAAGGACTACTAGGGAATGGTGACGGTAAAGGACGTTGCAGCGGCTGTTGGTGTGTCGATCGCCACGGTTTCGAACGTTCTCAACGAGCGGCCCAATGTGGGCGCGGCAACCCGCCGCAAGGTGCTCGAGGTCGCGCGCCGGCTCGGCTACCGGCCCAATCGCGCCGCGCAGGCGATGCGGACGGGGCGCACTCGGACGCTCGGGCTCGTGCTGCCCGATCTGACCAACCCGTTCTTTCCCGAGCTGGCACAGGCGGTGGAGAACAAAGCGCGCAGCCTGGGCCTGGTGGTGTGTCTCATCGACAGCCAGGGAAGCGCGCACAGCGAGTCCGACGGGGTCTCGCTCCTGCTGCAACATGCGGTGGACGGCATCATCTGGTGTCCCCTGGGACCGCGCTTACCGGCCTCCTTGAAGAAGCTCACGGGCCCGATGGTGTTGATCGACCGTCCGCGGCCGGGCTATGCGGCGGTTCATTCCAACTACGAGATGGGCGGACGGTTGCTCGCGGAGTATGCCTTGCGCATGGGGCACACCCGAGTCGGGCTGCTTTCCGGGCCGCAGCAACTGGAAAGCGCCCGGCAGCGGCGCGATGGTTTCGCGAAGGCCTTCCCGGGGGATATCCAGATCGCCTGGGAGGTCAGTGTGCCATTTGACGGCACTCTGACGCCAGAAGCGGTCGAGGCGCTCGAGCGTCGTCGCAAGGCGACGTTGATTGTGGCAGGCAACGACTTGATTGCCATCAGCGCGATGCGCAGCCTGTCGAGCTGGGGTATAGGGGTGCCTGATGAGATTTCCGTCACGGGCTTCGATAACATCCGTTGGACAGACCTCGTGACACCACGCTTGACGACGATCGCGCAGCCTGTAGGGGCAATCGGTGCCCGCGCCGTCGAGCTGCTGCTGGAGCAGATTGAGGGAAAGAATGTAGGATCGGCGCGCACCGTGTTTGACGTAGAGCTCGTCGAGCGTGATTCTGTCAAACCTCACCGCGCCAAATGACTGGAGGAATCGCCATGGCAGATACGCCCCGCATCGCTGTCGTCGGCAGCGCGAACACGGATTTGATCACCTTCGCGGACACGTTTCCACGGCCGGGTGAGACGCTCTTCGGGCGGAACTTCGATATCGGCTTCGGCGGCAAGGGCGCCAATCAGGCAGTCGCCGCGCGGCTGTGTGGCGCGGAGGTTCTGATGGTCGCCAAGGTGGGCCGGGATCTGTTCGGCGAGGCGACCTTCAAGAATTTCGAGTCCTTCGGAATCGACACGACCCACGTGAAGATCGTCGAGGATGCGCCCACGGGGGTAGCCCCGATTTTCGTCGAACCCAACGGCCAGAACCGCATCATTGTGGTGAAGGGCGCCAACGACAAGTTGACCCCGGCGGACGTCGACGCCGCGGCCGCGGAGCTGCAGCGCGCGCATACCATCATTCTGCAGTTCGAAGTCCCGCTCGCTACGATCTATCACACCGTGCGGTTTGCCCGCGCACACAATATCCGTTGCATCGTGAATCCGGCGCCTGCGGTGCCGGCGAGCGTGGCCGACCTGGCCGGCGCGGATTATTTCATTCCGAACGAGACGGAAGCCGAGCTCATCACCGGCCTGCCGGTGCAGACGATGGAGCAGGCGGCGGCATGTGCCACCGCGCTGCTCGGCAAAGGTTTCCGCAGGGTGGTGCTCACGCTCGGCGCCCGCGGTGCTTTGTTTGCCGACTCGACGGGACACGTCCACGTACCGCCTTTTCCCGTAACCGCGGTGGATACCACTGGCGCGGGTGATGCGTTCATCGGCAGCCTCGCGGTCTTTCTCGCTGAAGGTCTCCCGGAGAAGGATGCCGTGGCGCGTGCAAGTCTGTACGCCGCCCTGTCGACCACCCGCGTCGGAACCCAGAAATCTTTTCCGCGCCGCACTGAATTTGCAGCCGAATGGGCGGCACGAGGCCGCTGAACAACAACCAGTCCTCTGCAGGGACGTCACTACGGTAAGGGGGTATCGATGTTTATCGTCCAGAGCTATCCGCTGGCGGTCGTGTTGTGTGTCCTGACAATGTTCTGCTGGGGCTCGTGGGCTAACACCCGCAAGCTCGCCCGCAAGGATTGGCGCTTCGAGTTGTTCTACTGGGACTATGCCATCGGGGTCGTTTTGTTGACCTTGTTGCTCGGTCTCACGCTGGGGAGCACCGGCGGAGCCGGGCGCTCCTTCGGCAGCGATCTGGCGCAGGCCTCCGGCAGCAATATCGGGTCCGCGCTCATCGGCGGGGCGATCTTCAACCTGGCCAACATCCTGCTGGTCGCTGCGATCGAGATCGCCGGCATGGCCGTGGCCTTCCCGGTAGGCATCGGGCTGGCGCTCCTCATCGGTGTCATTGTCAACTACGTCGCCGATCCAGTCGGAAATCTGGCATTGCTCTCGACAGGTGTCATCCTGGTGACGCTCGCCATCGTGTTGGATGCCATCGCCTATCGCCGCCTGGCCGGGGCGGCAGCCTCGGTTAGCACCAAGGGCCTGGTCCTGTCGGTGGCCTGCGGCATATTCATGGGCATGTTCTATCGCTTTGTCGCGGCAGCGATGTATGCCGATCCCGCCCACGCCGAGCCCGGTAAGATGGGGCCTTACGCGGCGGTCTTCGTGTTCGCGGTCGGCATCTTCCTCAGCAATTTCATCTGGAATACGCTGGTGATGAAAAAGCCCTTCGTCGGAACACCGGTGAGCTTCGCGGACTACTTCCGCGGCGGCTTCAGCACCCATTTGACCGGCATCCTGGGCGGTGTCATCTGGGGAGTTGGGATGTCTTTGAGCCTGATTGGTGCCGGCCGGGCCGGGTACGCCATCTCCTATGGACTGGGACAGGGCGCCACCATGGTGGCGGCCTTCTGGGGAGTCTTTATCTGGAAGGAGTTCCGTAACGCGCCCCCGGGGACCTCGAAACTGCTCGGCGCGATGTTCGCTTGCTTCCTGTGCGGCCTGGCGCTCATCGTCCTCGCCCGCACCACCTGAATCGGCAAGGCTAAGGCGTCGTATGAGTGTGATTTCCCGGCGCGAGCTGCTTCAGATCGCCGCGGGGGTGGCGGCGGCCGGGGTCACACGAGCCCCGGCGCAGGCCGATACACATAACACGGTCGTCCGGCCGGCACGAGTTGAGCCGCTCGAAGCGGAGCGGGTGCCGGAACGGTTCGCCTCGCTTGCGTTCGAGGCGCAGGAGTTGGGCGGTCTGTTTGCAGCCCGGATGGCGACCAACGTTGAAGGGCGGCTCCTCCAGATTGACGAGCAGGCTTTCCTCGCGGCCTTTGTCCATCGCGATCACGCGGGTGAATTCGATGGCGCCTGGGTCGGAGAGCACGCCGGTAAGTTCCTCGATGCCGCTTGCAACGCGCTGCGCTATCGCGACCATGCGGAACTGCGCAGTAGCACGGACAGGGTCGCGAGGACGCTCATCTCCAGCCAGGAGCCGGACGGCTATCTAGGCACGTATCCCGCCGCTCGCCGCTGGCGGAGTTGGGATGTCTGGGTACACAAGTACAACCTCATCGGCTTGCTGAGTTACTACGAACTGACGGCGGACCCGGCGGCGTTGCAAGCCTGTCGGGGCATGGGGGACCTGCTTTGCCGTACCTTCGGTGAGGCGCCGGGACAACGGGACATCATCGCCGCCGGAGAGCACATCGGGATGGCAGCAACCAGCGTGCTCGAGCCGATGTGCCGTCTGTACCGATTCACGGCAGACCCTCGACATCTGGAGTTCTGCAAGTACGTCGTCCGTGCCTACGACCAGCCGAATGGCCCACGCATCGTCAGCACGCTTCTGCAGGTCGGCAGTGTCTACCACACGGCCAATGGCAAAGCGTACGAGATGCTTTCGAATTTCAACGGTCTCGTGGACCTGTATCGCCTGACGGGCGAGACGCGGCTGTTGGATGCGGTGCTGCGTGGGTGGGATGACATCGTCCAGCATCAGCTCTATCGCACCGGCTCCTTGAGCGCGCGTGAGCATTTTCAGCCGCACGGGCGGCTGTTGACTTTGCCATCCTCCAACGTTGGCGAGACCTGCGCGACTGTAACGTGGTTGCAGCTCAACTGGCGGCTTCTGCGTCTGACGGGCGAAGCCCGTTTCGGCCAGGAAATCGAACGCACGGTGTACAACCATTTGTCGGCCGCGCAGGATCCCCACAACGGCAACATTTCCTACTACACCTCGTGGGTCGGGCCGAAAGAATGCACCAACGCAATACTGTGCTGTGTTTCGAGCGGACCCCGTGGGATCTCGCTCATTCCGCAGTTGGTCTGGGGAGTGGAGCAGGGCGCGCTGGTCGTCAACCTGTACACGCCCGGCCGGGCACGCTTCCAAATGGAGGGTGTGGCTGTTGAGGTGATTTCGGAGACGGACTTTCCCTCCGACGGCCATGTCAGGCTCACCTTGAGTGTGGAGCGGGCAACGCACTTCACCGTGAGGCTACGGGTTCCGGAATGGGCGAACGTGTTCGAAGTGAGGACAGGGGAGCACAAGCTGGCTGGTACACCGGGCCGGATGCTCGACGTGTCTCGGACCTGGGAAGGTGCCAGTGTCCTGGACATCCGCATGGATATGCCCACGCGGGTATTGCCCGGCGGGGACAGCTATCCGGACCATGTGTTGGTGGAGAGAGGGCCTCAGGTGTTGGCGCTGGAAAGTGCACTGAATCCTGGGGCACCGTATCTGGAGCGGGTGTGCATTGCGGACGACGGCAATTCGCGGTCACTCAGAGCGTTGCCAGTGCCGTCAGATTGGCGCGGCCGCCAGGTCTACGAAATGGACGCCACCGTGGGATTACCAGCCGACGCGGATGCGCTGCACTTTAAGCGGCGGTCGGTGCGCTTGGTTCCTTTCGCCGACCTCGCCGATGGGACTGTGTGGCTGACGAAGGCCACGCGTGCGCGCCGTGAACGCCCGGCTGTCACCACGTTCGCAAGGACGAGCCTCTCGGTCGTCACTCTGGGTCTGGAGCGAACCGCCGGTCGCCGCCCTGACAGCGATATCGCGGAGTTCGTGAGCGACGAGAACCCGAACACGTTCTGCACCCTCAGCCCGGAGGATCCGAGCCTGGCGACCTATCTCGGCGCGCCGCCCGGGAAGCGCGGCGATCCGGTGTGGTTTTCAATCAGGCTCACTGCGCCCGCCAGCATATCGCGTGTCATCTACCGTCACGGCGCTGTCAACGCCACCGGCGGCTGGTTCGATACGACGCAGATGATGCCACGGATCGAAGTGGCCACGACGCCCATTCCAACATCGGCCAATGGCGCTCTGCCGGATGACAGCAAGGTGAATTGGAGGCTTGCCGCGCTGGTCGAGTCGTACCCGCGGACAAACGCCTCGACACCTCCACCACTCGCCGACGGACAATCGTTTGAGGTCCGGCTGCCTCAGGCGATGACCATCTATGGGATACGGGTCGTGGGGAAGCCGGGCGGGAGCTACGCCACCTGTGCGGAACTGAGCGCCTATGGCTGAGCTGCACCGACCGCCGGCTTCGGTGTTCGGTTGCTGGGGACCCAGTGTCAGGAACTCCCGACCGATCTTTCGGAGAAGTCCAGCAAGACCTTTTGCTGTCCTGCCTCACCATCGGCTAGGCGTACTGCCTCTTGGAAGTCCTTAAATGAATACCGCACAATCGCTGGCGGCGTCAGTCCTCCGTTCGACAACATGGTGAGGAGATCGCTCGTCGCTGCCCGCACTTCGGCGAGCGGCTGGGAATTCACCCAATGCGGAAGCCACCACCCGCGAACTGTCGCTGTCGAATAAATCAAACGTGGAGCGAAGAGCGGCATGGTGAATTTCGCTGGGTCTGTCTGCCGGTGACTGGAAAGGGCTCCGTACACAAGCATCGTCCCAGCGGGAGCGAGGTTGCGGGCAATCTCAGCGCCAAGTTCTCCGGCAACGCAGTCAATGGCTCGTTCA
>JAQGOE010000124.1 GCA_028293725.1 Gammaproteobacteria bacterium | reverse complement strand
GCCGGATCATGGCGGCGACGATGTGTTCGCCTTCGGGCGTGCCCTGCAGCCTCCATTCTTCGTTTCCCATGGACCACAGGATGATGGCGGGCGAGTTACGATAGCGCTTGATCATGATCTCGAGTTGAGCGAGCCCCTCTGGGCTCGAACTCATCAGGCGCGTTTCACACATCATCATCACGCCGGTCCGCTCGCAGCCCGCCACCCATTCCGGTGTCGGCATGTTGTGCGATGTGCGGACCGCATTGCAGCCCATCTCGCGCAGTACCGAGAGCCGGTACTCTTGCAGCCGATCCGGCAGAGCCGCGCCAACGCCGGCGTGATCCTGGTGGTTGCAGGTGCCCTTGATTTTCACGGACTGGCCGTTCAGGAAAAAACCCTTCTGCGGATCGAATGCGAGCGTGCGGACACCAAAGGCAATTCGCTCGGCGTCGTGCACTCGACCGGCCGTCTCGACCGAAACAATGGCGCAATACAGATAGGGACTCTCTGGCGACCACAGGGTTGGCGAGGGCAGGTGGGCAGTGGCCGTGAACGTGGCCCTACTGCCGGGGGGGATGGGTTGCGCCTCGGTTTGAGCGGTGGCGACCGCTCGACCCGTTGCGTCCAGAATCTTCCAATGCACAGTGGGATGCGCATCGGTGAGGTCCTCGTTTTCGACGACGGTGCTGAGGGAGAGGTTGGCGGCGCCGGGCTTGACGTCCGTACGGACATAACTATCCCACGGACCCAGATGAAGTCCCTCGGTTTTGGTCAGCCAGACGTGGCGGTAGATTCCGGCGCCCTCGTAGAACCAACCATCGCCAAAGGAGGCATCTACTCGTACCACCAGTATGTTGCGCGCGCCGTAGTGCACGAAGTCGCTGATGTCGAAGCGGAAGGGCGCGTAGCCGTTATCATTTCTCCCGATGAAGCAGCCGTTGACGAATACGAGGGCGCTGCGGAAGGCACCGTCGAATTCGAGCACGATGCGGCGGCCGGAGTCGGTGGCGGGAATGTCGAAACCGCGTCGATACCAGCCGACCGAGGTTTCCGGGTAACTTCGACCGAGAGGCTTGTAGCCGTGGCTCTGGAGCGCTTCGTCGCGCACGAAGGGCAGCTCGACAGCCCAGTCATGCGGCAGGTTCAAGGAGCGCCACCGGGAAGCGTCGAATGCTTCCGTGGCGAAGTCGAAATTCCGTGTTTTGGCGAAGTCGCCCTGGTTGGCACCGAAACCGAGGTCCCGTAACGGATCGCTTGCGTGACCTGGAAGGAACTGCCAACCGAAATCCAACAGCAGTCGTTCGCGCGGTGGGACGGCTCCGAGCGCCGCTTCCGCATGCTCCACTATAGGTGACTGTGAGCGCCCGAGTGCAAGTGCGTTACGTGCGACGAGCGAATGGACGGCGACTGCAACTGCGCTGCGGAGCAGCTCGCGACGATTGGTTTCTACCATGAAAGGTCCTGGCGGCGATTCGTTTCAAACAACAGACATTCTGGCACACGCGGCGCTTTGGCTCGCAACGGGATACAAGTGCCCGGCCTGCTCGCGAACGGCACTCACCAGGAGCTGCGCCGCGGGGGAGAGCTTGTGGTGACGGCGCGTAATGAGACCGAACGCGCCCACGCCCAACGGCAGATTCCTGATGAGCACCCTCAGGTGGCCTGCCTCACAGCAGGATTGGACGGCTTCCTCAGGCAGAACCGCGAGCATGTTCCCATGCTGCAGCAGGGCGGTGATCACGGGTAGACATTGGCTCTCTACAATGTTGCTCGGCAGTGACAAGCCGTGTTGTGTCAACATCGTCGCCAGCCTGTCGCGGACCAGGCTGCCGGCCGGGGGTAGAATCCAAGGCTGCTCGAGCAGTTGCTCGAGCTGCAAGTCCTGGCGGCGGGCGAGCGGATGCTCCGCACTTGCAATGACGGCGTGCGGTTCATCCGGGGCGAGCGGTTCGTAGATGAGCTCATCCGCGGGGGTGGAGTCGAGCAGTCGCCCCACGACCATGTCGAGCTCACCTCGCACGAGCTTCTGTACGAGCGTTCTGCTGGAACCGATCTCAACGCAGGTGAGGACATCCGGGTAGCGCTCCTTCATGCGCACAACGGCCATCGGCACGAGGGTGGCCCCCGGACTCAAGACGGTGCCGATGGCGGCTCTGCCCGAGAGCCCTGACTTGAGCGCCACGATTTCATCGCGCGCGAACCCAAACTCGCTCAGCGCGCGGCGAGCATGCCGAGCCAGGATCTCGCCGTAGCATGTCGGCGCCATGCCCCGGGCATGCCGGTCGAAGAGCTTCACATCGAAGTCGCTTTCGATCTGGCGCAGGAGTTTCGAGGCGGCCGGTTGGGTCAGCCCGGCTGCGGCGGCGGCCCGCGCCAGGTTGCGTTCCTCGTCGAGCCGGACGAGCAAGGTCAGCTGGCGTGTCTTCAGGTGAAATTGGTTGACCGGTTTGATGCGGCGCGCTGCCAGGACGCTTAAAGTGGCCGTGCTGCGCACCGGGTCCGGAACGTTGGTATGTGCTTTCAAACGACACCCCCCTAGAAGCCGCTGAATGGCTCCGATAGAACGGGGGAGCCGAGGCTATTGCAATTGATTCGGGATCACATGTGGATTACATTTATAT
Organism: Gammaproteobacteria bacterium; assembly: GCA_028293725.1. The sequence continues at coordinate 20,749 of JAQGOE010000124.1, read as the reverse complement.
CTCGCGACGCATCCCTTTGATCGAGTTGGCATTTTTCATAAGTCTGACGAGCAGGCGACCCTTTGAATGAGCCGCCGCGGAAGTCCGGTCCGCAGCGCATCCGGTTCGAAGACTTCGAAGCGGACCTGCGCACGGAGGAATTGTTCAAGTCAGGTACCAAGCTGCGGCTGCCTCACCAGTCCTTTTGCGTGCTGGCGATGGTGCTGGAGAGGGCAGGACAGCTCGTCACACGCGAAGAGCTGCGCGCCAGATTGTGGCCGGCAGGCACACTGATCGAGTATGACCAGCGCCTGAATGCCGCGGTCAATCGCCTCAGGGAGGCCCTGCTGGACTCCGCCGAGGCGCCGCGGTTCATCGAGACTCTGCCGAAGCGGGGTTACAGGTTCATCGCGGCTGTTGAGCCGGGTGGGGGCAACGTCACCACGCCGCCGGAAGTCAACATTCCGAGGTCGGAAGGACCCGCGGCAAGCCCCTCGCGTCCAGCGGATATCACGGACAAACCGCCGCTCGCCAGCAAAACGCGGTCCCCTCGCAAGGTCTGGTTCGCGGCAGCGGCTGGCCTGACTGCGATCGCGCTCATTGCAGTCACCGTTGCCGTGATGACCGGCCGTTCACCAACACGCTCTGCCTTCGGCCGGCAGGTCGTTCCGTTGGCGAGCTTACCCGGAAAGGAGATCGCGCCGACGTTTTCCCCCGATGGGAGCCAGATCGCTTTCGGCTGGAACGAAGGAACGGATTCGGATCATCAGTTCGATCTTTACGTCAAATCGCTCGGATCCGAACGGCTGCTGCGCCTGACTCACCATCCTTCCAGGTGGATCAGCTCGGCGTGGTCGCCGGACGGCAGCACGATTGCCTTCTTGAGACAGACAGACGAGGGCGCCGGCATCTTCGTCATTCCGGCGCTCGGCGGCTCCGAACGCAGCATCGTGACCAACGGGGTTGCCGTGGGTTACATACAGATCAGCTGGTCCCCCGATGGCCGTCGGCTCGCCTATTCGGCCTACGGACCGACGGGCGCACCGCAGGTGAATATTGTTTCGCTGGAGACGGCGAACACACGGCCTGTGTCGCCGGCACCCGAATGTTTGAATGCGGCCGACCCCGCCTTCTCACCAGATGGCAAGCAGCTTGCGCTGGTCTGTATCTCGAGTTCGGCGGTCTATACGGTTTACGTCCTGGGACTGGTCGATGGGTCGGTGCGAGCCCTCGCTACGATGTTGGGTGAGCCGCAGGGGCTCAGTTGGGCCGCTGACGGAAGCCGGCTCATTCTTTCGAACGACGCCGGTGATGGCGGCGAGTTGTGGCAGCTCACTCTGAGCGGCGAGCGGGAACAGCTTCCATTCGGCGAGGATGGCTCTGCGCCAACAGTTGCCGCGCGGGGCGGGCGGATGGCTTATGTGCGCGGCCGTAAGACTGTTGATATCTGGCGTGCGGATCTCACGGCCGCGCAACCGGAAGAGTCCGCGGCCAAGCTGATCTACTCCACACGGACTCAGGTGGTCCCCCGCTACTCGCGGGATGGGATGCACATCGCATTCCAATCCAACCGCTCCGGGAGCGTTGAGATATGGATGACGGATGCGCAGGGTGGCGACCTGGATCGGCTGACTTCGTTCAACGGACCCTTGGCCAGTGCGCCGAGCTGGTGTTCCGACGGGAAGCGGATCGCATTTGATTCCCGCGTCTCGGGCATCTCGGCGATCTATATCGAAGACATCAACGAGAGAGTTCCCCACAAGCTCGTCACTTCAAGCGGCAACCTGTCGCACCCTGCCTGGTCGGAGGACTGCCGTTGGCTGTTTGCAATCGACGGCAACAACGTGCTGTACCGTATTGCCTCCTCCGGTGGCCCGGCTGAACGTTTCACAGACCATCTTTCATCCTATGCTGTCGTGGTCGCAGAGCGGCTGGTCTTCAACGTTCTGGATTCGGAGGGCGTCGTGCTCTGGAGCAAACCCGTCGGCGGCGGTCCGCAGGCGCCTCTCGAACGGATGCCGAGAGTCAGCTACGAAGACTCCTGGGCGGCGACCCCCACCGGCATTTATTACACCGATTCGGGGTCGAAGCCGGTCAGCGTCAACTTCTATGAGCTCGCAAGCCGGAGCACGCGCAGGTTGATGACCCTGAAGCAGACGCCAATTCCCGGTACCGGTCCGGGAATATCCGTTTCACCCGATGGGCGGTGGCTGCTTTACGGCCAGGCGGGCGACGAATCGAGCGAGATCATGTTAGCGCCGGATCGGTGAGCCGCGGGTATTTTACGACCTCGTTGAGGAATGTTGCGTGAGGCGGAAGCGTCTCCACAGACCTCCGAATGCTTTCGCGCATGCCCTCCAGGCGTGCGTTCAAGTCGGCGCCAACGATGAGATCCACGATCGGCTCGTAACGCTGCGGCCAGACGTGCAGGCCGGCGTAGATGGCAAGCCAACTCGCCGGGAGAAAGGTCTCATGCTCCAGCATGGCGATGCGGCCGGTCTTGGTGAACAACTCCCTCTTGTAGGTCAAACTCTCCGGCACGGGCATGGCGCGGCAATGCCTCCAGAACGGCGTATCTTCCCGCTGTGATGCCGCATAGTGGAGAATGAGAAAATCCCGCACGCGCTCGTACTCGAGAGCGGTCAAGCGATTGTATTCGGCGCTGATCGCCGGATCGCACTGACGGTCAGGAAACAGGGCGAAGAGGCGCGCAAGGCCCGTTTGTACCAGGTGAATGCTGGTCGATTCCAGCGGCTCCAGGAAACCCGCCGCGAGTCCGAGCGCGAGACAATTGCCGACCCAGACACTCGCCCGGCGCCCCGCTTTGAAGCGCAGGAACCGGGGATCGGAAAGCGGCGCTCCCTCCAGGCGCGCGAACAGGCTCGCCTTGGCTTCATCATCGGAGAGATGCGCGCTGGAGTACACATAACCATTACCCACGCGATGCTGCAGTGGAATTCGCCACTGCCAGCCGGATTCCCGCGCGATTGATTGCGTGAAAGGCACAGGGTCACCCGCGCTCTCACACTGGACCGCAACAGCGCGGTCGCAGGGTAGCCACTGCGACCAATCGATGTACCCGGTCTTCAGCGCCTCCCCGATGAGCAGTGAGCGGAACCCGGAACAATCGATGAAGAAATCGGCACCGATCGAGCGCCCATCCCGCAAGACCAACGAGTCAACCAGGCCTTTAGGGCCAACCCTGACATGGACGACCTCACCTTCAATCCGGTGCACCCCGCGCCCCTCGGCATAGCTGCGCAAGAACCGCGCGTAGAGCGTCGCATCCATGTGGTATGCGTAGGACAATTGACGTAGAGGGGAGGAGGGGTCTTTCAAGGGTGCCGCGCCGAACCGACCCAGACTCGCCGCGAGTCCCGTCACCGACCACTCCTCGAGCGGTGAAGGATGCCCTTCTTGCCTGCGCTCGAGCCAATACGCCTGAAACAACTCGTGATTGACGTTGACCCCGTAAGGGCCGAACGGGTGCAGGAAAGACTCACCGATGGTGCGCCAGTCGCGGAACTGAATCCCCAACTTGAAGGTGCCACGTGTGGCACGCAGAAACTCCCGCTCGTCGATGCCGAGCAGTTCATGGAAGGCAGGCAGGCTAGGGATGGTGGCCTCCCCGACACCCACCGTCCCGACAGCTTCGGATTCCACGAGGGAAATCTCGCAAGAACGGTCGAGCACTCTGGCCAGGGCCGCGGCGGCCATCCATCCCGCCGTCCCGCCGCCGACGATCAGTAAGCTCCGCAGCCTGCACGGGGGGCGCTGACCCGACTCGCTCATGCGCCGGCCCGGCAGTATTTATCGATAAAGGCGCCGTGCGCCGGCAGGGACTGCGCAGCCCCCGTCACAATGCGCGCGCGGCGTTCCAACTCACGCCGCAACGCAGCCTCTTCGATGACGTCCGCCATCGGGTCATGACGGCGCGGAAATACCCCGAGGCCGAAGTAGATCGAGATCCAACTCGGCTCGGCGAAAGCGCCACTGTCATAGAGCGCGACCGCACCGCTCGCCTTGAACAGTTCGATCTGGTGACGCAGGCCCTCGGGAAGGGGCATGTTCCGGCAGTAATCCCAGAGCGCCCCATCACGACGGCTCGCGCAGTAGTGCAGGATGATGAAATCGCGGATCGACTCGTAGCTGCGCGCCATCAGCCGATTGTATTCCTCGGCCAGCTTCGGTTCGAAGCCACGGTCCGGGAAGATCTCGATCAGCCTGCCGATACCGGACTCGACCAGATGGATGCTGGTGGACTCGAGCGGTTCGAGGAAACCGCTCGCAAGCCCGAGCGCCACACAGTTTCGCTTCCAACACTCGCGCCTGCGGCCAGCGGTGAATTTGATCAGTCTGGGTGCCCCCAGCGGCTCCCCATCGAGGTTGGCGAGCAGCGTCCCGGCAGCCTCGTCCTCACTGATGTAGCTGCTGCAGAAGACATGACCGTTGCCAGTGCGGTGCTGCAGAGGAATCCTCCACTGCCAACCCGCCTCATGCGCGGTTGAGCGCGTAAAAGGAGTTGGCTCACCGGTACGGGCGCTCGGTACCGCAAACGCTCGATCGCAGGGCAGCCACTTCGACCAATCCTCGAAACCCGCATGCAACGCGCGCTCGATGAGCAGTCCCACGAAGCCGCTGCAGTCGATGAACAGATCGCCGCTTACCGAGCGGCCACCCTCGAGCACCACGGATTCGATGAAGCCGTCCTCTGCGCGCAAGCGCACGTCAACGATGCGTCCCTCGACCCGTTGTACGCCACGCTGTTCGGCGAAGGCGCGTAGATAGGCCGCATAGGAGGCGGCATCGAACTGAAACGCATAAGAATAGGACCCTAGAACCGACTCCCGGTTGGGCACCGGCGGCGCAAATCGTCCCAGTGTTGCGGCCACCGTCGAGATGGAGAAGTCGGCGTACGATTGATCGTCTTCGGCCCCGCGCATCCTCAGCCAGGCCTGGTGCGGGGACACACCCCGCAGGGCTGGACCAAAATCGCTGAATCCATGGAAGAACGCGCGCTCCGGGTTCCATCCCACAAACTCGATGCCCAGTTTGAAGGTCGCCTGAGTCTTGCGAACGAACTCGACCTCATCCAGTCCGAGCGTCGCGTTGAACGCCCGCAAAGTGGGTAGAGTCGCCTCTCCAACCCCGATCGTGCCGATCTCCGCGGACTCGACCAGCACAATCTCAGCGACGCGCGCGCGCACGGCCGCGGCGAGGGCCGCGGCCGCCATCCATCCGGCGCTGCCCCCGCCGACAATCACTATCTTGCGAATGGCCGAGCCAGCCACGACGCAACCTCAGGAGCCTGTCTCACAATGTAGCGCGCAACTGCACCGAGAACGTCCGCCCGCTGCTATACCACTCGAAAGGGTACGTACCGATATGCTGCTGTGCCAGCGTTCGGTACATCGAATCCGTCAGGTTCAGCGCCTGGAACCCGAGGGTGACGTGGGAAGTGAAGTTGTAGAACACCGAGGCATCGAGCTCGCCGTAAGCGTCCCCAAACACCGGCACACCCCATGTCACATTCTGTTGACCGTATTGGTGGTTGGGATCGGTGCTATTGGGGTCGGTAACGGTCCCATTGGTGCCCTGGAGTGGGTAGACGTTCGTTCCCAGCAAATACTTGCTGCGCCAGCTGTAGGCAAGGCGCGCGGAGACCGGGCCCCTGTCATAAAGCAGAGCCACGTTGTAAGCGTACTTCGATATGTTCGCCAAGGGCAGGTTGCCGAACGAGCGCCCATCCGTATCGCAACCATTGAGATTGATGCCGAAAGTATCGAAGGATTGGCAATAGGTGCCGGTCGGCGGGTTATCCACACTCTGGTGGCTGTTGATGTACGTGAAATTCAGTTGCGTACCGAAGCCGTGCAGCAGCTTGGGCAGGAAGTCAAAGTATTGCTGGTAAGCGACCTCCGCGCCTTTCAAATCGCCGCGCGCGCCATTGACCGGTCCGGTCGTAGTGAAGACATGCGAGACGCCTGCCGTATCGGTAACCGACGGGGTGATCACTCGGTTGACAATGATGTTGGTCAGGTGCTTATAGAACACATCGGCAGTCAAGGAACCGCTTTGCGCGAAGTACCATTCGAGCGTTCCATCGACCTGAAATGCCTTCGTCGGCCTCAGCTCGGGGTGGCCGTTCTGGCTGCCGGTGAAAGTCTCGCAAGTGTAGCTCGTCTGGCCCGAAAGGATCGCGCACACATCGTGCGGGCCCGGGGTTTTGACGTTCTGGTTGATTTGAGCGCTCAGGGTGTTGAAGGCCTGCAACTGGGAGAAATCCGGACGCGCCATCCCTTCCGAGATGGCAAGACGCGACTGCAGGTGCTCAGCCCAATGCAAGCGCAGGTTGAGACTGGGCAGGACGTCCGTGTAATCATTCTTGACGCTCAACGGCGTTGAGAAACCGGAGAAGAACGCGAATCCTCCCGCTGGGATATTGTTCGCCAGGTTACCGGCCAGGAACGGCCCCATCGTCGTGAAGCCGTCCGAGGTATCGAGGGTGCGAACGACGCGTACACCCACATTCCCATCGTAGGGCAAGCCTCCGACCGCGGAACCGAACGAGAGCTTCAAGTACGTGGCATAGGTGTGTTCGTCCTGCCTGTTGAGGCCACCCAATGGGAGAGATCCCGCCGCGGCCGCCGGATCAAACGCTCCAAGCGTGAAGGCGTAGTTACAGGTCGGGTTGAGCTTCTGGCAGAGCGCGGTCCGGATGCCCTGGAGCTGGGCGATACCCGCCGGGCTAGCCACCGAGGGCGCCGGGAATATCACTGAGCTCGGCAGCGATGTTTGGCCGTTGAAGAAATTCGAGAAGGCCGTCACGCGGGACGCTATCGGATACTGACTCAGCTGAGCGAGGTTGGGCAGATTCCAACCGAGCATCCAGGTCTGGCTGACCGCTTGCCAGTTATAGCCGTTCCCCGGCTCCGTCAGATCGGTCTGTGCACTGCGGTCGGACGCGCGCACCCCGGCGCTGAGGTTCCTGAAAAAGCCACTGCCCAGATCGTAGTCGACATCCTCACGCCAAGCCCACTCCTTGCCGTGGGAAAAGCTCTGGCCATCCTGGGTGAACGCCCCGTAGTAGTTGGCAGGGTTCGTAAGAAACCCTGGCGGAAGCGACACGGACGGCAGATTGTTTCCGCGCAAACTGAGCGTCTCAGTGGGTACGTTCATCGCAAGCCCGACGGTGTAGTCGTCAGCATGAGTATTGCTGCGCACCAGCTGCAGATCGGTTTTGAGCCTGAGCCGGTCCGTCGGATGCCAATTCAGATTCAACGACAAATCGGAGGTAACCGAACGCCGATCCGCCGAACGGGTGTCATCCCCGAACGACAGACCCTGGTTCAACCCGTTGTCCGAGGTATCGGCGAAGGTGCCCGAGGTGAACACTCCGGCCGGGTTGTACGTGAAGTTGGTTCCCGGGGCCGGCTGAAGGTTGTAGGAGTTGTATCCGGAGTAGATGGCGCTCTCATCCCAGTGGAACTTGTAGGACGAACCGAAATAGCTGAGCGTGGTGTCCACGCTCTCGCTCGGGCGCCACTGCACTGCGGTATAGACACCTTCGCGCGTGCGCTTGAATTGCTGCGAGCGAAATGAGATGGGGCCACCCGGGACCCACACCGTCTGGCCCGCTGGAATCCAGGTACTGTTGGGTTCCAGGCTCGAGACACGGGGGAAAAACGGAGCTCCTTCCACGGCATCGGTCCGTTGCAGGACTTCGGCGTAGGCGATGTCCGCGAGTACGCCGATGTCGCCGATACCCGTGTTCCAGCGATTGCTGAGAAGCAGGGATGCCGAGGGCTTGACATTGCCGCGACTGAGATCGCCCCAGGTGCCTTGCACCGTACCGCTGATTCGGGCGTCGGCGAAGTCGAGCGGCCTCGCCGTACGCAGATTGACGAGCCCCCCCAGTCCTCCTTCGATCTGATCGGCTGTAGGGTTCTTGAAGACATCGAGCCCGGCCAACAGCTCCGGCGGCACGTCATCGAAGCTGAGCGAGCGCCCGCCATTGGCGGTGAAGCTATCGCGGCCATTGATCTCGGAGCGGACATAGGTCAGCCCCCGGATCGTCAAGCCAGACCCTTCCACCTGGAAGTGTTCCGGATCCAGTTTGCCGGCGATGTCGCGGTAGGTGTGATCGATGCTGATGCCGGGGACACGCTGCAAGACTTCCATGACGGAACGATCGGGCAGCTTGCCGATATCCTCCGCGACGATCGAATCGACGATCTGGTCGGAGAGTTCTTTGATGTGCTGCGCCGAGTCCAAGGCCATGCGCTGACTCGATACGACAACCTCGCTCAGCACATCACCGGGCTTGGATGAGCTGGAACTGGTGTTGTCCGCGGCCGCAACCTCGTCGGCGGCCAAGGCCGGCGACGACGACGCCAGGAGACTCAGCGCTCCAAGTGCCAAGATTCGACCGTGTTGCCGCATTGCGCGCTGCACGGCCAGCTCGACTAGCGAGAACTGACCAACCGGCACCGAGTTGTGCTTCTTTGAAACCACGACTTCCCCCTCACTGACAATTTAAACCCCTGCCACCTTGACCCGACCTTCGCCAGTCGGGCGCTCCGGCCAGTCATGCCCCAAATGTCCTTATTTATAAGAAGCGGTGAACATTTGCGGCCGGTCGACTCGGGGCGCGGCTTACCGTACGTCCTGGCCTGATTTCACGGTAGCGCTACCAACATAACTAGGCCAATGAATTTGTAGCCGCGAGCCATGTCGTAAAGAGTAATGGGTCCAACACCGCTGCGTGCAAAGGCTCGCGTTGGACCTCACCACATGTCATTTCTGGACGTGAGCCATGCCAAAAATGGCATGCCCGACGGCTTACTCGGGCGGCGACACGTTGCTTCGTGCGTGGGATGTGGGCACCCGGTTTGACACTGCGTGCGTCTCGATGCCCGGGAGTGCACTACATCGGCCCGGGTCGGGATTTGGCGAAGTTCCAAGCGGCCTGAGCACAGGCTTGCCTATGCGGCGGATCCCGCTCTCGTGGCTATCTCAGGTCGGCCAGTATTGTACTTTTCTAGTCATTATTCTCGTCGTAGTGTACTTTTCTCAAATATAATCAACGCTTGAAGTATATTATAATTTCGTCAATAATCTCGTCATGGATCGCATCACAGAGACGCTATTGCCGATGCTTCGCTCGGGTCCGAGGTCGACCCTTGAGCTGGCCCAGTCCCTAGGCGACTCGGAGCCTACCGTTCTGCGGGCATTGCGCGCGCTGGAGCGGAATCAGCGTGTCCTGCGCATAGGGAAGACCAAAGGGGCTCGATATGGGTTGCGTAGAGATATCGGCGCGATTGGCTCGCGCTGGCCTTTGTTTCGCGTTGACGAGAGCGGTGTTGTTCACGAGTTGGGAATGCTCGAGGCCCTCGAGCGCGACAGCTACTACGTGGCGGCGGGGCGGCCGCGCATTCAACAGCTTTTCGAAGGCATTCCTTATTTTCTCCAGGATGTCCGTCCCGGCGGATTTCTGGGCAGGGCGGTTCCCGGAGCATTTCCCGAGTTGAGCCTGCCGGCTCGGGTCGTCGACTGGACCGATGAGCACGCCCTGGTCTTTCTGACACAGCGCGCTCCCGACATGACGGGGGCACTCATTGTGGGAGCTGAGTCCATGGATCGGTATCTCGCTGGCGTACAAGCCGCGCCGCTCGTACCGCAGGACGCGCGAGCGAGCGAGTACCCGCGGTACGCTACTCTCTCGATGGCAGGAGCGCCGCCAGGATCCTCCGCTCAAGGCGAACAGCCCAAGTTCACGGCGCGAGTCGGACACAACACGCAACAAACCGCGGTCATCGTCAAGTTCTCTCCGCCGCAGTCGATCGTGACCGGCCGGCGCTGGGGGGATCTGCTCAGGGCTGAATTTCTGGCGCATCGTGTGCTGGGCGAGCACGGTATCGATGCCTGCCGATCGGAGTTGCTCGAGTACGATGAGCGGGTTTTTCTACAGTGCGAGCGGTTCGATCGAGTCGGGCGCGAAGGTCGGCGCAGCACCGTTTCGCTCTTCGCACTGGACGCCAGTCGATACGGCCAACTCGACTCGTGGACGGCCGCGGCGGACCGCCTGGCAAACGATCGCTTGCTGTCCGCGTCCGATGTCGATCAAATCCGTCTGCTCGATGCGTTTGGCGCACTCATTGCGAACACAGATCGACACTTCGGCAATATCACCCTGTTCGATGACTATGAGGGGCCGTTCAAGCTAGCTCCCGTTTATGACATGCTGCCGATGTTGTTTGCGCCCCAGAACGATCAGATCGTGCCACGCGTCTTCGAGCCTCCGGCACCTCGATCGGCGTGGCTTCCCGTCTGGTCGCGGGCGCGCTCCCTGGCCGAGAGCTATTGGAAACGCCTGGTCGATGAGTCCACGTTGAGCGAGGAATTTCGAGAGTTGTGCGTGCGCTCCCTCGAGTCGTTGCGCGCGTTGCCGGCACGCGGCGCGCTTTCGAGTAGGTGATCGCGCGCTTTGACAGCGAGCACGGGGTGGTACACTGGCTATATCAGCAAGCCCGCCCTTCAGCGTTCGCGACAACGTGCACCTGTCGCTGGCCACGTCATTCAAGAAGCTGGGTTAACCAAGCCTTCAGTGCCCGACCTCTTGACGCGTGCGGGGGAACCGCCAGATGTCATTTTTGGACGTGCGTCATGTTCAAAATGGCAGGTCCGACGGTGCCCGCGTGAGGAGCGCACCAGGGCATTGGGGCGCGCTGGCTTATCAATTTGCTTGTGTCCCACGTCCATTCGGGCATGTCTTGATGTCGGATGGGTTCAGACCGCACCATGCACGGCGCGCATTCGGCGCCTGATCGTGATTCCGGGGAGCTTCAAGTTGACTCGAATGATTGCCGTTCTGGCGCCCGCTCTTCTCGTGGCGATCCTGCAGTCCGCGGCGCTCGGCGCCGCGGAACAAACGCGTCCCGACCGGCCGTGGGTGGATGCAACTCTCGATGCAGACTCCCGCACCCGTCTGCTGCTCGCGGCCATGACTCGGGAAGAGAAGCTCGCATTGGTATTTGGCTACTTCTCGACGGATGCGCCGTGGAAGCATTTCAAGAGGCCGGAGGGTGGGCTGGAGCAGGCAGCGGGCTACATTGGCGGCATCGCCAGGCTCGGTATTCCGGCACTCCAGGAAACCGATGCCGGCATCGGGGTCGCGAGCCAACCGGGAGCGCATCCCCGCCTGCGCACTGCCTTGCCCGCCAATCTCGCCCTGGCGGCCAGTTGGGATCCTGAGCTGGCGTATGCCGGCGGTCGCATGATCGGCAACGAAGCGCGCCAGAGCGGCTTCAACGTCATGCTGGCGGGTGGAGTCAATCTCACGCGCGAGCCGCGCAACGGGCGCAATTTCGAATATGGTGGTGAGGATCCACTGCTCGCCGCCAACATCGTCGCCGCACAGATCCGCGGCATACAGTCCGATCACATCATCTCGACCCTCAAGCATTTCGCTCTCAACGATCAGGAGACCAACCGCACGACTCTCAACGTGCAGATCGACGAGCGCGCCGCGCGTATGTCGGACTTGCTCGCGTTTGAGCTGGCAATAGGACTATCGCAACCCGGCGCCATCATGTGTGCATACAACCGCATCAACGCAGTCTACAGCTGCGAGGATCCGTGGCTGCTGGATGAGGTGCTGAAGAAAGACTGGGGCTACAAGGGGTTCGTGATGTCGGATTGGGGAGCGACTCACTCGAGCATCCCCGCGGCGAATGCCGGGTTGGATCAGGAGTCCGGGTTTCCGTTCGATGCTTCACCGTATTTCGCGGACGCCTTGAAGGAGGCGGTCGAGGATGGTTACGTATCCCCCGCCCGTCTCGACGACATGACGGGCCGGATCCTGCGATCGATGTTCGTCAATGGTCTGTTCGACGACCCGGGCAAGGCGGAGGATATCGATTTCGCAGCACACGCGCGCACCAGCCGCACAGCCGCCGAAGAATCGATGGTGCTGCTGAAGAACGAGCGCCACCTGCTGCCACTGGGCGGGAATGTCAGGTCAGTGTTGGTCGTCGGGTCCCACGCGGATGCCGGAGTTCTCTCGGGCGGCGGCTCATCTCAGGTCTATCCTCCGGGCGGGACCGCGCTGCTGGAAACCCGGGTCGAGGGCTGGAAGTTGGTTTACTTTCGCTCCTCGCCCCTGCAGGCGCTGGCCGCGCGGCTCTCGGCTCGGACGACGTATGACTCGGGGTCTGATATCAAAACGGCTGCCACCCTTGCGCGTCACTACGATGCCGTAATCGTGTTCGCTCATGAGTGGAGCACGGAGGGTATCGACGGTACGATGCGCCTCGACGAAGATCAGGACGCCTTGATCACCGCGTTGGCGCGAGCCAACTCAAGAACGATCGTGGTGCTTGAGACCGGAGGACCCGTGCTCATGCCGTGGATTGGCAAGGTGCCGGCCGTGTTGGAGGCGTGGTACCCGGGCTCGAGCGGAGGAGAGGCCATCGCGCGAGTGTTGACCGGTGAGGTCAATCCGTCCGGACGCTTGCCCCTGACTTTTCCGCGCTCTCTGGATCAGTTGCCACGCCCGCGACTGGATGGCTTTCCCGAGCAGCGCAATGCGCGTATTTCCGTCGACTACCGGATCGAAGGGGCGGCGGTGGGCTACAAGTGGTTCGATCGCAGGCGCCTCGAGCCCCTGTTCCCGTTCGGACATGGTTTGTCGTACAGCCGCTTCCAGCTTTCCGGGCTCGGCGCGGAGGTTGAACACGGGGGAGTGAGCGTCCGATTTGCCGTCAAGAATACGGGTGACCGCGCGGGCAAATATGCAGCGCAACTGTATGTATCGCCTGTTGGCGATGCGGCAGGCCTTGGTTGGGAGGCACCAAAACGTCTATGCGGGTTCCGAAAGGTGAGCTTGCAGGGTGGGGAGAGCGGCGAGGTGAGGCTGGGTATCGAGCCGCGAATGCTTGCGGTGTATGACAGCGCAACCCGAAGTTGGGTCATCCAGGATGGGGACTACGATTTCGCTTTGGCAGCCGACGCCCGCAATACTCTCGCGCACGTGAGAGTGCATGTGCCACGGCAAGTTTTGCAGGGCGCAGGTCCCACATGAGCTCGGGTGACCGTCGTGAGTTTCTGGGTTTGGGCGGTTCGTTGCTGCTGACCGGGGCGTCTGCACAGGCTGAGCAACGAGCAGTAAAACATTCTGCGCGGCTGCCATCTGAAGGACTGCACGATTCCTGGGTGAAAGCGCCGCGAATCCCCCTGTGGCCGGGCGACCCGCCCGGTGGGGGAGGGTTTACGCCGCAGCCGCGGCCCGGCGACTGGTCGCCGCTATTCATCAATAACGTCGTCAAACCCGATCTGCGGGTATTTCGCCCCTCGCATAGCAACGGACACGCGCTGCTGGTCGTGCCTGGTGGCGCATACTGGTTCATTTCATCAGGGAATGAAGGCGTCGAGGCCGCAAGGCGCATGAACGAACTCGGCGTGAGCGTGTTCGTTTTGACTTATCGGCTGCCCGGCGAAGGCTGGCAGGGTCGTGCCGACGTACCTCTCCAGGACGCGCAACGTGCCATGCGTGTGATTCGAGCCAATGCCACACGCTTCGGGATCGACCCGGACAAGCTGAGTGTGCTGGGCTTTTCAGCCGGGGGGCATCTCGCGGCGACACTGGCTACCCAACATTCGGAAAGCACGTATACGGGGGTCGATGCTGCCGATCGGTTGAGTGCGCGCCCGCTGGCAGCGGGACTTGTCTACCCGGTGGTCACGATGGAACGTCCCTGGACGCACGCGCAATCCCGGAGTCTGTTGTTGGGTGATAGTCCCACCGATGCCGAGGTGCAGCGCAGGTCTGCCGAGCGTCACGTGGATGCAGACACTCCGCCGGTCTTCATGGTGCATTGTTTCGACGATGGCGCCGTGCCGATTGAAAATAGTCTAGGTCTGATGAACGCCATGCGAGAGGCGCAGCGTCCGGTGGAAGCCCACTTGTTTCAGGAGGGCGGTCATGGGTTTGGGGTCGGTCATCCGAACACACCTTCGGCGCATTGGACTGCCGTGTTTGCTAGTTGGGTCAGCCGGGTGGGCTAGAGTTAACGAAGCTCCTTGCGTACGACGAGCTTCAGTCCCGACCACACGTCGGTGACCGCACAGACTTTGACGTCAACGAAACCGAGCGGCAGCGCCAGCTCGCGAATCACGTCCTCGGTGATCGTCGTGGGTACCTTGGATGATTTCTTCGGCCACGACACCCAGACGATCGCCTGCGGCCCTAGTTTCTTGCGCAGGGTGACCAAGGCCGTATTGAGGGCGGTACGCTGTGTCTCAAACACGTGAACGATATTCGTGGAGGCCGTCGCGGCTGCCTCGAATCGAACGCCGGCCGGCAGGGGTTTCAGTAGATTGCGGTAGTCCGACGGCGCGCGCCAATTGTGTGAACGGCGCAGCCTTCCCCGACGCCGAGTTTCTTGACTAGAGGCGTGCCTGAGTAACCTGGCATCGTGTGTGCTCCTGGTGCCGGGACAGAGCCTGAGCTTGCAAGGTCCCGTAGCCGATTTCATTCGTGCTCGCTCTGGCGGAATACAAGATGAGCTTCGGGCCATGCGATGCGGTCCGTGAACGGGGCCCGTTGCAGCTCAGCCATGCGTTTGTGCCAAGCCGCGATCTCGGGCGAGTGCCCACTTTCCGCATCCAGGGCTGCCGGGTCGTAGGCATCGGTGACTTCCATGATCATGACCAGGCGATCGCCCGCGCGGTAGATTTCCAATTCCGCTATCCCGTGGCGGCGCTGCGCTCTTAGTACGGGGGCAGGTGTGTTGCCTCGTTGATGCGCAAGCTCATAGGCCTTCAGCAGGTCCGGATGGTTGTTGAGGTCCATGAGCCTGACGATTCGTCGGGTGTTTCGCGACATGTTGTGTTCTGCCACGGGAGGATCAATGCGTGGCTTCATCCGGCTGCACGCCGGAGCGCGCGATCACCTCGCGAGCGGCGACTGGCCAGTCGTCACCGCGAACCTCGGAGTTGTCGACCAGTCGATTGTCGAGATACTCCGTCCAAGCGCCGGTGATGCGCCCGGAATTGTGCCAGTTCCCGATCGCGTTGTTGTTCATGGCCGTGCGGCGGGGAAAAAAGCCATCTTGCGAATTGAGGTTCAGCCAAACGCCCACATTGGCAATCACGTTGTTGCGCAAGGTGACGTAGCGCGAGCCTTCGTCCAGATAAAGAGCGATGCCGCCGGGAACGTCGTAGACATAGTTTTCGGCGATCAGAGCTCCCGGATCGGCTGACAGATGATAGATGGCGCCGCCGTCGGGAAACCAGCGCTTGACATCGTGCACGCGGTTGGCGAACACGACGCTATCACGCAGGATGGTTGGCGTGTCGTAGGTTAGATTGCCCGGCTGATCGTAATATCCTCGGTCTGTCGTCCGATAGGCGGCGGTGCCACCTGGATCGTTGGTGCCCCAACCCCAGCCGATATCGATGCCGTCATACGAGGCCGCGGAGATGTCGTTGTTCATAATCACCGCAGCCGTAGCGTAGGTCACCAACACCGCCGCCTGCTCGCGATAATTCTGCGACACGTTCTCGACGACGTTGTTGCGAATGAGGATATCGCGAACACCCATTTCCGGCCGCGGCGGATGGTGGGCCGCGGGCGTTATGCCGCCGACCATGATCGCTCCGCCGGCAAGGTCGCTGAACCGGTTGCGGGAGATTTCGATACTCGTAGCGCCGAGCCCAACGCCGCTCGAGTTGGCGTCCGCGTTATTGCCGATTCCGAGGGCCACCTGCCCGAGGTGGGTGAACTCGTTGTTGGCGAATACGATGCGGCTCGCCGCGGCGACCTGCACGGCGGCAGGTTGTTGGCGCCAATGATTGCGGGTGGCCTCGAAAGCCCAACAACCCCAGCTGCAGTCCCGGATCGCATCGCGAGGATAATTAGCGATCTCTCCGGCGAGAAACGCGCCACTTTGCTGACTCGGATAACCGCCGGCGCCCGAAGGCTCGAGCCAACTCGTGTGTTGAAAGCTCAAGCCCCGGAACTGAAGGTCGGTGACCGGGTGGGCATAGTCGCCGGCGATGGCCACGAGTAAAGGCAACTGCGGGAGGATGACTTGGCTGGTCTGCAGGTCTTCCCCGTCGCGCGGCTTGTAATAGAGGCGGCCTGCGGCCGGATCGGCGAACCATTGGCCGCCGGTGCGCAGGAAGGCGAGGGAGTTCACGATGAACAGGCGTGCGTTGTCGCCAGAGATGGGACGCGCGAAGGTGTCGTAGCCGATGATGTTGTTGCGCCAGCCAGGCTGCTTCATGACGATCCGATCGCCCGCAATGTGGTCCACGATGGCATGACGATGTGTGAACCAGGCGGTGCTTTCGATTTCCAGGCGTGCCTGGTCACGCAGGTCCGCCAGGGAAAGCCAACTCGGATCGACGATTTGTATGCCCCATTCGTGGAAGGCGAAGGCATGCCGAGGGGCTTCGATCTGCGCGCGTTCGGCCAAGCGATCGTTCACCCAAAGCTGGCGCGGATCGGCGCCGCGCGGGATGGTGGCGACCCAAATCTGATGCGTCACATCCGCGAGCCGCCAATCTGTGGCCGGGATCGGGCGCCCGCCTGATATGACGGGGTGCGCGCTGGGGGCCGCTTTCCAGATGACCGTATGGCTGTTGTGTCCGCCGTCTTGGGCGGTGAAGCGAAGTGGCTTCGTGAGCCGGTACGTGCCATCCGCCAACTCAACTGTGACACTGTTGGTGGCATTGATCAGACGCACGGCCGCCTGCGCGCGCATCAGGGTTTTGAAGGGTCGCGACTGCGAGCCGTCGCCTTTGTCGGAGCCGTTGTCAGAAACATGGATGACGACGGGGAGGGGTGCCGCTCGCTCGGGGATAGTGATGGTCGGGACGGGGCGGTACGACCCTGGTTGCCCAGGAGCCGTGGTTTCCGGTATTCGCGGCGCAGGGGGAAGCTGTTGGGCGAAGCTCGTCGTCGAAACGAGCAAGGCCAGCGTCAGGGCCGAGATCGTTCGCGCGATCATCATTCGTCGCATGGCCTCAGACGATGCCGAGTAGTCTTTGGAGCGCTTGCTGAAAATGAGTTGTCAGGGCGGCCTCGGCGGCGTCTGCATCCCGCGTAGCGCAAGCCTTGAGGATATCGACGTGCTCGCGCAAGGTACGCAGGGCCAACGGCTTCGTCGTGAGCCAATCGAGCCTGACTAATGTCAGATAATTTTTCAGGCGCCGGGCCGTGGTTTCGATGAGCGGATTGCGCAGGTAGAACGTCAACGCACCATGGAGCCGATTTTCCAGAGCATCCAACGTCTTTTTCTCTTCCGGGCCGAACTCGCCGTGTTCCAACCGTTCCAGCAACGCAACGTGGTCGTTCAGCAGACCCTCGATCTCGGCTGCGTCTCCCGACTCCGCCAGGGCACGCGCGCCGGCGCGCTCGATCAGGGACCGAAACTGGTACGTGGACCGGGAGAGTTCCAGATCTGCCCGTATAAAGCGGATGCAGGAGCGGGCATAGATTGTCACGAGCCCCTCGTTCTCGAGCGTACGCAGCGCGTCGCGCAACGGCTGGGAGGTCAGACCTAGCAGCCGCATGAGCTCGGCCTGAGAGAATTCGCCGCCGGCGGGAATGGTGCGATCGAACAAACCCTGCAAAATCGCCTGATACGCCTTCTCGGCCAGGTTGGACTCGCTCTCCACCCCCGAGGGTTGGCGAATCTTCGGCAATAGGGTCTTGGTTCTCGAGATCGCCTTTCGCATAACGACTGTTCACCGCCTTGGGCTGTCCGCCAGGCGCGCGCGAGCGCTGACGCCTGCGGCTCATTGTACAGACCTTATCGGAAGTACAAGGAATGATCCAACAAAGACAAAGGCGCCAGCAGCAATGAACAGCAGTGCATAATTGTTTCCCGTCGCCCCGAGCAACGCGGCTGCGAGGACGGGACTGACGATCTGCGGGACGTTGATCGCCGTCGCGAGAATACCGAGGTCCTTGCCGGTGGAGTCACCGGCGCCGGGCCTTTCCGGCAGCACCTGCGTCATTAGCGCGAGGTCGACGGACATGAACGCGCCGTAGCCAATGCCAATCAGCACGGCGTAGACCATCATCCCTGGGATGGACGGTGCGACCACCGGGGCAGCGACGGCCGCCGCCATGAACAACGCCGCGCCAAATACCAACGGTTTGCGGCGGCGGATTCGATCCGAAAGCCAGCCGGAAGCCACCGAGGCAAACATGAGCGCGACGAAGGTGATGGAGGCCAGTCGCGCGATCATCCGGTTCGCATCAACCTGAGACAGGCCGATATGGTCTTCGAGTATGTAAAGGAGATAAGTGACGACGGCCTGATATCCCATGTAGATGGTGAATCGGCCGACAAAGGCCCAGGCGAAGTCGGGATGCTCCCGAGGACTGACCCAGAAGCTACGCAGGAACGGGCCGAGTCGAAACAGCGGGGGTGGTTCTAATTTCGTCTCGGGCTCGGGGTTCAAGAATACGAAAGCAACGCAGGCCGCCATGATGCCCAGGCCGAGCAGGCCATAGGCAAATCGCAGGTCGTGTGCGAACAGCCCGCCGAATACGGTTCCAGCCGAGACGCCTCCGGTCATCGCCGCCCCAATTACCCCCGATGCCATGCCGCGCTCGCTTGGAGGGAGGCGTTCCGCAATCGCCGTCGTGAGCGGCGTCTGCATCGAATTCAGAGAGATTGAAGCAACGAGCCAGGTCGCGGTGATGGCTGCCATGCCATGTGCATGCGGCACGAGGATGAGCGCTCCGCCGCCGATCAAAGCGCCCAGCACGATCCAAGGTGTTCTGCGCCCGAACCGTGATCGGGTCCGGTCCGAAAGCGCTCCCGAAAGAGGTGTTATGGTCGTGCTGAAAACGGACGTGATAGCAAAAAGAACGCCCAGATGAGTCGCCTTAGCTGCGGGATCGAAATTCTGAATCTGATTCGGCAGCAGAACCTGGAGTACCGCGACGTACAACGTCAACAGCACAAAAAAGACGACAGCCAAACTGATGATGAGCCGCCAGTCGCGGCGGTCGCGCACAGTTGGTTTGCCGACCACCCGATCGGCCACCTCGATCATGTGCGCGCGCCTTCCGGAAGGGTTGGCTTCAGCGTGGGCTGGCTTTGTTTCTCGCGCACTTCGCGGCGCAGCTTGAGGCCGTGTCCGGGAGCCGTTTTGCCCCGGATGAGGCCGTCGGCGATGACGAACGGCTCCTCTACGAGGTGATCGAAATTCTGAAAGCTGTATTCGAGCCACTGCACGCCCGGCAGCGCGAGCGCCATGTTGACCCCGACTTCGAGGAAGCTGTTTCCGAGAGTCACCTCGACGTTGCACTCATTCGCCAGCCAGCCGGCCCGCATGACGTCGCCAACCTGTCCGTGCACGTTCAGCATATCGCAGGCGCGCGCTTCGAGCAGGAGGCGCTTGCCACTCAAATCCAGATATTCTCCGGAATTGACGCGTGTCAGCCCGAGCCCTCGCAGTGTGCGTAAGCCGTCAATGTCATTTCTCGGCACCGGGTCTTCAACCCAGAATATCCGATGCCCGGCGCTCTCAAAGGCGCGCAGCGCAGCGACGGTTTGCTGGGCGGTCCAAGCCTCGTTCGCGTCAACCATCACCGGTCCGCGGCCACCTGTTGCTTCGCGCAGCAGATCCAGTCTATGCACGTCGCGTTCTAGCTCGGGGTGTCCGACCTTGATTTTGAAGCCTCGAAAGCCCTGCTGGGCGGCTTTGCCAAACAGTTCGACAAAATCAGGGTCGGACAAATGGAAGTCGAGTCCGCTTGCATAGACCGGGACAGTTTCGCGTTCCGCACCGAGGAGCCGCCATAGCGGCTGATCCATCTGCTGGGCGAAAAGGTCCCAGATCGCCTGCTGCAGCGCCTCTTCGAATGGAAGGGTCATGCGACGCACATTGCCACCGCGCACGCGGCGTACCGCGAGCGCGATACTCGCCGGATTACGGCCCTCGAGAGAGGGCCAAGCCTCTTCCGCGAAATGCCGCTCGATCTCCACCAACGCCGGCAGCGGTGTGAAGAGCGACTGAGCGAAGCCGAGTCCGACCCGCCCCCCGCCATCAATGAGCTCCACCGCGGCGACATAGACCTCGGAGGCGCGAACCTGCGAATCGCCGATCACCCGGTCCCGCGGGAACTGGCACCTGGTGATGCGAAACCCGGCCAGCTCTGCTGCACGCCCCATGTCCGATTCCTCAGTTTAGAAGACGCTGCCTGGCGCCTCGACGGCGCCAGGTCGAAACGATTCTAACCTATTTTGAAATATTTAACTGGCGTTCTGAGATATCAGTTGATACATTATATTAACTAGAGGCTGATCATTAATATATTAGAACATCGCTCCTAGGCGAAATGGTGAGGGGGGAATGATGGAGAGGTCTAATCTTCGTTATGGCTTGGCGATTGCGGCGGTGGCCTGCGCTGCGCCGGGCGCTGTTCTGGCGCAGGCGGAGCCGTCCCCGACGGTGGCCCCAGCGGGAAGTCCGGTCGAAGAAGTCGTCGTTACAGGCATCCGCGGCAGCCAACGCCAGGCCATCGATATCAAGAAGGCCGCCGTCAATTCTGTTGATGCGATTGCCAGTGAGGATCTGGGTAAGATGCCGGATCAAAACGTCGCCGAGTCCCTGCAGAGGTTGCCGGGCGTCACGATTGACCGCGTCCGTGGCGTCGGCAATGGTGTGACGGTTCGTGGCCTTGGGCCGCAATTCAACACGGTAACGTTGAATGGCCGCGTCCTGGCTACGGACGGCCCCGGACGTG
>JAQGOE010000117.1 GCA_028293725.1 Gammaproteobacteria bacterium | reverse complement strand
CGAAGCAGACTCGATACTTCAACACCTTCGGCGGCAACTCGGTGTCCTGTGCGGTGGCGCTGGCGGTGCTCGATGTCATCGAGAAGGAGCAGATCGTCGCAAACGCTCATGCCAGCGGCGCCTACCTTCGCGCGGGCATTTCGCGTCTTGCGCCGCGATATCCGTGGATTCGGGAGGTCCGTGGCGCCGGTTTGTTTGTTGGCGTTGAGTTGGCGCCTCATCCGACCACGCGACTGCCAGCGCGGCAGGAAGCCGCGAGGATTGTGAACGACCTGAGGCGCCGGGGCGTCCTCATAGGCACCACTGGCCGAGACAGCAATATTCTCAAGATTCGCCCACCCTTGACGATCTCGCCGGATGAAGTGGATGTGCTGATGGAAGCGTTGGAAGCGTCCTTGTCCAACGCCTGAGCGATTCCAACGCTCAGGCCGGGCCGCCGCCTTCCGCCACCGCTACCTCTTCTAGAAACACCTTGCGATAAATCTCGGCGAGCGGTATCGATACGCCCAGGGAGCGAAACTCCGCGACTCCCTCGATGCCACTCACAACTTCGGGCTCCCAATTCTGCGCGCGCCGATAAATCGTTAATTGCCGCGAGCATTGCGCCGCTATCACATACTCCTCGACAGTCGACGCTCGTCGATAGGCCATCGCTTTTTCGCGTCGATCGATGTCTCGCGTGCACGCCGATAGAACCTCGATGACCAGGCGCGGATTCTGAATCCACGCCTCACCCCAGCCCGTGCGGTCGCACGACACCATCACGTCTGGATAGTAGACGAGTTGGTCAGCGTCGATTTTCAGGTTCAGTTCCACTTGTGTCGAGAATATCTCGCAGGGACTCCCTCGCAATCGCTCGTTGAGAGCGAATACCAACGCCTGCACGACGCGACAGTGGGCCACGCTGGCACCGCTCATCGCCTGAACGTAACCATTGACGTACTCGTGGCGCGTGGTACTTATTTCCTCGAACTCGAAATACCCTTCGAGCGTCATGTACGGCAATTCCACGGTGTACACCGCCTCGGGCTCCGCCACACCGATCAGATCTGCTTCCCGCTCCTGGTAGCCTTCGAGCCAACTGGCGACGACTTGCCGGTCTGCCGGCGTAATTCGCCTGAGCGCGTGTTGGATTTCCACAATGGTATTCATAGGTGTGCCCCTCAGACTTCGGCGTCCGACGGCGGCGTCCCGGAGAAAACGCCCTCGTAGATTTCGGCAAGAGGGACCGATAAGCCGAGAGAACGGAACTCCGCCGTTGCCCGCGCGCCCATGACGACGTCTGGCTGCCAGTGTTCGGCACGGCGGTGAATCGTGAGCTCGGCACGTTTTTGTGAGGCGATCACGTATTCATCCAGGCAAGCGACGCGGCGGTAATTGGCGGCTTTTTCGCGCCGATCCAGGTGCTGGGTCGAAGGAGAAAGTACTTCCACAACCAACTTGGGATTCGGCACCCACCTCTTGTCCCAGGCACTTCGGTCGCAGGACACATAGACGTCCGGGTGGTAGACAATCTCGTCATTACCCAGTGTCAGGTTCACCGATCCACCGGTGCAGAATGGCTGGCACGGGCCGCCTCGCAGGTGAGAGTCGAGAGCGCGATGGATATTCTGAGTAATGAGACAATGGGCGACACTCGGGCCGCTCATGTCACGGATAATGCCGTTGATGTACTCGTACATGGTAAAGCTGCGCTCCTGAAAATCCAGGAACTCCTCACGCGTCATGTATCCCGGGAGAGGCGCCGCATAGGCGGCCTGGGGCTCTTCAACCCGGTCAACACCAAAAACCCGCTCACCGAGGCGCTCGAGCCACGCAATGACTTCTTTACGCTCGGCCTCAGAGAGGCGGCCCAGCGCACGGCGAATATCTGCAAATTTATTCATGACGGCATTCCCAGGACACTGTGGAGAACTGCGCACAGTGTAGGGAGGACGCGCCGCAACAACCCAGAGCAAAAGGCTCTGTGTTTATCTAGAAACTCGCAGTTATTTGTTGTGTTACAACGCTGGAATCGGCGTCCGACGGAACGTCCGATCACGGCGTCGGGACCGATGCTCGGTCCCACACCCCGCCGCCCTACGCCGCCGCAGCAGTCTCCTGCCGCGCGTTATCTCCCCCGAGCGCTTGCAAGAGGTCATCGAGCATCTTCGCCAACTCACCCGCCATGACCGTGAAGTCAATATCGAACTGCTCGTCCTTATCGACCTCGCCCCCGTCCGCCGTATCCTTTGTCATCTCCAGGAATTCGACGCGTTTGATCTGCAATTTCTCGGTCAACACGAATGAGACGCGGCCGTTCCACGTCAACCCCATCCGCGTCGGGTACTTGCCGCTGGTGAGATGGGTTTTGATTTCTTTGCCGTCGAGCGCGTGGCGAACGTAGCGCACGGTGGCCTTGTTCGGATCGGCGGTCTGCAGCTCGAGATCCTGGTCGATGCCGAACGCCCCAGGGGCATCTCCGTGCGTCAACCAAGCGGCCATCGAGGTGTGAGGCGTGCGCTGCGTCTCCACGAATTGCACGGCGAAACTGCCGAGCAGATCGCGCAAGGCTTCCACCAGCTCTTCAGCTTTGTTGGCGCTGCCGGCATCAACGACAAACCAACCGTTGATCGGGTCGATCCAAGCGCGGGTCATCCGGCGTCGCGACAGTGCCCGAGCGCGCAGCTCCTCGGTGACGCGCATCTTCAGATCGCGCATCTGCCGTCGACCGACAGGAAAGCCCTGGCTATCCGCCAGCGTTACCGCGCGCCTCTCGGCCTCTTGTCGAATGATCGACCCCGGCAGGAGCTTCTGATCCACACCCAGCGCGATCAGGTGCTGCCCATTCACCGTGTGCAGCATGCGGCCCGTGCTCGACGGCGCCACCCAGCCGCGACTGGCCATCTCCAGCGGGCTACAAGGCTGCAGCGTGCGCTGGGCGAGCTTTTCTTCGAGCTCCGCGGCGGAGAGTTTCCAGTCCGCAGGCAATCGATAAAGGGTGAGATTTTTAAACCACATCGAGGGGGGCCCCCGCGGAAAAAGTCGCGAAGTATATCGCCTCGAATCCGGCGAAGCTCGCGAAATTCCGCAGGCTCAAATTGCGTCCCCGCTACCGCATTTCACACGCAGGGACGAATCCACGCGAACGAGGCGATCCCTGGCGTTCATCGCGATGTCCGGCACGCCACGGCCGGGCTGTCCACTCACGAGGCAGACCGGAGCCTCTGCGTCAAGGATCCGTTCCAGCCAGTACTGTCGCGCCCATGCGGTCTGTTGCCGCCTACGCCAGGCAGCATCGCCACGACCGAGCACTGAACGAGGGTAGCCGCCGCCTTCGACGGCGGCGCCTACCTTGATGCAGGCGCCGCCCGCGAGCTCGGCGAAATTCAACCCGTACTCAACGATCGTCGCGACCCGACCCGTCCTCCCCGTCCCATGTCTCCAGCGGCGCCAGGAAGTGATCCAACACGAAGTCTGCGACCTCGCGGCCCAACATCGCGCCGGCGTCCTCATCCGAGCGGAAATGTTGGCCGGCATAGATCCGGCTCACACTAGCCTCCTGCTCCGCATCCGTGAAATCATCGAACGTACGCACGACTCCTGGGAGTACCTCGGACGTCACGACGAGGTGGAGGCGCTGCTGTCGACCAAAGAACGAACTGAGAACGAATTGCGCGCCCGCACTGATCGTCGCATGAGCGCCCGGATACGAGGGGTCCGCGGCGGTATTACCCGCCTGAGGCAACCAGGCGGTACCAACGGTGGTCAACGGGTTGCCGTCCATATCGGCCGCGCGGATCGCCGTGACCGGCCTCCAGAAGACGTACGTATATTTCGCGTCGTAGAAGGCGATGACGCTGTCCGCGAGTGTGATGTTCAATAGGGCGAACAGGCGAGCAGTGCCCGCGAGCGAAAGATTATGGGCCTGCGCGGTAGTCTGGGCGATCTCGTTCCAATAGTTCTGAATCGCCCCGCCCCAGAATCGCCCGATCAGCTGTTGGTCCGCCGTCGCCGTGACGCTTCCGGCCATTCCCAGCGACTTCACCTCGTCGAAAACCTTCGTATACCGAGCACTGAGTAGAGCCGGAGGCGGCCCGGGCCGGAACTGATTCGCGCTCCGCAAGGCGAACGGCCTGACATGCGACCACTGGGTGAAGGCCGGCTTTGGAAAGTTGGATGGCGTTGATTGGTACACGCCCGGCCCGTTCCCGAGATTGAGCGTCACGGGGGGCGCCGCAGATCCATCGTCGCTGCGCAAGGTCAGAATCGCCTGTGCGATGACTTCACCGACGCTGACCCCGGTGGCCTTGTCCGGGCCATCGGGAATCAGCGCCAGCTCCTGCTGCAACTGTGTATCCAGCGTCGTCTGAAACGCCGGGTAAAGCGACACGAGGACCTCGTGAGCCGCTGCATTGACCGCGGCCTCGCGCGAGGTCTCCAGTGACACATGCTCTATATGCACGAGGTAAGGCTCGTGCCTCGAGTCAATCGAATTCACCGCGTCGTAGATTGCGGCGTGAAGCAGCGCAAAGCTGCGGGTCGGATGCAGGGTCGCAGGCTGAGCCCCGGGAGTCCGCACAATCGACAACAGTGTTTTATTCCATACGACGACATCGTTTGGCGTTCCCGGGTCGGTGGCCGCAGAAGCACTTCCGCAGAACATCCCGAGTGCTGACAGAAGGGTCAATGAGGTACACAGTCGACGCATGGCTTTCTCCCTGGTCCGTTGGTTATGAAGGCGCAAGGCCGCCATTGCATTGCGCGGCAGTTGCTCGCTCAACCATCCAGATCGTCACGAGGAGACATATATTCCCGAGCCGACCCAACGGAGTGTTCCCTGCGAGATTCCGCCCCAACATTGCCTATCAAGGATGTCTGTCACAAGGAATTCAGGAACGTGAGGAGCTGGTAGCCGAATCCGGACCCATTTTTCGCGCACGCCAGAGAACCCTCGACCCAAAACCCCCTCGGTGAGTCGCCCGCTGCAGACGCTGATCTGCTAGCGGGCGACCGCCTACTCCACCACGATCGTCCCCATCATGCGCGGATGAATGGTGCACAAGTAATGATACGTGCCCGGCTTGTCGAACTTGTATGAAAAGCTGTCCTTCGTATCCAGCGCCGAGGAGCGAAACAACCCCGCATCACTGAACACCGTGTGCGGTTCCTCGTCGAGATTGGTCCAAGTCACAGTCGAGCCCGCCTTCACAGTGATGCTCGTGGGGGAAAACATGAAATCCTTGGCGGAAATCTTGATGGCCGCGCCATCTGCCATCGCCACACCCACACTGCCTGCGGCCAGTACGGCGGCCGCGAACCAGGTCTTGATGCTCATGCCAGCGTGGTATCCGTGAGCGTGAGCGACTGCGGGTGCTTCACCACCGTGACGCTGGAGACTCCCAACATGCCGGCCAGCTGCTCCGGCGCTACCTTCAACGGACCCGGGCCAGAGCCCACGCCCGCCACCGGCTGCGGATAGGCCGTCGAGCGCGCCGTGTGAAAGGTGATGTTTCCTTCCGTTTTCTGCACAATCTGGTGAATGTGCCCGTTCAGCACCGTGACGGAGCCAAAGCGCTTGAGGTAGCTCATGAGCTGCGGCGCATCGCCCGTGCCCCAGCCCCAGGGTTCGTAGATGGTCCACAGCGGCATATGCGCAAACACCACCAGCGGCGTGGAGGACGAGCGCCCTTTCAGATCCGCCTCCACCCACTCGAGCTGCTCGTTGCCCAGCGTTCCCAAGCCCCCTGGCTTGAATTGCAGCACGTTGACCAGACCGATGAAGTGCACGCCACTGTGATCGAAGCTGTAGTAGCCCTTGTTGTTGGAAGCCTTGCCAAAGCGATTGAAGTACTCGCTGACCGTGGCATCCGAAGTATCGTGTTCACCGGGTACGGTATGCATTTCCGTGGTGCGCAGACCCGAAAACAGTTGCTGCGCCGTATCAAACTCCACCGGCCTGGACAGATGTGTGATGTCACCCGTATGAATGGTGAGCGCCGGCTGCTCGGGCATCCCGTTGACCAACGTCACAGTGCGCGCGAGCGTGCCGTTGACATCCGGATTGGCCTCCTTGTTGAAACCGATATGCGTGTCACTGATCTGCACGAACAGCGGCCTCCCAAGTTTGGCGGTGGCTGCGCGGTCGGTGGCCGCCATCGCCAGGTCGATCGGCGTGAATACGCCCCCCGACAAGGCGAACAGCGTGCCCGCACTGCCGAACCCCATGCACTTCAGGACGCTGCGACGCGAAAACGGTTTGTCATGAATCATGGACTCTCCTCAAAATGGGCTATTGGGCAGAAAACGGGTTCTGATAGAGAAGACGCCGCTGCGAACGGATTTATTCCGTGGGGCGATCTTCGCGTAGCGCCAACTCGCGCAACAGCCGCACCAGGCCCCCAAGCTCGTCCCAGCCGGCATCTGACACGGCGCAGTACTCCAGGTTGCCGACTTTCCAGAAAGCGAGGTGGTAACCGTTGCGCGTGGTGCTTTGGATGAACCCGCGCTCATCAGTTGCCCAGCTGAACACGTTGATCGTGTGTGCACCATGTTGGTACACCGTAACTGCCGAGCGCTGACCTTCCAAAGGCTCGATCCGGCCGCCCAACAGCGGGTAGCCCTCGGCGGCGAAATCCGCGACCGCGGGGGACACATCGGCCCGACCCGCCAACCAGGGTTTTACGGTATGGCGGTCAGTGGACACCACCGAAATCAAGTGACCGGAGTGTAGTGAGTTCACGTGGGCTTTCACGAGATCGCGTATCAGCGCATCGCCACTTGCCGGCAGTACCAGAAAATAGGCAAATGCCGCCATCACCGCGGCGCCGGCGACACCGCTGAAAGCGCCGCCCCAGAATACCGGCAGCCGCCACACGGGACGCTTCGGGGCGGGCGCGGATAGCTCATACTCCTGATCGAGCATCCCGAGAACCCGGTCGCGTAGATCATCTGGCGCGCGCTCGAGGCTCAGATGGTGACGCAGCGCACTGCGCAGCTCTTTCAAATCATTCAACAACGCCCGACACTCAGCGCAGTGTGCGAGATGCTGCTCCACCTCGTGCGCCCCCGTCGCATCCAGCTGCGCATCGAAATAAGCTTGCGCTCTCAAGGCTTCAGCGCATTGCATGGGAACTCTCCTCGCAATCTTTCAGCCAACTCGCCTTGAGCGCCGCTCGCCCGCGAGCCAGACGCGACATAACGGTGCCGATGCGGACGTTCATGACGACCGCGATCTGCGCGTAGCTCATCTCTTCAACTTCCCGGAGCATCAACGCGACGCGCTGTTCCTCAGGCAAATGCTTAAGCAACCGCTCCCATGCGCGTGCCTCGTCTCGCAGGATGGCAGTGTTTTCCGGACCCGGACTCTGAGACATGAGGGCGTCGATGTATTCTGAACCATCTTCCTCCGGCAGCGGTAAGGTGGCGCGCCGTTGTCGTTGCTTCGCGGCGCTGTAGTGGCAGTTGCGCACGATCACCATGAGCCAGGTTTTGGCGTCCGAGCCGCGCAGCGAGTCAAGGCCGCGGTAGGCGCGCAGCATGGCTTCCTGTACCGCATCCTCGGCATCGGCCGATGAACAGGCCAGCCAACGGGCGAGTCCATAGGCCGCATCCAAGTGCGGCAGCACCTGTGCCTCGAATCGAGCTCGCTTGTCAGCCATGGACGCGATCGCAGCTACCTTTCACCGCCATCTCCTCTGCGGAGACAGACTCCGGAGCCGCGCTTTCTATTCCCTCCGGCGCCGCAATGACGAGATCGGGGGAATAAACCGCCTCCCCACCCGGTCTTGTCAGTGCCAGGAAGCAATTCCGCTTTTGCGAGAAAGTGACGCCGCTGGCAATAGCAGCTCTTCTGCAGGCTGACAGCAAACATTTCGGTACCCGTCCCCCTTCCAGTTCAACCGGAACAGTTCCCGGCAGATCCTGATAGAACCCGCCAAGACAGCGCGGTACTCACGGTGGACCAACATCTCCACCCAGGGGTGGAGCACAACAACGCGCTTCATCGAGGTATCGATATGTTAGAAACACACGGCCCTACGCACTTCAGGGGACATCCCCGGCGGCCTGCTGCTCGCCTCTGCGTCCTGGGGTCAACACTGGCTATTGGACTGGCCGCGTGCGGCGGCGGCGGCGGGGGATACAACGCGCCGACGATGAACCCTCCACAGCCCGCAAACGGGTCAGTGACCGTTAGCGTCCAGCCGACAACCATTACGACCGGCCAGAGTGCAACACTGACATGGTCGAACACCGGCGGCCTCGGCAATTGCACCGCCAGCGGCGGTTGGACCGGGAGTCAGAATGCGAGCGGTACCCAGGCCGTCACGCCCACTGCCACCACCACTTATACGTTGACTTGCAGCACCGGTTCGAGCAGCGGTTACGGAGGAGCCGGTAGTGCTTCCTACTCGGGAATGGCCATCCTGACTGTCAACGGCGCGCCACCCCCTACGGCCAGCACCTTCAAGTCGAAGCTGCTCGTGTCGAATACGGCTGTTGGCTCCGCAATCGTGGATCCGCACCTGGTGAATGCCTGGGGCATCGTCTTTGCACCGGGCGCCCCCGTATGGACCGCCAACAACGGCGATGGGACTGGCAGCTCGACCCTGTACGACGGCAACGGTGCTATCCAGGGTGGCCCGCTGGTCGTGACTTTCGGGACCGCCGGTAATGTGCCCTTCAACCCAACGGGCATCGTATTCAACGGCAGCTCGACCGACTTTATGGTAACGCCCACGGGTGGCTCGACGCCGATGCCGGCATCATTCATATACGATGGCGAGGATGGCATGATTGCCGGGTGGCCCGCCACCAGCTCCGCAGTAGCCGTGGTCAAATACGTGGCCGCGGACAACGCCGTGTATAAGGGCCTGGCGATCGCGAACAACGGCAGTGGCAATTTCCTTTATGCCGCCGACTTCCATAACAACAAGATCGATGTGTTCGATACCCACTTCCAGAAGCAGGTGCCGTCCGCGACGAGTTTCACATTCACCGATCTGACGCTCCCGACCGGATATGCTGTATTCGGCATCCAGGCGATCACCGGAGCAGGTGGCACGACGCAGATCTTCGTTGCCTATGCACCCTCGGGCGATGGCCACGACAAC
This sequence comes from Gammaproteobacteria bacterium, assembly GCA_028293725.1. The sequence continues at coordinate 1,030 of JAQGOE010000117.1, read as the reverse complement.
GGCGCGGGCAAGGGAATGGGTGTCGTCGACGTGTACGATACCAACGGGAAGTTCCTGAAGCAGCTCATCCCGGCCGACACGACCAACGGCAAGCTGAACGCCCCGTGGGGCCTGGCGCTGGCGCCGGCCACAGGTTTCGGCACCTTCAGCAACATGCTCCTCGTCGGTAACTTCGGTGACGGCACGATCAACGCCTACGACCCGGGCACGGGTAGCTTCGCAGGCACGCTGAGCGACTCCACGGGAGCCGCGATCACCCTGGATGGATTGTGGGGCATCGCCTTCGGCAACGATGCGCTGAGTCAGCCTGGCACCACGCTGTTCTACGCGGCGGGTCCCAATGGCGAAGCCGGCGGCGCCTACGGCCGCATCGACCTGGGTCCATAGCCAAAGGAGTTTGGGGTCGTGATCATTTAGCCGCGTTTGCCGGCCTCGTGCATGCCGGATGCACGAGGCCGGGTTCGGTTCAGGGACCGCAACTTTCCATCGCGCAATGGGAATAAACCGGTGTTCTCCAGAGTCTTATCCCTAGCGGATCCACCGCCCCAGGTACGGTCGCGAACGCCGAATGCCCGGCTTCGATCGGGTCTTCCGCTCCTGTGATCGAGGAGGTATTGATCATGGCGATGTTCCTAACGATCAAGGCAGGCGCCGTCCTTACGTGGACGAACACCGGCGATGAGTCGCACACCCTGCGCAGCGACTGCTGTCCGCCTCGATCAGCCGTTGACGCGGGCGAGAGCATCACGTTCACGTTCGACAAGCCCGGCACCTATCATTGTACGTGCTCCATTCACCCGCGAATGATCGTGACCGTTGTTGTCGAGTAGGGATGTCGATCGCCGGCGGCCGGAATTTCTACACGGTTCCCTAACTTCAAACTCACGCGTATGCTCGTTCCGCGGCTCCGATGTTGCCGCACTTGGCCGCAAGAGCGGCGGGTCTCGACACTTCAGCAGATCTGCCCAGCGTTATTTCGGAACGGTAAGCTTCATCTCCCCGTCTACCACGGGATTACGATCGTTCTCTG
>JAQGOE010000113.1 GCA_028293725.1 Gammaproteobacteria bacterium | reverse complement strand
GGTACACTTCGCGCGAATATAAGGAATTCCACCGTCAACGCACAGATGAAGCAGCACTTGGCCGTTTCGGCGATCGGCAGCGACCGCACTGGGATGGTCCATGAGCTGACCCGCGTGATCAGCGAGTGCGGCGGAAACATCAGCGAAAGCCGCATGGCCAGCCTCGGCACGGAATTCGCGATGTTGCTGCTCGTCTCGGGAAACTGGCACGCGCTCGCCAAGCTCGAAACCGAGTTGAAGCGCCTCGCCGAAACGAACGGCCTGAGCGTGCACCTGAAGCGTACCGAGCCCCGCTCGCCGCGGACGGACATGCTGCCGTACTCGATCGATGTGGTGTGCCTCGACCAGGGTGGAATCGTGTCCGGACTCTCGGGCTTTTTCTCGAGCCGCGGTATAGATATTGCGGAGGTGTCCACGCGGAGCTATCCGGCCGCGCATACCGGCGCTCCGATGTTTTCCGTGCAGATGATCGTCAACGTGCCGAGCCGTATCCATGTCGCGCATCTGCGCGAGGAATTCATGGAGTTCTGCGACTCGCTGAACCTGGATGCGATTCTCGAACCGGTGAAGTCCTGACGAACCCCCTCAAAACGGGCGCCAAGGTGTCCGATTTTACGACTCTCGCAACGGGCGGCGAGAAATGGCGCCTCAAGGATGCGGCCGGGAAGAAGCTGGTGATCTACTTCTACCCCAAGGACATGACCTCCGGCTGCACGCGCGAGAGTCAGGACTTTCGCGACCTGGCCGCGGCATTCCGCAAGGCAGGCACGCAGATCGTCGGAGTCTCACGCGACAGCGTAGCGTCGCACGCGAAGTTCACGGAGAAGGAGAAGTTGCCTTTTCCGTTGCTGAGCGATACGGACGAACAGCTCTGTAAGCTCTTCGATGTCATCAAAGAGAAGAGTCTTTACGGTAAGAAATATATTGGCATCGAGCGCAGCACCTTCCTCCTGGACGGTAAGGGCGTGCTCCGACAAGAGTGGCGCAAGGTGAAAGTCCCTGGTCACGCGGAGGAAGTACTTGAAGCGGCGAAGTCTCTCTGATCCAGGCCCAGGTGGGGCAGCGTCCAGCGAACCGCGAGACATGAAAACCAGACCCCGTGACGGCCACCGATTATTCGTGCTCGACACGAACGTGCTCATGCACGATCCGACCTCCATCTTCCGTTTCGAAGAGCATGACGTCTACATCCCGATGATCGTGCTCGAGGAACTCGATGCCCACAAAAAGGGCTTGTCGGAAGCCAGCCGCAATGTGCGGCAGGTGAGCCGCTTCCTCGACGACATGATGCGCGATGCGACCAAGGAGCAGATCGATCGCGGCCTGCCGCTGCCGAACGAATTCTCCGGCAACCACGGGCAGAAGCCCTCCACCGGCCGGTTGTACTTTCAGACACGCCAGCTGGCGAACGTCCTGCCGGACAGCCTGCCAGGCACCGGCAACGACAATGCGATCCTCGGGCAGACCCTCGCCCTGCAGAACGAGCAACACGATGTCCGTGTGATTCTCGTCTCGAAAGATATCAACCTGCGCATCAAGGCTGCGGTACTCGGTGTACACGCAGAGGATTACTACAGCGACAAGACGCTCGAGGATACGGACGTCCTGTACAGCGGCATGACCGCTCTGCCCGCTGACTTCTGGGAAAAGCACGGCAAGGACATGCGCTCCTGGAAGGAAGGCAACCGGACTTTCTACGAAATTTCGGGCCCGGCCGTGCGCGAGTGGCAACCGAACCAGGGCGTTTACGAGGACAGTCCCGAAGGAATCGAGGGCATCGTCCGCAAGATCGGCGGCGACACGGCGACCATCGAGCTGCTGCGGGATTACCGCAGCGAGCGGCACAACCTCTGGGGCATCACAGGGCGTAACCGCGAGCAGAACTTCGCGCTCAACCTCCTCATGGATCCCGAGATCGATTTTGTAACCATCCTGGGTCCCGCGGGGACGGGTAAGACGCTGCTCGCCCTGGCGGCCGGCCTCATGCAGACGCTGGAGACGAACCGCTTCGTCGAAATCATCATGACCCGCGTGACCATTCCGCTCGGCGAGGACATCGGGTTCCTGCCGGGAACCGAAGAGGAAAAGATGGAGCCCTGGATGGGAGCCCTCATGGACAACCTGGAAGTGCTCACCGGCACGCAGGAAGGCGGTAACTGGGGCCGGGCGGCCACCAATGACCTGCTCCGCAACCGCATCAAAATCCGCTCCCTGAACTTCATGCGCGGGCGTACATTCCTCAACCGGTACCTCATCCTGGATGAGGCGCAGAATCTCACCCCGAAGCAGATGAAGGCCCTGATTACGCGCGCGGGTCCCGGGACGAAACTGGCGTGTCTGGGTAATATCGCCCAGATCGATACGCCCTACCTCTCGGAGATGACCTCGGGCCTGACCTATGCCGTGAACCGCTTTCGCGGCTGGCCCCATTCGGGGCACATTACGCTGGTCCGGGGCGAGCGCTCGCGACTCGCCGACTACGCGTCGGATATCCTGTAATCGTCTGTTTTGTAAGTTTCTGTAAACGTAGGGAAACTGAGCCTGGAAGCCACGGTCGAATGCGAACCATGCATCGTCCAATTCTGCTGCTGCTGATCGCCGGCGCCCTCTTCACGACGGTTGCCGCGGCGGTTGAGCCTGTTAAGCCGCCCCCTCAAACGCAGCTCGATGCCGCCGCGCCGCAGGTACCCCTGAGTGGCGACTCGCCGGGGGGTGTGGCGAACGGCCTGCCCGACCTCGGCAGCCCGGAAGCCGCCATCATTTCGCATGAGGACGAGCGCCAGCTCGGCTACATGATCGTGCAGCAGCTGCGCGATCAGAACGCCCTCCTCGAAGACCCTGAGCTCAGCGAGTACGTGAATTCGATCGGCGACCGCCTCGCCGCGCAGAGTCCGGACGGCGCACAGGGCTTCCAGTTCTTCGTAGTGAAGGACTCTGTCATCAACGCGTTCGCAGTACCCGGCGGCTTCGTCTTCATCAACTACGGCCTCATCCTCGCTACCAACAGCGAGTCGGAGTTGGCGAGCGTCCTGGGCCACGAGATCGCGCACGTCACCCAACACCATATCGCCCGATCTATCCAAGCGCAGAGTCGCCAATCCATTACGACGATGGCCGCCATGCTGGCCGCCATTCTGATCGGCGCCGTGGGTCACGGCGGCGGGCAGGCTGTCGAAGGCGGCATCGCTGCCGCGCAGGGCCTCGCCGTTCAACAGCAGATCAATTTCACGCGTGACGAAGAGTCGGAAGCCGACCGCGTCGGCATCGGCTATCTCGCGGGCGCCGGGTTCGACACGCAGGCCATGGGTAATTTCTTCGAGGTTCTCTCCAGGCAGGAAGGCCTCGCCGCGACTTACATCCCGCAGATGCTGGTCGACCACCCGGTGACGACAGATCGTATCGCGGAAGCCCGCAGCCGCGCGGCGCAGTTCCCGCCGCGCAAGGCGAAGGACTCACTGAGCTACGCGCTCGTCCGCGAGCGTGTTCGAGTGTTGACGGCGCCCGGTGACACTGACATCGAGAAGGTCTACGCGCAGAGGCTCACGAAAACTCCGAACGACATGGCCACCCGCTACGGGGAGGCCCTGGCGCTGATGGCGGACAACAGGTCCGTCGAAGCCGAGAAGATTCTTTTCGAGCTCACCAAGGAGCACGAGGGCCTCATCATGCTGCACTCCGCGCTGGGACAGGCGGAGGTCAAGGCCGGGCAGACGAACGACGCCCTGGGCACATTTAAACACGCGGTGAAATTATTCCCGCGCAATGTTCCCGTGACGGTGCGCTATGCCGAATCGCTCATCGCGGCCGGCAATGCGAAAGAAGCACACGCTGTGTTGCTGGATCTTTTCAACAACGTGCCGCCGACACCCGAGCAGATCCGACTCACCGCCAACGCGGCCAGCGCCGCTGGGGATGCGGGTGACGCCTATTACTACATGGGTGAATATCAGCTCTCCGGGGGCAATCTGCCGCTGGCCGCCACCCAATATCAACTCGCCCTGCAGGCCCCCAACCTGAGCTCGATCCAGCGGCAGCGCTACCAGGCACGCCTGGACGAGGTGCGCGAGTACCTCGCGATGGCGAAATTACGCAAAACCAGCATCGTCGGGCCGTAAGATACGCAGCAGCTCACGCGTACAAGCCCGCGCCCGGCCGCGGCTGCTACAATCCCTTTCAGCTCCTTCAGGTCGCTTACCTCCCCATGCAGACAACACTCCGGGTCACCGCCGCGTCCTTATTGCTGCTCACCTTGTTGGGCTGTGCCGCGCCACCTGCCAAGAAGGATCCCCGCGATCCCTGGGAGCGCATGAATCGCACCACCTACAAGTTCAATGACAAGGTCGACAAGGCTGTTTTGAGGCCCCTTGCGCGTGGCTACCAGAAAGTCACGCCGGACTTCTTCCGCACCGGTGTCAGTAACTTCTTCGACAACCTGCAATACCCGCTCGTCATTGTGAACGACCTGCTGCAGGCGAAATTCACGCTGGCCGGCAAAGACACCGGCCGCCTGCTGATGAATTCGACCTTAGGGATAGGCGGCGTGCTGGATCCAGCCTCGTCAGCGGGTCTGCAGAAGAACACCAACGACTTGGGACTGACGCTGGCTCAGTGGGGCGCCGGAAAAGGCCCTTACGTGGTCATCCCGTTTCTGGGGCCGTCCGACGTACGTGACGGCCTGGCAAGGATTCCGTCTTCGTACGGGAATCCGGCGAACTACATCACCCACTACTGGGAGGTCCACTACGGGTTGTGGGGCCTGAATCTTCTCGATGCGCGCTATCGCCTGTTGAGCCTGGACGCGACGTTGGACAGCGCCTACGACCCGTACCTGTTCATGAAGAACGCGTACCTGCAGCGACGCGACTTCCTGTCGAGCGGCGGGCAGTCGCCCGACAACAGCAATGAAAGCGACGCCGACAAGCTGTTGGATGAGGCTACCAAGGAAGAAACGGAGTCGGCGCCTCCGCCCAAGTGACGGCGCGTCGAGACGGGGGTCTCAGACCCCCGTTTGCAGCAGCTCGGCGACTTCGCTGATCTTTGCGATCGCGAGCAGGCCTGCCGGCAGATTCACGTAACGCAACGACCGACCATCCCGTTTCGCCCGGGCCAGCCAGTCGAGCAGCACCGTCAAGCCGGCACTGTCTGAAGCTGTGATGCCGCTGCAATCGACCTCGCAGGAGCGTGCGGCGCATCCCCTGAACTTGTTCAAGCCTTCCTCTCTCGCTCGGCGCGCGGTCACGAATGTCAGAGAGCCGCGCACGTGCGAGCGGCCATCATCCCCGGCGACGATCTCGAACGCCGTCGAGCCCGAGGATCGGTCCGGCGCTGGCGCCCGAGACCGAGATCGAGTCAGCACCGTGCTCATGACGACGCCTTCCCGCCGGCCGTGGTCTTGCTGATTTCGCCCGGCTTCTCGCCCTTCTCAAGTCGCGAGATCACGGCATCTATGCCCTGCTGATCGATCTGTGCACCGAAATCGTCGTGGTAACTCTTCACGTAGCTGATGCCATCGATGTTCACATCAACAGCCTTCCAACCCTGCGGGGTCTTACGCATCGAGTAGTTCACGGCGATGCGATCGCCGTTGTCGCGCTTTACCTCCGTGCGTACGGTGGCGCGGTCAGCGCCCGGATCAACATTCGTCGGGTAGATCTTCAATTTGTCCGACGTGAACTCGCTCAATGCAGCGCCGTAGTTACTGAGGAGCGAGTGATAGAACGCATCGACGAAGCGCTTGCGCTGCTCCGGTGTGGCCGTCCGCCAGTGCAGGCCCAGAACGGCACGAGCGGAGGTCTCGACATCGAAGTTCGGCAACAGGTACTTGTCGACGAGCGCGTTGACCTTCGCGGGGTCCTTTTTGTATTCGGCGCGGTTAGCGTCGAGGTCATGGAGCATCCCTTCAGCGGCCGTCTTCACAACATCCGATGGGCCGAGCGCACTCTGCGAAGCGGCCGCTGCCGGGGCCGCTGGCGCCTGCGCGTAGAGCAGTGGCGCACCGGACGCCGACACAGCGGCGGTCAGCAGGATGGCGCCCAGGCGCCGCGATGCAATGCTCATTTCTTGGACTCCTGTTTCTTGGGCGTCGCGTCAGCCGGCGGGCTCTGACTCGGGCTCGGACTCTGACTGTCGCCACCGCCCGCTTTGCTGGCGAAGTTCGCGAACAACTTGTTGATGAGGCTCTCGAGCACAATAGCCGACTGCGTCTGGTCGATATGGGCACCGTTCTTCAGGTAAGTGTCGGAGCCACCGGGGCTCAATCCGACATACTTCCCTCCGAGTAACCCCTGTGTCTGGATGCTGGCGAAGCTGTCGTCCGGAATACTGTTGTACTGCGGGTCGATCCGCAACCCCACCACCGCCTGGTAGACCTTCGAGTCGAAGCGGATCGATTCCACCTCGCCAACGCTCACGCCTGACATGGTAACGGGTGAGCCCACCTTGAGATCCCCGATATTGTCGAAATTGGCGGTGACGTGATAGCCGCGCTTGGCGGTGCTCAACTTCAAGCCGGCCGAGGGCAGTTGGGTGGCCAGGAAGAACAGGGCCACAAAGCCCAGCAGCACGAACAACCCGGTGCCGAGCTCGAGGGTGCGATTCGATTGCATGTAACGATCCTCTTACAAGAACGCCGCGGTCAGGACGTAGTCCAGCAACAGCGTGAGCACGGACGAAGCAACCACGGTGCGTGTCGTGGCGAGACCCACTCCGGCGGCGGTAGGCTCGGCGTGGTATCCCTCGTTCACCGCGATGAGACTGGTGGCCACCCCGAAAACAATACTTTTGACGAAGCCCTGGTTGACGTCATGCCAACTGACGGCACCCTGCATTTGCGACCAGAACGCACCCTGGTCGACTCCCAGGAACTGCACGCCCACGAGCTGTGCGCCATACAAGCCGACGACACTGAAGATCGCCGCGAGCAGCGGCATCGCGATCACCCCACCGATGAAGCGCGGCGCGGCAACGTAACGCAACGGATCGACCGCCATGATTTCCATCGCCACCAGCTGGTCCGTGGCGCGCATGAGGCCGATTTCGGACGTGAGCGCGGTGCCGGCGCGGCCGGCAAACAACAGCGCCGTCACCACGGGACCCAGTTCCTTCAACAGGCCGATCGCAGCGGCGGAGCCCAGCGCCTCCGCGGAGCCGAATCGCTGCAACAGGTTGTAGCCCTGCAGGGCCAGCACCATGCCGACGAACAGGCCCGCGAGCATGATGATGATCAGCGAGCGGGCCCCGGTGTTGTAGACCTGGTAGACGATCAGCCGCGGACGTGCGAACGCCGGCACGCATTGAACGAGAAGCTGCACCAGAAAGACCGCGCTCGAGCCGAACTTGCGCACACCCTGCAACAGGATGTCGTGGTGCTTTCCGTTGCTCAACTTTCCTCCACCGAGAGCAGCTGCGTTGTGTAGTCAGGCGCTGGATACTGGAAGCGCACCGGTCCTTCCGCGCTGCCGGTCATGAACTGGCGCACGGCCGGATTGCCGCTTGCCAGCAACTCCTTCGGTGTTCCGGAGGCCTCTACCTTACCATCCGACAACAGGTAACTTTCATCCGCGATCGATGATAGCTCCTGTACATCGTGCGAGACCACGATGCTGGTAATACCCAACGCGACATTCATCTGTTTGATGAGTCGCAGGATGAAGCCGAGCGAGATCGGATCGAGACCGACGAACGGCTCGTCGTAGATGAGAACTTCGGGGTCCATGACGATCGCGCGTGCCAATGCCACGCGGCGCGCCATGCCGCCGGAAAGCTCGGCGGGCATCAGCTCGGCCGCACCGCGCAAGCCAACCGCCTCCAGCTTTGCCAGCACCAGCAGGCGCACGAGGGGCTCGGGCAGGTCGGTGTGCTCGCGCACGGGAAACGCGACATTCTCGAACACGTTCATGTCCGTTAGCAGCGCGCCGTTTTGAAACAACATGCCCATGCGCTTGCGGACGGCGTAGGTTTCGTGGCTCTGCAACCGCGCGAGATCCTGACCAAACACCAGCACCTGGCCCTGGTCGGGTTGGATCTGCGCCGTGATGAGCTTCAGCAGCGTGGTCTTGCCGGTGCCGCTCGGCCCCATGATGGCCGTGATCCGGCCACGGCGCGCAATCAGGCTCACCCCGGAGAATATGGGCCGATTGTCGACGGCGTAATGCACGTCGCGCACGGCGACCACCGCATCATCGGGCGACCCCGGGGACGCGGGATTGGGGGGTTCGGAGCTTGTCACGTGTTCGAGGCTGCCTCAGGCAGCCTGCGTCTCCTGATCGGCGGAGTAGCGTCCCGTCGTCGCCAGGCCGTTGAGCTTGGCACGCCTGGCGAACTCGTTCTGCCCGGCCGCGAAGTTGGCGGGAGTACCGCCCCACGCCTTTAGCGCGGTGTCTTGCAGCGCCCTGCCGTAGCTGAACGTCAGATTCCAGGGCAGCGGACCCAGCTTATTCATCAGAGAAAGATGCAGCGTCGCCTCGGTGGACGACTGTCCGCCCGACAGAAAGGCGATGCCAGGGACCGCGGGCGGCACGTGGCGCTTCAGACAGCGCACCGTGGATTCGGCGACCACCTGCGGAGGGGCCCGATTCGTGGCCTTCTTTCCGGAGATGATCATGTTGGGCTTCAGGATCATGCCCTCGAGATAGATTTTATGATCGGCGAGAGCGTCGAACACCGCTTTCAGCGTAGCGTCCGTCACTTCCTCACAACGCTCGATCGAGTGTCCTCCGTCCATGAGCACTTCCGGCTCGACGATGGGGACGATGCCATTTTCCTGCGCGAGGGCCGCATAACGCGCCAGCGCGTGCGCATTCGCCTCGATCGCGAACGGTGTCGGAATGCCATCACCGATGTCGATGACGGCGCGCCACTTCGCGAAGCGGGCTCCGAGCTTGAAGTACTCCACGAAGCGCTCGCGCAGTCCGTCGAGACCTTCAGTGATGGTCTCGTTCGGGAAGCCGGCCAGCGGCTTCGCGCCGAGGTCGACTTTGATGCCAGGGATAATGCCCAGCTTGGTCAGGTATTCCGGGAACGGCGTGCCATCCTTGGTTTTCTGCCGGATGGTCTCATCATAAAGAATGACGCCGCTGATGGAGTCGGCAGCCCCGGGCGCCGTAAACAACATTTCGCGGTACAGGCGGCGATGCTCTTCGGTGGAATCGAGCTTGATGGCATCGAAGCGTTTTTTGATGGTGCCCGTGCTTTCGTCCGCCGCCAGGATGCCTTTATTCTTCGCGACCATCGCGTTGGCGATGCGTGCGAGCTCGGTACGGTTCATCGTCAGATCCTCCAGCATGAGTGGGCCGGGCGCGTCCGCGAGCGGCAATTTGTACCTGTCGCGGGCGGCCCACCGTTCTTGGGCGAATTTCGCGGCGGCAAGAATACCAAACTAACGATGCGATGGTCCCCCTCGATTCCCTAGGTATGTCTTACGATTTACTGATGAATATCCCCTGCTCGCAGGGCTCGCCAGCCGGCCAGGTGTAGCTTAGTCGCCACGGTTGGGAAACAGTTCCCGAGGGCCGCCTCCAGGCCCCCGCTTGGTTCTCGGTGCAATTAGTACTAAAATAGTCCTAGTTTCAAGAAACCCCCATTAGCCCCCCTACGCCATGCTGCGCATTAGCCGGCTCACCGATTACGCTACCGTCGTTCTGGCCACGCTCGCAGAGCAGCCAGAGCGCGTGCAGACCGCTACCTCGCTCGCGGAGCAGACGCGGATCGCGGCACCGACCGTGAGCAAGCTGCTTAAACAGCTCCAGCGGGCGAACCTCGTGATTTCCACGCGGGGGCTCCACGGTGGCTACCAGCTTGCGAGGCCCGCCACGCAGATCAGCGCGGCGGCGATCCTCGACGCCCTGGAGGGCCCGGTAGCCCTGACCGACTGCGCAGCCGGCCAGGGTCATTGCGAAATCGAGGAAACCTGCCGCGTCGGCCGCGTCTGGCAACGCCTGAACCTCGCCATTCGCCGTTCTCTACACGACATCAGCCTGGCGCAGTTGGCCGGCATCGACTCCTCGCAAGTGCGCCTGCCGACGCTCGAGCGCGAAGTGAAGCTAGCCACGCCGCGCATGCCGGTCCGGTCGTGATCACCGAATTACTGTCTCGACATACCTTATGAGCGAATCCGCCAAACAGTTAGAAAGTCTGATCGCACGCGGCTACCAGCATGGCTTCGTGACCGATATCGAGTCGGACACCGTCCCGCCCGGGTTGGATGAGAGCGTCGTACGCCTCATCTCGCGGAAAAAGAACGAGCCCGCCTTCCTGACGGAGTGGCGGCTCAAGGCGCTGCGCCATTGGCTGGAGATGGATGAGCCGCATTGGGCTCACGTGAAGGTCGCCCCGATCGATTACCAGGCGATCTCTTACTACTCCTCGCCGCGCGCCAAGACGGACGGTCCGAAGAGCCTCGAAGAGGTCGACCCGAAGCTGCTGGAAACTTACGCGAAGCTAGGGGTCCCTCTCCACGAGCGCGCACGGCTCGCCGGCGTGGCTGTGGATGCGGTATTCGACAGTGTCTCGGTCGCGACGACGTTCAAGGAACGGCTCTACGCTGCCGGTGTGATTTTCTGCCCGTTCTCCGAGGCTGTGCAGAAGCATCCCGAGTTGATCGAGCAATACCTCGGTACCGTCGTGCCGCAGTCGGATAATTTCTTCGCCGCCCTCAACTCGGCGGTCTTCACGGACGGCTCCTTCGTCTACGTGCCCAAGGGCGTGCGTTGCCCGATGGAGCTGTCGACCTATTTCCGCATAAACGCCGCCAAGACGGGGCAGTTCGAGCGAACCCTCATCATTGCGGACGCCGGCAGCCATGTGAGCTATCTCGAGGGCTGCACCGCTCCCATGCGCGACGAGAATCAGCTGCACGCGGCGGTCGTGGAGCTTGTGGCTCTCGATGACGCCCACATCAAGTACTCAACGGTGCAGAACTGGTACCCGGGTGATGCGAATGGCGTGGGCGGCATCTACAACTTCGTCACGAAGCGCGGCGAATGCCGTGGCCGCAACTCGCACATCTCCTGGACCCAGGTCGAGACGGGCTCGGCGATTACCTGGAAGTACCCGAGTTGTGTACTGCGGGGCGAGGGCTCGATCGGCGAGTTCTACTCCGTGGCGACGGTGAACAATTACCAGCAGGCCGACACCGGCACGAAGATGATTCACATCGGTCCCAACACGCGCAGCACGATCGTCTCGAAGGGCATCTCGGCCGGTCACGGCCAGAATACCTATCGCGGACTGGTGAAGATGCTGCCGAGCGCCCACGGCGCCCGTAACTTCACACAGTGTGACTCACTGCTGATGGGCGGAAAGTGCGGTGCCCACACCTTCCCGTACGTCGAAGTGAAGAACCCGTCGGCGACGGTGGAGCACGAGGCGAGCACCTCGAAAATCAGCGACGACCAGCTTTTCTACTGCCTGCAACGCGGCGTTTCTCAAGAGGATGCGGTGAATATGATTGTGAGCGGCTTCTGCAAGTCGGTGTTCAAGGAGCTGCCGATGGAGTTTGCCGTGGAGGCGCAGGCCTTGCTCGCGGTGAGCCTCGAAGGTGCGGTGGGCTGATCATGTCGAAAATCGCCATGTTGAAGATAGAAAGTTTGCAGGTCAGCGTCGACGGCAAGAAGATCGTGAACGGGCTCGACCTCGAAGTGAACGCCGGCGAGGTGCACGCGATCATGGGGCCGAACGGCTCCGGGAAGAGCACCCTCGCCTACGCCCTCGCGGGTCGCCCGGGCTATGAGATCACCGGTGGCAAAGTTACTTTCGGCGACCGTGACCTGCTGGCCCTCGCGCCGGAAGAGCGCGCCCACGAGGGAGTGTTTCTTGGGTTCCAGTACCCGGTCGAGATCCCGGGCGTGAACAACGTGTATCTGCTGAAGGCCGCGCTCAACGCGGCGCGCAAGCATCGCGGCCTGCCCGAAGTGGATGCGTTTGAATTCCTCACTCTCGTACGCGAGAAGATGAAGGTCATGCACATGGACGAGGCCTTCCTCTCCCGTGGCGTGAACGAGGGTTTCTCCGGCGGCGAGAAAAAGCGCAACGAGGTTCTGCAGATGCTCATGCTCGAGCCGCGTCTCGCGATTCTCGACGAGACGGATTCCGGACTCGACATCGACGCCCTGAAGGTCGTGGCGAACGGCGTGAACACCCTGCGCTCACCGGAGCGGTCGGTGGTTCTCGTGACGCACTATCAGCGGCTGCTCGATTACATCGTTCCCGACTTCGTCCACGTCCTGGTGCGGGGACGTATCGCCCGCAGCGGTGACAAGTCGCTCGCGCATGAGCTCGAGAAGCGCGGCTACGACTGGATCAGCGAAGAGGCGGCGTAATGGCCTCATCGCTTGCAACACGTATCGCGGAGGAGCACGCGGCGGCGGCGGCGTCGCTACCCGCTGACGTTGTCAGCCGGGAGCGCCGGCGGAGTGCGATCGACACTCTCGCCGCCGAAGGGCTGCCGACGACGCGCGATGAGAATTGGAAGTATGCGAACCTGCGGCCGCTGGATAAGGTGCGGTTTGCGCCGCGCGTCGGCGCGGGCGCCGCAACGACGGGCTCCTCGCCCAGCGTAACGTTGGCGGATCTGCCGGCTGCCGTTGAAGGGTACGCGCGGTATGTATTCGTCGACGGCGTGTTTGCCCCGGCGTTGTCGTCGCCGATTGGAAAGACCGGCATAACGGTCACGTCGTTGCACGACTCGCGGACTGCAGGGTCCATAGCCCCCATGCCTTCGAAAGACGCCCGCTTCGCCCTTCTCAACGACGCCTTCGCCACCGATGGCGCCTCGATCCGCGTGGCCCCCGGCACCGACTGCCCGACCTGCATCGAGCTCGTGTTCGTCGCTCAGGTCGAGTCGCAAACGGCCTCCTCCTACCCCCGCGTCGAATTGCATGTTGAAGCCGGCGCGCGAGTTGGACTGATCGAGCGCCACGTAAGCGTCGGCACCGGCGCTAACTTCGTGAACGCCTCGGTCCGCGTCGACATCGCCCGCGGCGCCACGGTTAATCACTACCTTGTTCAGGAATCAGGTGCCAAAGCCGTTTGGTTCAACACCCTATCGGCCATCCTTGCTCAAGACGCGATCTATAAGCTCCACTGCGTGAACGTCGGCGGCCTCTCCGCGCGCTCGACCATCAACGTGCAACTCGCGGGCGAGCGGGCCGACGCTTCGATCTCCATGGCCTCGCTAGGCGACCGCCAGCAGATCCAGGACGCCTTCGTTCTCGTCGAGCACGTAGCGCCCCGCGCGCATTCGACGCAAACATTTCGTGGCATCGCCGCCGGTCGCGCCCGAGTCGCCTTCAACGGAATGGTCGTGGTCCGTAAGGACGCTCAGGGCACCGACTCGCAACAGTCTCTCCGCGGCCTGCTCGCCGGACCCGATGCCGAGATCGATGTCCGCCCGCAGCTCGAGATCTACACCGATGACGTCCGCTGCGCCCACGGCGCAACGGCCGGAAAACTCGACGACAACATGTTGTTCTATCTCCTGTCGCGTGGAATCGACGCGGCCACGGCGCAACGCCTGCTGAAATGGGCGTTCCTCGAAGACGTGGTGTCGAAAATCGAAGTGCCCGAACTGCGGCGGCAGATCGAGCGCAGCCTCGCTGGACAGATGCAAGAAGCCGCCGCTTTGAAGGAGCTCCTGTAATGGCGGCCATCGCACCCAAGGTCCACCCCGAAACCGTACCGGCGCTCGATGTCGAGCGCGTCCGCAAGGACTTCCCCATTCTCGAGCGCATGATCAACGGTCGTCCGCTCGTTTATCTCGATAGTGGCGCCTCCTCTCAGCGAGCGCTGCCGGTATTGCGAGCCGTCGAAGAGTACGAGACCCATTCGCACGCCAACGTCCATCGCGGCGTGCATGCGCTGAGCCAGGCCGCCACCGAAGCGTTCGAGGGTGCCCGAGAGCGCGTCAGGCGCTTTATCAATGCCCGTTCCACGAAAGAGATCATCTTCGTCCGTGGCACGACCGAAGGCATCAATCTCGTCGCGCAATCCTATGCCCGCCCCCGCTTCAAAGCGGGCGACGAGATCCTCATCACCGCGCTCGAGCATCACGCCAACATCGTCCCCTGGCAGATGGTCTGTGAGCAGACCGGCTGCACCTTGAAGGTGGCGCCCATCGACCGTCGTGGCGAACTCGTGTTCGACGAGTTTCTGAAGCTGCTCTCCCCTCGCACGAAGTTGGTCGCGGTCGCCCACGTCTCGAACGCTCTGGGCACCGTGCTCCCCGTGAAGCGCATCATCGACGCCGCCCACGCGCAAGGTGCGGTGGTGTTGATCGACGGAGCACAGGCGGTACCGCACACTGCCGTCGATGTTCGCGCGCTGGGCTGCGACTTCTATACCTTCTCGAGTCACAAGATCTACGGCCCCACCGGCATCGGTGTTCTCTACGGTCGCGAGGAATTGCTCGAAGCCATGCCCCCGTGGCAGGGCGGCGGCGACATGATCCTGTCGGTATCGTTCGAGAAGACGACTTATAACGAGCTGCCCTACAAGTTCGAGGCCGGCACGCCGAACATTTCCGGCGCGGTGGGCATGGCGGCCGCCATGGATTACATCGAGGGCCTCGGCATCGAGAAAATCGCGGCTCACGAACAGAGGCTCCTGCAGCTCGCGACGAGCGCGCTCGAGCGGATCCCGGGTATTGAGATTATCGGCACTGCAGCCCATAAAGCAGCAGTGCTGTCGTTTACGTTGAAGGGCGTTCACCCCCACGATCTCGGGACGATCCTCGACACCGAGGGCGTCGCGGTGCGCACGGGGCATCATTGCGCCCAGCCTGTCATGACTTTCTTCGGCATACCGGCCACCGCCCGCGCCACGTTCGGTGTCTACAACACCGAGCGGGACGTCGCGAGTCTCGTCGCCGGAATCGAGAAAGTGCGCGAGGTATTCGGCTGATGGACCTGAAAGAGCTATATCGCGACGTGATCCTGGATCACAACAAACACCCGCGGAACTTCGGGCGGCTCGACGCTGCCGATGCGCAGGCCGACGGGCACAATCCGCTGTGTGGCGACCGCCTGTCCGTGTTCGTGAAAATGGATGGCGACCGCATCGCTGACCTGAAGTTTGAAGGCAAGGGCTGCGCCATCTCCACGGCTTCCGCCTCGCTCATGACGGAAGCCGTCAAGGGCAAGGACAAGGCCGCGATTGGCGAGCTGTTCGAAAAGGTGCACTCCCTCCTGACACAACAGGATGCCCCGGCCGGCACCGAGTTGGGCAAGCTCGCGGCACTCCAGGGAGTGCGCGAGTTCCCGTCACGGGTGAAGTGCGCCAGCCTGTGCTGGCACACCTTGAATGCCGCGCTCGATCGGGGCGCGAGCACCGTCTCCACGGAGTAGTTGAATAGATGCGTACGCACGAAAACGAGCCTTTTGTCGTAAACCGCGAAGTGCGCGCGGTGATGGTGCCTGCCGGTGTCGAAGTGAATCTCAAGCCCGGCCAGGCCGGCTACATCACGCAGGCGCTCGGCGGCAGTTTCACGGTCTACATCGAGGGCAACTTATTCCGGATTGCCGGTGAGCTGGCCGACGCCATCGGCAAAGAGCCGATGAGCGCGCCCGAATTACCTCCCAATGCGACGGAAGAGGACGTCCGCAAGCTCGCGTGGGACCAGATGCGCACCTGTTACGATCCTGAGATCCCGATCAACATCGTGGAGCTCGGCCTCGTTTATGGTTGCGAGGTGAAAGCGAACGAGGACGGGACGCGCACGGTTGAGATTGAGATCACCCTCACCGCACCGGGCTGCGGGATGGGCGATGTGCTCGTGGAAGATGTGAAAGACAAAGTAACGCGGATCCCCACCGTTCGCGAAGCGCTCGTCTCGCTTACGTTCGATCCGCCGTGGAACCAGACGATGATGTCTGAAGCAGCCCGACTTCAGACCGGTATGTTCTGAATTTGTAAGCAGCGATGACCTCAGAGTGGATCGATGTCGGCGGCAGTGAATCCGTCAATGAGACGGCCCCCCTCTCCGCCGAGGTCGACGGCATCCCTATCGTTGTCGTACGCTGCGGCGCGGAAGTTTACGCGGTAGAAGACCGTTGCACACACGACGGCGAGCCGCTGGGAGAGGCCGAAGTGGAAGCTTGTCAGATCGTATGCCCACGGCATGGTGCCCATTTCTGCCTCCGGACGGGAGAGGCGCTCACACCTCCCGCTTACGAGCCGCTTCGCACCTTTAAGGTGCGGGAGGAACGCGGTCGCGTCCTGGTGGAGGCACCCACGTGAAGCGCCTGACACTGATGCGGCATGCTGACGCGCAGTGGAAGGACCCTGAAGTTGACGATTTCGCCCGCCCATTGAACCGGAGAGGTCTCAGCGAGGCCGAGTCGATGGCTCGCCGGCTCACGGAATTGAAGTTGGTTCCCGATTTGATCATCACCAGTTCCGCGCGACGAGCGGCGCAAACGGCCGAGATCCTCGCGCACGAGCTGTCCTTACTGCCGCGGACCATCCGCTACGAGGAGCCGCTCTATCTGGGCGGAGTGCAGGAAATTCTGAAGCTCGCGCGAACCATCGGACCGCGTGTCTCCCACCTGATGATTATTGGGCATAACCCTGGTATCTCGGAGGTGGCGCACCTGCTGGCGCCTCGCGCTGAGATCGGCGGTTTGGCCACAGCCGCACTGTGCACCATTACGTTCGACACCGATCAGTGGTCGGCGATCGCGCCCACCCTGGCGCTGGATTCAATGAACGAGACGCCGCCGTCCCCGTCGGGGTTGTTTAGTCTGTTCGCATAGGCGCTGCTGCGTTGCAGCGCGCCCTCCGCACCTCTCAGCACTCCGGCACGTTCACCGCGAGCCCCCCTTGCGAGGTCTCCTTGTAGATCGTCGACATGTCCGCGCCCGTCTGCTTCATGGTCGCGATCACCTGGTCGAGCGACACCTTGTGCGTGCCATCGCCTCGCATGGCAAGGCGCGCGGCGTTGATCGCCTTCACCGATCCCATGGCGTTGCGCTCGATGCAGGGGATCTGCACGAGCCCCGCGACCGGATCGCAGGTGAGCCCGAGGTTATGCTCCATACCAATCTCGGCGGCGTTCTCGATCTGCTCATTCGTGCCATGCAAGGCCGACACGAGGCCTGCCGCCGCCATCGAGCACGCGACGCCAACCTCACCCATGCAACCCATCTCGGCGCCCGAGATCGACGCATTCTTCTTGTAGAGCATGCCGATCGCCGCGGCGGTCAGCAGGAACCGGATAACCCCCTCGTCGCTCGAGTCCTTGTAGAAGCGCCGATAGAAATGCAGCACCGCGGGGACGATTCCTGCGGCGCCATTCGTCGGCGCCGTCACGACACGCCCACCGGCGGCATTCTCCTCGTTCACCGCAAGCGCATAAGCGTTCACCCAATCCATAACCTCGAGCGACTTATCCCCGGTGCTCTCAGTCAACACCCGGTAAAGCTTCGGTGCGCGACGCCTAACCTTCAACACACCAGGCAACACGCCCGTCTGTCGGAAACCACGCTCCACGCACGCCTGCATGACGTCCCAGATGTGCAGGATCTTCTCGCGAATTTCCTTGTCAGTCGCCCAGGTACGCTCGTTCGCCAACACGAGCTCGAAGAGCTCCAGACCGTTCTCCCGCGCGCGCGCGAGCAACTCGTCGCCCGAGTTAAACGGATACGGCGGCGGCTTATGCACGCTCGTCTCGTGCGACTCGACTTCATCACCGCGCACGACAAACCCGCCGCCAATGGAGTAGTACTCCTCCTCGCGCAATACTTTGCCGCCCGCCAGGGCCTTGCCGCCCGCCAGGGCGGTAAAGCGCATGCCATTCGAATGCCGCGGCAGGCGCTCGTGATACATGAACAGCAACTGCATGGGCTCATCGAACGCGATCTCATGCCGGCCCAGGAGTTTGATGCGGCCGGAGGAGCGGATGCGCTGCAACAGCGGTTCGATACTGTCCGGATCGACGGTCTCCGGCTCGGCACCTTCGAGCCCCGCCAGGACCGCGCGATCGGTCCCGTGACCGGCACCCGTCAGGGCGAGGGACCCGTAAAGGCGCACGGCAATCTGCTCGGTCTGCGCCAGCAAGCCGTCGCGCTCGAGTCCGAGAGCGAACTCACGCGCAGCGCGCATCGGCCCCATGGTGTGAGAGCTCGAAGGCCCGATACCGACCTTGAAAATGTCGAAAACGCTCAGAGTCATGGAGTTAGCCTGGGTCGGGAATACGGGTAGCGAATTTACTCATCACTGAGGCGCCCACTGACGGGCATCTTCAGTCCGATGCGGTCCTGGCAGCATGTATTGCGGCGACCAACGGGGCGTTCAACCACGACCGCGCAGGCGCCGGAGAGCCTGCCGGCCGTGCTTATCCGGGCGCTGGTCGGGCCGCGGCGTCAGTCCTGAGGCGATCTTCATCCGCTGCGCGAATTCTTTGCGGCGGGTCTCGCTCGCCGGGCTTTCTACATAACACCGGGCGGCCTCGGCCGCCGGCCCGCGCCGCGCGGGAATGGCGAGCACCGTGCATTCGAACTCCACAGAAGACCTTACGAACGTCACCACGTCGCCGGCACGAACCTCACGGGAGGGCTTCACCCTGTCGCCGTTGACATGCACCTTGCCGCCCGTAACGGCCTGGGTCGCCATGGAGCGGGATTTGAACAGGCGCACCCCAAAGAGCCAGCGATCGATGCGCGCAGTTCCGGGGCCTTCTTCCGTGCGATCTTCGGACATGAGCCGAGTATAATTGAAGCCATGAAACAAGCTGTCATCGAGCGCTTGCGCGCTGATCTGGAAGGCCTCAAAGAGCAGGGCCTGTACAAGAGCGAGCGCGTGCTCGCGGGCCCGCAGGGAGGCGTAGTGCGCACGGGCGACCGGGACGTCGTCAATCTTTGCGCTAACAACTACCTGGGCCTCGCCAACCATCCGTCCATCCGGGAGGCGGCCCACCGCGCGATCGACCGCTTCGGTTACGGCATGGCATCGGTGCGCTTCATCTGCGGCACCCAGAGCGTCCATAAGCAGCTCGAGGACCGCCTGAGTCTGTTTCTGAGCAAAGAGGACACGATTCTCTACTCTTCGTGCTTCGACGCGAACGGCGGCCTGTTCGAAACCCTCCTCGATGAGAGCGACGCCGTCATCTCCGATGCGCTCAACCACGCGAGCATCATCGACGGCATTCGCCTCTGCAAGGCGCAACGCTACCGCTATGCCAACAACGATATGGCGGAGCTCGAGAACTGTCTCAAGCAAGCGGCCGGCGCCCGCACACGTCTCATCGCCACCGACGGCGTGTTCTCGATGGATGGCACGATCGCGAACCTGCGCGCCATCTGCGATCTCGCTGATAAATATGACGCCCTGGTGATGGTGGATGACTCGCACTCCACGGGCTTCATGGGAGCGACGGGGCGCGGCACGCCCGAGCACTGCGGCGTGGCGGACCGGATCGACATCCTCACCGGCACGCTCGGCAAGGCACTCGGCGGCGCCAGCGGCGGTTACATTGCCTCGCGCAAGGAAATTGTCGAGTGGCTGCGCCAGCGCTCACGCCCCTATCTCTTTTCCAACAGCATCCCGCCGGTCGTCGCCGGTGTCAGCCTGCGGGTGCTCGACCTTCTCGATGATTCGCCTGAGCTGCGCGAGCGCCTGTTCGAGAACGCTCGTCATTTCCGCGCGGGCCTGGAAGGCGCGGGCTTTACCTTGAAACCCGGCGAGCACCCCATCATTCCGGTGATGCTGGGCGACGCCGCCCTGGCCAGCCGCATGGCCGATCAACTTTTGCAACGCGGTATCTATGTCATTGGCTTTTCTTTCCCGGTCGTACCCAAGGGACAGGCGCGCATCCGCACACAGATGTCGGCGGCTCTCACCCGAGAGCAGTTGGACCGCGCCATCGCAGCGTTCACGGCCGTCGGCCGTGACCTCGGCGTTGTCCACTAACCAGGCAGAAGATCAAACAACATGAAAGCACTGGTCAAAAAAGAAGCAGCCCCCGGTATCTGGCTCGATGACGTCCCCGAGCCCAAGGTGGGTCCGAACGATGTGCTCATCGAGATCGACAAGACGGCGATCTGCGGCACCGACATGCACATCTACAAGTGGGATGCCTGGGCGCAGAAAACGATTCCCGTGCCGATGGCCGTGGGCCACGAGTATTGCGGGCGGATCGTGGACCTCGGCTCCGAAGTCCGTGGCCTGAAGGCGGGCGACCGCGTCTCGGGCGAAGGCCACATCACCTGCGGCTATTGCCGTAACTGTCGCGCGGGCCGCCGCCATCTGTGCCGTAACACGGTTGGTGTCGGCGTGAATCGTCCGGGCGCGTTCGCTGAGTATCTTTCGATCCCGGCCGACAACGCGTTCAAGCTGCCCGACTCCATTCGCGACGACATCGCCTCGATTCTCGATCCATTCGGTAACGCCACTCACACCGCCCTCGCCTTCAACATGGTGGGCGAGGATGTGTTGATCACCGGCGCGGGCCCGATCGGCATCATGGCCGTCGCGATCGCACGCTTCGTCGGAGCGCGCAATGTGGTCATCACGGACGTAAACGACTATCGACTCGACCTCGCGCGCAAGTTGGGGGCCACGCGCGCGGTGAATGTCACACGTGAGTCGTTGGATGAGACCATGAAGGATCTCAAGATGCAGGAGGGCTTCGACGTCGGCCTCGAGATGTCGGGCAATGCCACCGCCTTCCGTGAAATGCTCCGGACCATGCACCACGGCGGCTCGATCGCCATCCTGGGTATTCCGCCGGACGAAACCGCGATCGACTGGAACCAGGTGATCTTCAAGGGCCTGACCCTGAAGGGCATTTACGGCCGTGAGATGTTCGAGACCTGGTACAAGATGTCAGCGCTCCTGCAGAGCGGGCTGAGCATCGACCCCATCATCACCCATCATTTCCCGGTGCAGGAGTACCTGCAGGGGTTCGAGACCATGGGGTCGGGGAAATCGGGAAAGGTGATCCTGGACTGGTCGACGCTGTAGGCAGCTACTCGACGCCGCAGAAACAGTACGCGTAAACCTTGTTGCGCTCAGTGAACCGGCTGAGGCGCTCGATCTCGCGGGTGAGCGGATCGAACTTCTGCGCCACCCGCGCCAACGCGGCCGTCTTCTCGTCCACAACCGCAGACAGCACCGTCTTCACAGCCTTGCTCTTGAACTGCAGCACCAACTGCTGCGCCCAGGTCAGCTCTGGTTCCACGAATTCGAGCTGATAGTCGGTCAGCTTCGCGCGACGCGCCGCCGATTTCACCGCGTCATCGAACGAGCCGAGCTGGTCAACCAACCCCAACCGCTTGGCATCGGTCCCCGCCCATACGCGCCCCTGTGCAATGGCATCGATCTCTTCGCGGGTCTTCTTGCGGCCCGCGGAGACGCGTGAGAGAAACTCTTCGTAACCGCGCCCGATCTGCGACTGCAGCAGTGCCCGCGAGTCATCGCTCATCGGGCGATCGATACGCAGCTGCCCCGCCAACGGTGTGGTCCCCACTCCGTCAACCGTCACTCCGACTTTTCCCAACGTCTTATCGATCGTGGGGATGATGGCGAAGATACCGATGGAGCCGGTCAGTGTTGCCGGGCTGGCCCAGATCTCATCCGCGGGCGCCGAGATGTAGTAACCACCGGAGGCCGCCAAAGTGCTCATCGAGACGACGACCGGCTTCCCGGCGGCGCGCAGCGCCAGCAGCTCGCGATAAATTTCCTCGGAAGCCATCACGCTGCCGCCCGGACTGTTGACACGCAACACGACCGCTTTGATGTTCTTGTCGAGGCGCGCCTGCCGGATGAGTCGCGCTGTTGAATCACCGCCCACGGTACCCGGCGGCTGATCGCCGTCGAGGATCTCACCGGACGCCACGACCACGCCCACCCGCGGCTTGCCGTCCGCGTGAATTTTCATATCCGCGTGCGCGACACGAGCGTAGTCGGTGGTGGAAACAGACTTGAATGATCCAGTCGTCTCGTCCTCACCGACGAGATCGATGATTCGCTTCTCGACATCGAGCCGGGATTTGATTCCCGTGACGAGCCCGGCTTCCAACGCGACCTGCGCGGCGTTGCCACCGGCGGCGGGCACGGTCTTCGCCAGAGTGTTGACGTACTTGCTGAGCGCATCTGCCGGCAGCTTGCGCGCCCGCGTGATGGCTTCCTGGTAGCTCGTCCACAGCGCGTTGAGATAGGCGCTGCTTTCCTGCTTGTCCTCAGGCGACATGTCCGTGCGCGTGTATTCTTCGACAGCGCTCTTGTAAGCACCGACACGAAACACGTTGATGTCGACGCCCAACTTGTCGAGCGCCTCCTTATAGAACATCCGGTAACGGGCGTAGCCGTCTATGAGCACGAAGCCCAT
Organism: Gammaproteobacteria bacterium; assembly: GCA_028293725.1. Next base: position 3,159 of record JAQGOE010000113.1, on the reverse strand, counting down.
CGGATCAACATAGATCTCGTCGGATTGCGCCGCTAAGTAGTAGCGCTCCTGCGTCATCTCGTTGCCGTAGGAGATGACCTTCTTGCCGGTGGCGCGGAACTCGTGGAGGGCCTTGGCGAGCTCTTCGAGAGTGGGCTGCCCCGCCCCATCGAACTTCTCGAGGTCGAGCGCCACAATCTGGATGCGCTTGTCTTTGGCGGCGGCGCGGATCGAGTCGGTCAGATCCCACAGCAACGTTTCCGCGTGCCCCTGCCCGCGGGCTTCCTGGACAGCCCGCTCGAGGGCATCCCCGCTCGATTGCTCTACGATGTCGCCCTCGGGGGCGACGAGGAGTGCCGCCTTCAGGGGCACTGTCGGCACCGAGCCGCGCAGCGCTCCGACGACGAAGCCGAACACCACCAACAACACGACGAGGTGCAGAAACCGGCGCAGCACATCCAGGCCACGCCAGAGCCCGTAAACAATCGAACGCAGGATGTTCATCGCCCGTCCCGGCTTTAGAGCTTCTCTTCGATCCTCGCAGCCTTACCCGACAGATCGCGCAGGTAATAGAGTTTTGCGCGACGCACGCTGCCACGACGCTTGATCGTGATATCGCTGATGGCGGGGCTGTAGGTCTGGAACACGCGCTCCACGCCTTCGCCGTGCGAAATCTTACGCACGGTGAACGACGAGTTGAGTCCGCGGTTGCTGATGGCAATGACGATGCCCTCATACGCCTGGACGCGCTCGCGGTCGCCTTCGACGACCTTCACCTGCACGACCACGGTATCGCCGGGCTTGAAGTCCGGGACCTTGCGGGTCATGCGCTCTTTTTCGATCTGCTGAACTATGTTCATGAAACTATCCTCGATCTGTGGTTCCCGGCGCGCGCGCGGCGAGAAACTCACTCAACAAACGGCTCACCTCGGGCGTGAGCGCTCCCCTGGCGAGCAGGTCGGGCCGCCGCACCTGCGTTCGGGCGACAGCCTGCTCCAGGCGCCAGCGGCGGATGTCGGCATGGTTGCCTGACAATAACACCGGCGGCACCGCCAGACCTTCAAACAATTCCGGTCGCGTGTAGTGCGGCCAATCCAGCAGCCCCGCGACGAACGACTCCTCGACGTTCGAGCGCTCATCGCCCAGGGCTCCCGGCAGCAGCCGCGCTACCGTATCGATCACCACCAGCGCGGGCAGCTCACCGCCCGACAGCACGTAGTCACCGATCGACAATTCCCGGTCGATTCCCAGCTCGACCACTCTTTCATCCAAACCCTCGTAGCGTCCCGCTACGAGCAGAAATCCCGGCAAGCCCGCCAGCTCGCGCGCCTGCGCCTGTCCCAGCGGCTCGCCCTGCGCCGAGAGGTAAATTCTCGGGCTGCCCTCGGGCAGCCGCGCATGCGCCGCGCGGATCGCCGCCAACAACGGCTCCGGCTTCAACACCATTCCCGGACCGCCACCGTAGGGCCGATCGTCGACCGTCCGGTGCACATCACTCGTATGCGCGCGCGGATCCTCGGTTCCTACACTCAACAGCCCACGATCCAACGCGCGCCCGACGATTCCGAATCCGAGCGCCCCCGAGATCATCTCCGGGAACAGCGTAACGACTTCGATCTTCATAGGAGTCGTCCTCGCCGTCTTGGACACTTTTGACCCGTCAGCCCAGGGGCTCCACCGGCCAGTCCACCTCGATCGAATCCGCCGCCAGGTCCACCTTCTTCAGGTGTCGGGGCACCGCGGGTATCCAGTACTCGCGCTCGCCTTTCACAATCATCATCGGACCCGTCGGCGACTCGACAAAGTAGTCCACCTTTCCGAGCTCCGCCCCTTCCAGGTTGCGCACCGGCAGACCGATCAGGTCCGCCTGGTAATATTCTCGCTCACCTGTGGGCGGCAACTCCGCACGATCCACCTCGATTACCGCACCGGTCAGCGCAGCAGCCCGATCGCGATCCTCGATCCCTTCGAGCCGCGCTACGATCCGGTCGGAGTGGGGTTGCCCTTCAGCGATCCGGTGCGGAACCCGCTCGCCCGAGCCGAGCCGCAACATCCACCGCCGGTATTCGAGGATCCCATCGGGCGGGTCGGTGTACGAGTCGATGTGGACCCAACCTTTGACGCCCCAAGGAGCGCCTACCCGACCCAACTGAACCCAGCGTTGACTCAGGCCGTCGCCTGCTTCCGGTAGTCCGAGACGAGTGTGGCGACGCGGTCCGAAGGCTGCGCACCCTGGCTCACCCAGTAGTCGATGCGCGGCAGATCGAGCCGCAGCTTCTGCTCACCCTTGCGGGCGATGGGGTTGAAAAAGCCGACGTGCTCCAGGCTCAAGCCACCCTGGCGCTTGCGGCTATCTGTCACGACGACGTGATAAAAAGGCTGATTCGTCGCCCCGCGCCGTGTCAGGCGTATCGTTACCATGCTCTTACTTCCAATTCCTGTAGGGTCCCCGCCCGGGAATGGGCGGCCCAAAAAAGAGCGCGGATTCTACGCAACGGAGGGCCGTAACGCCAATTTTTTCATGCACTTCGACAGTGCAGGCTTACCGTCCCGGAAACCCCGGCGGCATCTGCCCTTTAAACGCGCTCAGCATCCGCTGCAGCTTCCCGCCCTTCATGCTCTTCATCATCCGCTGCATCTCCAGGAACTGCTTCATGAGGCGGTTAACGTCCTGCACCTGCGTCCCCGAGCCCGCGGCGATCCGGCGGCGGCGGGAGCCGTCGATGATCCCCGGGTTGCGGCGCTCCCTGCGGGTCATGGAATTGATGATCGCGATCTGGCGGCGCAGGTCCCGGTCGCCTTGGTCGGCGTTAACAGCCCCCTTCTGGGCCGCCGCAGCCGGTAACTTGTCCAATAGCGCGCTGACCCCGCCCATCTTCTGCAACTGCTCGAGCTGGCTCTTGAGGTCGGCCATGTTGAAGCCCTGCCCCTTGACCACCTTCTTGGCCAGGCGCTGGGCTTCCTCGTGATCGACCTGCCGATGCACCTGCTCGACGAGGCTGACGACGTCCCCCATGCCGAGCACGCGGGACGCCATGCGCTCCGGATCGAACGGCTCCAGAGCCTCGGTCTTCTCGCCGACGCCCATAAACACGATGGGCTTACCGGTGATATTCCGCACCGAAAGCGCCGCGCCACCCCGAGCATCGCCATCGGCCTTGGTGAGAATCACGCCCGTAA
>JAQGOE010000092.1 GCA_028293725.1 Gammaproteobacteria bacterium | reverse complement strand
TATGTTCGCCTTGTCGACGCCTTCCCGATGACGGCTTCCGGAAAGGTCCAGAAGTCTGTCATCCGTGATGTGATGATACGGGAATTGAATCTAACGACTTCGACCACCGCTTAGCACCATACTGTCTGAGGTTGAGCCAACGGTATGTCTGCCGGTAACGGAACGTATCTATGTCATGATCCCGGCTGAAGAATCCTGCGCCGCCTCGCGTGGGTCGTGTAGACCCGTCGAACACAAATCCTTCCGCAATCAGAGAGTTGCACTTGTGGCTGCGTGGTTTATGCGAGGCTCGGGAATCCGGGCGAAAACATATACAGTAGTATGGCAGGGCTTGGACCGGCAATCGGGTGCGCCGGTCAAAGTTTCTCGCAACAAACTCGAATCGCCGCAGAAGCGATCCGCTTCGGGCTCATCGGGAGTCGACTCACTCATGCGCCATCGCGAGCGGTCTCGATCTGAAAATCACGGTGACCTGGCGAGACGGGTTGTCAGTGAGCGACGCTCGCCGGGAGCGGCGCGGAGCGGCGCAACGACTCTCTATCAGAACATGCTGGGACCCCCGATACGCAAGGGCGGTCTGGTGCCGCGGCCGGCACTGCTAGCGCGAATTTCCGCGGAGGCGCCGCGACTCGCGGTAATCCAGGCGGCCGCCGGATTTGGCAAAACGAGCCTGTTGAGCCAATTGCACGAGTCACTGCGCGGCGCTTCGCCGGCGAGCGTGTGGCTCGGTCTGGATCCTGCCGATAACGCCTATTCGCGATTCCTGCTGCATCTGATCGGGACGCTTGAATCCATCGGGATCCCGGTCCACAAGACACTGAAGGGCGCGGCAGAGCGCGGCGACTGTCCGGACCCGGCGACGGCGCGCGATCTGCTCAACCGTGCAATCGCCGACCTCGATCGCCGATTCATCATCTGTATCGATGATCACCACCTGTTGATCGATCCCCGCAGCCAACTGCTCTTATCCGACCTGATACTGACCGCACATGAGCGGCTCTCCTGGATCATCACAACCCGTTCGACGCCGAACCTGCCCGTGAACCGCCTGCGCCTTCTAAACGAAATTGTGGAGCTACGCACGCAAGATCTGCGGTTTACAGATTCCGAGTCGCGGGAGTTCTTCCAACGACCCTTCACGCCAGCGCTCGATCCTGAGCTGGCCGCCCTGCTCAATGCGCGCGTGGAAGGTTGGGTCACGGGGCTGCAAATGGCATCGGTCAGTTTGAAGCGCGCGGAGGATCCGGCGCTACTGATACAGCGCCTCTCCGGAACGAATCGCAACATCGCCGATTTCCTCCAGGCGACGGTTCTGGAGATGACTGATGAGCCCACGCTGCGCTTTCTGCTGGACACCTCGATCCTCACTCGGCTGAGCGTCGAGTTGTGCAACTTCGTGACGGCGTGTTCCGATGCGCGCGCGCGCCTGGATCTATTGGAGTCGCGCAACGCATTCATCTTCCCGCTCGACGAGGAGCGTGGTTGGTATCGTTACCACGGACTCTTCGCAGGGCTTCTCGAACGGCGTCTTCGCGATTCGGACCCGGACCGGCTGCAGGTTCTGCACGCGCGAGCGTCCCTTTGGTTCGAACAGAACGGCTGCGGGGTCGAGGCGATCGAGCACGCTTTACAGGGCAAGGACTTCTTTCGCGCAGCACACCTTCTCGACAAACTCGCGTTATACGAGCAGGGACAGCTCGCACTACAGGAGCGTCTCACCGCGCGGATTCCCGACAGCGTGCTCGAACAGTTTCCAAACCTTCAACTCGAGAGGATCTGGGGATGGGAGGCGGAGTGGGCTTTCAGCAAATCGCGCACGGCTCTCACTCGATTGAGACGCGTCGTCGAGGATTGGCGCAGCGGTCGATTTCCAGTGCCACGGCACGTGAATTTCGACTACATCACTGCAAAGCTCTCCCATAGCGAGATGATGACTTCCCTCGTCTGTGACGACATGCAGCACGCGCGCCGGATGTGCGAGGACTGGCTGTCCGCGCGCCATTGCGCCGACACACTCATGGAAGTGTCGGCTGCCGGGGCGCTGCTGGCGGCGCGACGGGAGCACTACGATTGTGCTGGAATCGACGTCGCCGTCCAGGTGCTTCACGAGGTCTACCGCAGCGCGCGACTCTCCTTCGCCGAGATATTCCAGTGCAGCCTGAGCGGCGTGGCGTACTTCATGGCCGGTGAGACGAACTGTGCCCGCGAGATGTACGAACGTGCGTTCTCGAGTGCGATAGCACTGCATGGCCCACTTGCGCCGCTCGCTTCCATGCCCGCGTTGCTGCTTGCGGAGGTGCACTACGAGCACGGTGCTCTCGACGAGGCCCGCGGGTTGGTCGCGGACTATCTGGATGTGGCGCACGGCTTCGGGTTCGTCGACAAGGTGATTGCAGGCTACATCACCAAAGCAAAGCTGGAAGCCAACGACGGCCGATACGAACTCGCGCAGCTGACCCTCGATGATGCCGAGCGATGCGCCCTGGCAAACGGATTCGCGCGTCTGGAGGCGCACGTCATCAACGAGCGCATGCGACAGCTCGTGCTTTGTGGAGACCAGGACGGTGTGATGCACCTCGCCCGGCGGAACAATCTTCTGGGAAGTTGCATCGGCCTGGAGCCCCGCAACGGCGTAACGACGCGACACGAGGCGCTCGCAGTCGCATTTGCGCGCGCGGCGGGTGCTCAAGGGTATCTCGATGTCGCTATCCGGTTGATCAAGAACTGGTGCTGCTTCACGGCGTCGCGTCAGTGTCACCGATCATCGATCCGGCTGTTGGTGGAGCTCGCGAAGCTCTTGTATGCGCGTGGCGACGTCAGCGCGGCCAGTCACCATCTGAATTAGGCGATTCGCTTGGGTGCACCGCGCCGCTTCGTGCGCACGTTTGTTGATGCAGGCCAAGCCGTGCGCGACATGCTGCATAACGCGATCAGCTCCGAAGAGCTCACGGACGACGAGCGATCGTATGGACTTATGCTCTTGACTGCTTTCCCCGGCTGCGAAGAGCGGGGCGCCGCGCATGGCTTGCTTGCTGCGCCGGGCAAGTGCAGGCCGGAGCTCAACCGTCGAGAAATCGACATTCTCGAGTTGGCAGCGGGCGATGTACCGAACCGGCAGATCGCTCAGCGGCTGATGCTGTCAGAAAATACGGTGAAGTGGTATTGGCGCGAGATTTTCGGGAAATTTGGCGTGCGTCGGCGCCTGCAGGCGGTGAACGCGGCCCGCGCGGTAGGCTTGATCTAGTGAGCGGATTTCCGAAGCGCGCTCCCCCTGAGGGGCTCGATGCGTGCGCGACACCCGGCACGCGGGCGCCCACCCTTTTGGGTGGAAGTCGCGCGCTGCGCTGTGTTCCCTTGAAGGATCCGGCCATCCTGATGTGGCCATGATGTGGTCTGGGGCTGGTTGGGGGCGCCGCTTGCGACGTCGGTAAATAGAAAACCGCGCGCAATCGGCATCCCTGCAGGGGGTTACCATGCAATTTTCGATTTTTACCCTTTCCGGGGTTTTAACGTCAGTTGTGCGCTTTACAGTGGGTGCGCCGTTCGTCGCCGCTCTGGCTGTCAGTCAGGCGTCTGCGCAGAGCGCGGACAACAGCGGTCCAACCGCCGCCAGCGAACAGTTGCAGGAGGTTGTGGTCACCGCGCAGTTCCGTAGGCAGGACTTGCAGCAGACGCCAATCGCCATCACTGCAGTGAACGCCGCGATGCTCGAGCAGCGCAATCAGACCGACATCTCGCAGGTGGCTAGCCAGGCGCCTAACGTGACCCTGCAGCCGAACGGCGCGGCCTTCGGCTCTTCGATGGTGGCGTTCATCCGCGGCGTCGGCCAGACGGACTTCAACCTCGCGCTCGAGCCGGGCGTCGGCATCTATGTCGATGACGTCTACTACGCCACTCTGACCGGCTCAGTGCTGGACCTTCTGGATCTTGACCGTGTCGAAATCCTGCGCGGGCCTCAAGGGACCCTGGCAGGAAAGAATTCGATCGGGGGTGCTATCAAGCTGTTCTCCCAGAAGCCAACCGGCAATGGTACGACGTATCTGGAAGCAGGCTACGGCAGCCTCAATCGGATCGACGCGCGCGGTGCCGCGGACTTTACACTGTCTCCTGACAAGCTGTTCGTGCGCCTGTCGTTCGCCAGCAAGCACCACGACGGCTACGTCACCCGCGTCGATTATGCCTGCACGCACCCGGGCTCCAACATCCCGACCCATTCCGTCGGCGATGGATGTACGTTGGGCAAGGACGGCAGTCAGGCTTTCGATGCGGCGCGCATCGCATTGCGCTGGCTCCCAACAGAGGCGGTCGAAGTGAATCTGGCCGCCGACGCCACCAACGATCAGTCGGGTGTGCAGGCGAATACCGTCATCAAATTCGACCCCGTCAGCCCGACCCCCACCAACCCCAACTCCCCAACGCTCGGGGCCCTCACCTACATCACCGGCGTGAACGGCGCGCCCGTCACCTACGGGCGGCAGTTCATTCCCTACGGCCCGCAATCGACCGATCCGAACCATCCGAACAACCCGTACCTGAGCTATGCGACCTACACGTCCAACGCCAAGTCGTTCGTGTTCGGGCCTGACCCCTACGCCCCGATCACGGTGCCCCCGATCAACCACTTCAAGGCCTGGGGGGTTTCCAGCGACATCCGCTGGACACTGGCGGACAAGCTCTCCCTGACCTCGATCACCGCTTATCGGGACTACACCAACCAGTTCGCCGAGCAGACGGATGCCTCGCCCATCGGAGTGGAGATCCTGCTGCAGCGACAGAAGCACCTGCAGTTCAGCCAGGAACTGCGCTTGAACGGCTCTGTCGGCAGTGCAGTCGACTACACCGTGGGTGGCTTCTACTTGCGCCAGGATGGGGGACTCAACGCCCGGGTCGGTCTGCCCTGGGTGGGGTTCGACTTCATCCACGGGCCCGACAGCACGCCATCGCGCACCGAGGCTGCATTCGCCAACGCCGAATGGCATGTGACGGACAAACTGAACCTGGTGGGCGGGGTGCGCTATTCGAACGAGAAAAAGACCTATACGTACTACCGTCACAACGGCGACGGTTCGGATATTACCGATCCAGCCGGTTACAACGGACTCGTCGCCGGGCTGAATGGCACGTCGGCAACCTTCCAGGGTACCCGTACGGACTACAGATTGGACTTGGACTACCAGATCACCTCCGACGTCATGGCCTACGTTGAAACCTCGACGGGCTACAAGGGCGGCGGTGTCAATCCACGACCGTTCTACCCATCGCAGGCCCTGAACTTCCAGCCCGAGACGCTGAAGGCCTACGAAGTGGGCCTGAAGACCAATCTGTTCGAGCGTCGCATGCGCTTGAACCTGGCGGCCTTCTATAACATTTACAACAACATCCAGCTTACATTGGCCTCCTGTCCGACACCGCCGCTCAACGGCATACAGTACCCGCCGGCACCCTGCGCGTTGCCCTCCAATGTGGGCTCGGCCCACGTCGAGGGTCTGGAGGTGGAAACCGAGCTTCACCCCCTCGGAGGCCTGGAGATCGACGCGTCGGCCAGTTATCTCAATTTCAAGTACACGAAGATCAACGATGTCGTGGATTCCGGCATTACGCTGGGGATGACTACTCCGTATACGCCGAAGTACAAGGCGAGCGTCGGCGCCCAGTATGAAATCCCCATCGGCGACAAGGGTTCGGTGACGCCCCGAGTGGACATGAGCTATCAGTCGTCGCAGTTCGCCAATCCGATTAACGATCCCGCCTGGAACCAGATCGACGGTTACACCATTCTCAACGGCCGGCTGACCTGGCGGGACAAGGCGGATGTCTGGCAGGCCTCTCTGAATGTCACCAACATGACCAACAAGCTCTACTATCTGACTCTGTTCGACCTCCACTCATCGACAGGCTACGTCAACGGGCAGCCGGCCATGCCGCGAGAGTGGTCCCTCATGTTCAAGCGCAACTTCCGAGCTCTTTGATTCACTTGAAAGCGCTCGGAAAGAAACTCGAGGTGTGGGGGTAGTGGCTACGGCGCAGCCTGTAGCGAGGGTGGAAGTTCGGCCGGCTATGGGGCCGGACGCTGAACCCCGCGCGGCGTCGTCGCAGATCGGGCTCGCTGATCTCATCGACCACCGCCCCATGTCGCGAGTTCAGGTGCTGGTCGCGCTGCTGTGCGCCGCAACCCTGTTCGTCGATGGCTACGACATCCAGGT
>JAQGOE010000067.1 GCA_028293725.1 Gammaproteobacteria bacterium | reverse complement strand
CGGGCATCCACCTCTTGACGAACACTCCCCTGTCGGTCGCCCGCACCTCGGTTTTGGCTTCGATGTGTGCTTTGGCCTCCCCACCCACATTCGCGGCGTGTACATACGCCAGGTGGGTGAGATCCATCAGGTTGTCGGCGAGCATGAGATAACTCGACCTGACATGGTAAACGCCGTGGCGGTGAGGCCAGCGCCTGTCCTCGTGGAAAGGATAATCGATCAGTCGGCTTAGGTCCGCGCGGGCCGGGTCCCCCATCCATATCCAGATGAGCTGGTCTTTCTCCACGATCGGATAGCTTCGGACCTTCGCTTTCGCGGGCACCGCGCTCTGGCCGGGGATTTCAATACAATGGCCGTCAGATGCGAAAACCAATCCGTGGTAGCCGCACTGAATTCCTTTTGGCACGACCTTGCCAACACTCAGCGGCGCGCCCCGATGGCAGCAACTGTCATACAGGGCCGCGGGCTGACCTTGCGCCGTCCTGAACAGCACCACCGGTTGACCGCAGATGCGACGGGCGAACGGTACAGAGGCGGTGACCTCATCAGACCACGCCGCAACGTACCAGGCATCTCCAACGAACATACGAGGCACTCCGGCGCGGTGGCTGGACGGATGCCCCCTCGCCCCGGGGGCACGGCAACGGAGTCTTTTGTACTCAGAAAAGACATAATTGTCAATATATGGTAATTATGTATACCGGCTCGCCGGGCCCCACTGTCGCTCACATGGGCATGCCCACGTACTGCTCGGCGAATACTTGCTGTGCCGCAGTCGACCGGAACAGGTAGCCCAGCTCCGACTGTTGAATCCGCCTGGAGAACTCCGACTCTTCAGGAAAGCGATGCAACTGACTGGTCATCCACCAGGAGAAGCGCACTGAGCCCCAGATACGCAGCAGCGCACGCTCGGAATAGCGATCTAAAGCAGTCTCCGATTGCTCGCGATAAAACTCCTCCAACGCCTCGGCGAGATAGTGGACATCGCTTGCTGCGAGGTTGAGTCCCTTTGCACCTGTAGGCGGCACGATATGGGCAGCATCACCGGAGAGAAACAGTCGCCCAAATTTCAATGGCTCCGCCACGTAGCTCCGCAGCGGCGCGATGCTCTTCTCGAGCGAGGGTCCCGTCACAATGCGAGCTGCCACGTCGTCTCCCACGCGTCGCTTGAGCTCTTCCCAGAAACGCTGATCGGACCACTCCTCGACTTCTTCTTCCAGCCCACATTGCACGTAGTAGCGGCTGCGGGTCTTGGAACGCATGCTGCACAATGCGAAACCTCGATCGGAGCTCGCGTAAATGAGCTCCTCGCTGGCGGGGGGAACGTCGGCCAGCACTCCCAGCCATCCAAACGGGTACGTCCTCTCGTAGATCCTGACAGCCTGCTTCGGGATGCTTTGCCGGCTCACACCGTGATAGCCGTCACAACCGGCAACGAAGTCACACTCCAGAATTTCCCAACGTCCGTCTTTCACGTACTGCACGCTGGGGTGCTGTGTATCCAGTCCCCAGAGATCGACGACCTGGGAGTCGTAGAAAGAAGTTAGCCCAAGCCGGGCGCGAGCGGCCATCAGATCACGGGTGACTTCCGTCTGGCCATAGACCGTAACCGTTTTGCCAGCGAATCGCTCGAGGTCGATTCGATGGCGCCGGCCGTCCAGGCTGATCTCAACTCCCTGGTGAACCAACCCCTCCGCATGGAGCCGTTCGGCCGCCCCGATGCGCTCGAGCAACCGGACGGTACCTTCCTCCAGAACCCCTGCACGGATGCGTCCGAGCACGTATTCAGGACTGCGCCGCTCGATAATGACGTTGTCGATCCCGGCTCGATGCAACAACTGACCGAGCAGAAGCCCTGCGGGCCCACCACCCACGATAGCCACTTGCGTTCGCATTCCGGGTCCCCCTTGCGGTCGGTTTATCCGCGGATAGGATGAGCACCCGGCGAAGTGGCGACCATGGACAAATCGTCTCTAATCTTGGACTCGCGAGACACCTCACGCATCAAACCTATACCCCACCCCATAAACCGACTCAATGAGCTCCACCCCCCCGCGCACACTCTGCACCTTACGACGCAGATTCTTGATATGACTGTCAACCGCGCGGTCGCTCACCACCCGGTGATCCTCATAGAGTCGATCGAGGAGCTGCGCGCGCGAGAACACCTGCCCGGGAGAGGCGGATAGAGTTCGCAGCAGCCTGAACTCCACGGGCGTCAAATCCAACTGCACGCCGTCGAGCGATGCCGTATAGCGGAATTCGTCCATGTACAGACCCAGGGCTGTATTGCTCGCTGGACCGCCCGTCACGCGTCGCAGAATGGCTCGCGCACGCGCAACGACCTCCCTGGGACTGAACGGCTTACAAACGTAATCATCGGCCCCGAGCTCCAGACCCAGCAGACGATCGATCTCTTCGATGCGAGCGGTCACTATCACGAGCGGCACGCTCGTGAAATCGCGCAGCTCGCGGCAGATCTTCAGTCCATCCTTCTGCGGCAACATCAGATCCAACACGATCAGGTCAGGCGGATTGATCCTGACCGACTCAACGACCTCCGCGCCGTCGGCGAGCCAACGGGTCCGGAACCCCGAAGCCTTGAAGTAATCGCCCAGTACCGTCGCCAGCTTGGGCTCGTCTTCGACGATCAGAATCTCGGGAGCCGTGCCGGCCGAAGACATGAGATTACTCCGCAACGGGTAATGCAACTCGTATCCACAGACCACCCAGCGGCGACTGCCGCGCCAGGATGGTGCCCGCGTGGGCTTCAACAATCCGCTTGGCGATCGCCAGGCCCAGTCCCGCTCCGCCGCTCGCCCGATTACGGGAGGGATCGACCCGGTAGAAGCGCTCGAACAGTCGGCACAGGGACTCCTCGGGTACGCCAGGGGCCGTGTCCTGCAAGTCGATGACGGCCATCTCATGCTCCACCCGACAGACGACCGACAATCGCCCTCCCGGGTCGGTATAACGCAACGAGTTCTCCAGGAGGTTGTTGATGAGCTGATTCAAGCGCATCTCGTCGGCTGCAATGGCCAGCCGGTTTTCCGGCAACCTGGCCTCGAGCGAGATGCGCCGCTGCGCATAACGGTCTTGAAAGGCCAGCAAGCGCCCCCGCAGAAATCGCACGAGGTCCACGCTCGACATTCGGTATGTGAGAGCACCGATGTCGGCCAATGACAGGTCATAGAGATCATCGATCAGCTTGCCGAGCGTGGCCACCTCACCCTGCCACGAGCGCAGACTCGCCGCAGTCAGCTCGTGCACCTCATCTTCGATCGCCTCCAGCTCCGCACGCAGTATGGAGATCGGTGTGCGCAGCTCATGCGAGACATCCGCAAAAAAGGTTCGGCGCATGCCTTCGTTTCTCTCCAGGGCGAGAGCCATGCGATTGAAGTCGCCCGCTAATCGGGCAATCTCATCCGACGAGGAGACCTCCAGCCGCACGGTGTAGTTTCCCGCTGCCAGGCGGTGGGTCGCATCTGCTATCTTTCTGATCGGCTGCAGAATACGTCTCGTGAGCACCACCGCGGCGAGCGCCGCCAGACCCACCGCAACCACGCCAATGGCCCAGGTCGACAGGAGCTGCTCGCGCTGGAATGCCCCGGCGGCCCCGGCGTTGAGCCTGTTGAAGGGCAAAACCACGAGCCAACCCACCACTTTGTCACCGAGTGTTATCGGCTCCTTCGTCGCGTCATTGACGTAATTGCCGAAGACGGGGTTACCTATGACAAAGCGCCGCTGCGCATCCAACAGCGCCAGACGCATGCCCAGACCGGGCATGGAGGCCGGCTGAATGGACGCGGATGTTGGGTTGAATCTGGGCGGAAAATTCCCAAAAGGAGTTGGCGGGAGGGGCACGCCTGGCGTGAAAGTACCGCCGAAGTCCGCTCGTGAGACGATCTCGAACCAGACACGGGGGTCCTCGCTCATGTGGCCCCAGCCGCCATACCTCTCGTATTGGGCGACGAGCAGCGGCACCAGTTTACGGGCGCTGCTCATTTCCTGGTCGTTGAGATATCCGAGGAATCCTTGCAGAAACGCGAATCGCGCCGCCGTGCCCGTCGCCCCGACGGCCAGGACAGCCGTGACCAGCAGTGCGACGAACAACTTCGAGCGCAGCCCCCATCCACCGCAGCGCGCTTTAGCCCAGGCGATGACTCCAGCCGCGGCTAGCCATGGTCGCGGCCGTGCGATAGCGCTATCTCTCCCCAATTTATCCACATTCTTCCTGTCTCGCGGTGATCGAACGACTCCCGCGACGGCCGCTTCGCGAGCAAATGCGGTCTCGCCTCGCAGTCAGAGCCGCCAAATGTCACAAAGTTTCCAACATTGCATCATTCTCCGCCCCCCTGACCGCCGCTGTCTTTACACATTTTTACGAAATGCGATAGCTCCAACCCCGACCATCCTCCCCGTGCGGAAAAGTTCCTTTGACGAGCGGCAGCCCCACACTCCACAAACCCTCCAACATCCCTCCACATTTAGAGACTCAACTATCCGGCACTTTCGTCGTGGTGATCGAACCTGTCACGCCTGCATCGAAGGGGGAATGAATGACTGCAGCCTCTCAACCGCCCAATCCACACAGCCGCGCATTCGTGAGGGCTGCGTGCGCGCTCGCTCTGGCCGCAACGAGCACTGTTCCTGCGTGGAGCCAGGAGCCGCCGAGCGCCACACCGGCAGCCACGCTGGAGGAGATCACCATCACGGGTTCCCGCATCAAACGTGTCAATGACTTCAACACTCCGACCCCGACGACCGTGGTCGATACGACTGCGATGGAGAATATGGGCATGGTCAATGTCGGTGCGGCACTGACACAGACCCCGGCCAACGTATCGACATTCACGCCAGCGGCCACCGGCAATGCGAACTTCTTTACCGGTTCCTACATCTCGGATATCCGCGGCCTCAATCCCTACTTCGGCAGCCGCACGCTCACTCTGGTGAACACCCGCCGATTCGTACAGACCGATCAGGGCGACAGTGTCGACCTGAACTTCATTCCGCAGATCCTGGTCGAACGTATCGATGTGGTCACCGGAGGCGCCTCGGCAGCCTACGGCTCGGGCGCGATCGCCGGAGTGGAGAACATCCTGCTGAACAACAAGCTCGACGGGGGAAAGCTCGACGGCGACTTCTTCCAGACGAGCCACAGTGACGCCCGCGACCGGCACCTGGGCGCCGCCTACGGTGGGGGTGTGTTCGATGACCGTATACATTTCGTGCTGGGGGCGGAGATCGAAAAGCAGGACCCTCTGGGCTGCTACGACGTCCGGACCTGGTGTCATGAAGGGGCCGGTCTGTATCAAAACGGTGCGGGAGGCTACAGCTTCGGCACCAACCTGCGCTCCAACCAGATCAGCTCCACGGGTGTCTTTCTCGCACAAGGCGCCGCCTACGGATCAAACATCTCCACCCTGCAGGCAACGCCCGATGGCAGCGCCACTATGCCGTTCGCCTTGGGGCAGCAGCCGTATGCCACGAACCGTGGCTCCTACAGCAATACCGTCCCCGGAGGCGACGGAACTCCCATCTACCAGTACACGAACCTGATGGCACCGATCGACCGCGGCATTGCGACCGGCATACTCACAGCGCAAGTCACCGATACGATCAAAATGACGGCGGACGCGAACTGGGGCAAGGTGCAAACGACCAACTACACGCAGGCGCTCACCTCGACAAATCTCTTCATCAGCCCCCAGAACGCCTTCATTCAGAACGATCCGGCCCTCATGAGCGCGGTCGGCAATGGTGCGTATATCAACAAGGACTGGACCAGTCAGGTCAACTCACTCACGCGTTTCACCACGGAGGTGAAGAGGTTTTCAGTCGGGTTCGACGGCAAGCTGGCCGGCTCCTGGACGTGGGACGGCTACTATCAATACGGACTGACGCAGCGCGACCAGCTGGTACAGGACAACCGTCACTCCGAAACGTACCTCATGGCCATTGATTCGGTCGTGAATCCCTCGACGGGGCAGCCAGCATGTTATGTCACGCTACACGGTCTCAATGCGGCCGATCCGCACGAGCAGGCTGCCGGGTACGCAGGCGCCAACCCGGCACTTGCCCAAAGTTGCGTGCCCCTGAACCCGTTCGGCAATCAGGCTATGTCCCAAGGGGCGCACGACTACTCCTTCGGCAAGCTCGACGAGCGCCTGCGCTACGAGCAGACCGTGGTCGCCGTCAACACCTCGGGCGAGGTCTTCCATGGAATCGGAGCAGGCGCTTTCACGGCTGCCGCTGGATTCGAATGGCGGCAGGAAGTCGGGCACAACGACGAGGTCTCGGGAATCTCGGATGCGCTGCGAACCGATTACCTCATCCAATATGGCGAGCCCTTCGGCGGCGCCGTCACGGTCAACGAGGCCTACCTGGAAGCCAACCTGCCCCTGGCGAAGGATCTGCCGCTGGCTCATCTGCTCGAGCTCGACCTCGCGGGCCGCGAATCGCGCTACGACAACAAAGCCCTGTATGGAATCGATGCGTCAGGTCAGGAGTTCAAGCACAATCTGACGACCTGGAAGCTATCGGGGCTTTGGGAACCGGTCGAGTGGTTGCGCCTGCGCGGCAGCCAGTCCCGTGACGCGCGCGCGGCCAACTTCCGCGAGCTCTACTACGGCCAGATCATTGGCTCGGGTGGTCTTTACGGCTATTGCGGCACAGGCGCGAACTACTATGCCGATCCCTGCACTTTTCACCTCGAGGGTAACGTCAACCTGCGGCCGGAAACCTCTGATACGACCACGATCGGCTTCATTCTAACCCCGAGCCATGTCGTGCCGGGCTTGCAGTTCTCCGCCGACTACTTCCAGATCAAGGTCCACAACGCCATCGAGCAGGCGAGCACCACCCTGGTCAAGAGTGGCTGCCGTGCGGGAGTGCAAGCCTACTGCAACATGCTCGTGTTCGATCCCAACTCCGGCGGAGTCGCCGCATTCCAGGGGGGAGCCGACAACATACAAACGATCACAGCTACCTCCTTCAACGGCGCCTTCTACGAAGTGAAGGGTGTGGACTTCTCCCTGAATTACGCCCTCGAGTTGAGCCATGGCGCCAGCCTGAATACCCGCCTGCTGACCACCTTCATGAACAGCCAGCTTTTCCAGGCGTACCCGGGCGGGCGCGTCTACGAAATCCTGGGACAGACCGGTAGAGGCAACTCGTTCCTGAACGACTATACCCCCGATGCGAAGTGGCGCGGAACGCTCATGACGACGTACAAGCAGGGCCCCTGGAGCGTAACGCCGAGCATGAGCTTCGTGAGTCGCGGGATCATGGACTACCTGGGCGTAACGCCGAACGACCCCAACTATGCGAACGCAACCGCTCTCGGGTTGCACCAGTTACCCTACAACTCCATAGGCAGCTATTTCCTGTTCAATCTGAACGCCGCATACAGTCTCAGCGGCATTCCGGGAATCAAGGAGATGCAGCTCTATACACAGGTCAACAACCTGCTCAACCGCCGCCCACCGCTGGCCGTTGGCGTGACGGCCTTCGGACTCGCCGACAACTTCGGCGGGACGAATCCGATCTTTTACGACACCCTGGGACTCGCGTTCCGTGTCGGATTTCGGATAGGCTTCTGACCGGGCCCCTGCCGCGGTAGAGTAACGCCTACCGCGGCCGAACCGCGGCCGCTCCAGAGTGGGGCGGCCGCGGTTCACCTCTCACCGCCGCTGCCCCATTGGCCTTGAGTTCCGCTCAGGGTGGGCCACCGTTCAGGGGCGGCAGTACTGGCGGCGTTTCCGAGGGCAACAAGGGCGCTGAGCCTTTCTTGTCTGCCTTGTGCTGCTCCTCGATGATGTAGTTGTACTTGGCGTCCGTCACGATCGCCGTTTGCTCGGGTGTGCGCAGGATCTTGGGCCGGATGAAAATCATGAGATTGTTCTTGGTCCTGCTGTAGTCCCGGGTTTTGAACGCGTACCCGATGATAGGGAGGCTGCCGAGAAATGGGACGCGCTGCTCGCTACGCGTGACCGTGTCGGAAATGAGGCCGCCGAGCACCACGATTCCGCCGTCCTCCACCAGGACATTCGTCGAGACGGTCCGTTTGTTGGTCGTGATGTCCACTGTGGACGCGGAAGTTGCCGCGACACTCGAGCTCTCGACGCTGATCTTGAGAACGACCGAGTTGCCCTCCGCGGCAATCTGCGGGGTGACCTTGAGGATAGTTCCGACTTCCTGCCGTTGCACGGTCTGGAATGGGTTTGTGCTACCGCTCGAAGAGCTGCTCGAGCCGCTGGAGGTCGTGTAGGAGCCCGTGATGATGGGCACCTCCTGCGCGACTTTCAGCTCGGCTTCCTGATTGTCGAGCGTGACCGCCGACGGGGTGGCAATGATGTTGGTGTGGGCATCGCCGCTCAACGCCTTGAGCGTGGCCGCGAAGTTGATGCCGTTGGAGGCAATCTTGCCGAGGCCGAGCGTAGTCCCGGTGAGCGAGCTGGTGCTCGACGCCGATTTGCTACTGGCGATGCTCTCCGCGGTGGTGGCGAGGTCGACGAGCGAGGTGCCGCCCACGGGCTCGATGAATCCCGCGATGGGAGTCTGGGAGCCGCTGCCTTGCGACCAGGCCGCCCAGTTGACGCCGATATCGGAGGTCTTATCCGCATTGACTTCCACGATCACGGCCTCCACCAGCACCTGCGCGCGGCGAATGTCCACCTTGTCGATGATTTCCATGATGGCGGCCATGACCTTGGGTGGCGCGGTGATGATCAGCGCGTTGGTGCCCGGCTCGGCCCAGATCATCGCGTTCTTCTCCGCCTGCGCCTGCACGCCCGCCTGCGCCCCCCCGGAACCGCCGGCGCTCACCTGCGCGAGACCGGTGACCTGCTCTTTCAGTCGCGGGGCAAGCTTTTCGGCGTTGGCGAAATGCAGGTAGCGCACCCGAGTATCCCCGCCGCTCTTCAATGGACTATCGAGGCTTGCGATCAGGGCACGCACCCGTAGCCTCTGCGCCACATCACCGCTGACCAGCACGTTGTTCGCGCGATCATCCGCCACCACTTTGACATTCACCCCGCCTTCCGCGCCGCCCTGGTAGAGCGAGTTAACCACTCGCGCCGTCTCCGCCGCCGAAGCATTCTCGAGGGGGATGACCTCCACGGTTTGATCACCCACCTGGTCGACTCGCTGGATGATCCGGGTCATCCGGTGCACATTGCTCGCACGGTCCGAGAGGACGAGAATATTCGCAGCCGGATAGGCTGCCAGGTGTGCATACTGCGGCATCATCGGCCGTAGTATCGGAACCAACTGCGCGGCAGCGACGTTCTTCACTTCGACCACCTGCGTCACAATCTCATCCGAGCTCGAGCTGACGTGTTCGGGCAGATCCAGCGACGGCATCTGCCGCGCATTGGCGTCGGGGATGATCTTGACGACCCCTCCAGAGGGCACGGCAATGTAGCCGTAGACCTGCAGGATTGCGAGAAACGCCTCGTAAAAGGCTTTCGGGCTCAGAGGCGTCGAGGAAATCATGGAGACCTGCGTGTGTAGGTGCGGATCGAGCACGAAGGTTTTGCCGGTAACCGCGCTGACCGTCTCGGCGATCTGTGCGAGGTCCGCATCTCTGAAGTTTGGAGTTATTTTCTCATCGCCGCCGTGCTCCGCGGCCATCGCGAGAGTCGCAATCAACGCCCCTCCAAGAATCAACGTGTGCGTACCGCGGCGCACCGTTCGGGCGCGGATCCTCCATACTGTCTCCATGATCTTAACAACTCGCGTGCGGCTGAAGTTGCTCCTAGAGACCGACCCGGTCACCCGCAGTTCCAACTTACATTTTTAGACAACGTCAGCTAACACGTGCAACACATTCCGCAGCGCCGGTGCATATCATCCGACGCACATGAGCACCGTTCACTCGCGCACACGCCGACCCGCACGGCTCGGCGCGCGCGCCGCGGCGGCGCTGGCCTTCGTGGTCGCGGCCCGCGCGCACGCCCAGGAAACAGCCATCACCAATCCAGCGGAATTCCAAGTCAGCGGCATCAGGATCGAGGGTCTGCAGCGGGTTGCTGAAGGCTCGGTCTACAACTATCTGCCCGTCAACATCGGCGATCACCTCACGCCACAGCGCGTTCGAGAGGCGATTCGCGCCCTGTACGCCACCAACTTCTTCAGCAACATCGAGATGCGACGGGACGGCAACACGCTGATCGTCGTTGTGCTCGAGCGTCCCTCCATCGAGAGCTTCGAGATCACCGGCAACAAGGACATCAAGACCGAGGATCTGCAGAAATCCTTGCGCAACGTCGGGTTGGCCACCGGCAAGATCTTCGACCGCTCGGTATTGGAGGACGTCACCCAGTATCTGACGGACCAGTACTTCAGCCGCGGTAAGTACGGCGTGCGCGTCGCGACCAAAGTCGACGAGGAGTCCGGCAACCGCGTGAAGATCAAAATCGAAATCAAGGAAGGCAAGCGCGCCCGAATCCGCGAGATCAACCTCGTCGGCGTCACGAGGTTCGAGCAGAGTGAGATCCTCGATACCCTCGAGCTGAAAATGCCCAACTTGCTGTCCTGGTACAAGCAGGACGACCGGTACTCGCGCGAGACGTTGCAGGGCGACCTCGAGAAGGTGCGCAATTTCTACATGGACAGGGGATATGCGAACTTCAACGTCGAGTCCACGCAAGTCGCCATCGCTCCCGAGAAGGACGACATCTTCATCACCGTCAACGTGCAGGAAGGTGAAGTCTTCAAGCTGTCCGACATCAAGCTCGCGGGCACGTTCGCGGTCCCGAAGCAGGAGCTCGAGAGTCTCCTGCTGGTGCAGCCGGGGCAGATCTTCAACCGCAAGCTCATCACCGCCACCCAGCAGCTCATCCTGAACCGCCTGGGCCGCGACGGCTATGCGTTCGCGAAGGTCGAGCCGGTACCTACGCCCGACAACGCGACCCACCAGGTGCAGCTGACTTTCTTCATCGATCCAGGCAATCGCGTGTATGTCCGCAACATCACTTTCTCCGGATCGAACCGCATCAACGACGAAGTTCTGCGCCGCGAGCTGCGCCAGCTCGAGGGCGGCTGGTTATCCAACACCTCGCTGGAGCGCTCGAAGCAGCGCATTCAACGTTTGTCGTTCGTGAAAAGCGTGGATTCCGAGACCCTACCGGTGACCGGTGCCCCCGATCTCGTCGACGTCAATTTCAAGGTCGAGGATGGCCCGAGCTCCCAGCTCAGCGGGGGCCTCGGCTTTTCCGAAGTGCAGCACTTTTCCATCAATGGCGACTAT
This sequence comes from Gammaproteobacteria bacterium, assembly GCA_028293725.1. The sequence goes on along the minus strand of JAQGOE010000067.1, from coordinate 1,097 downwards.
GTCGATGCGAATGTCTTTGGCTCCGGTGAGCGCGCCGCTATTCAGGCGAGCTTCGGGAGCTACAGCAAAGTGCTGAGGTTGTCGCACACCAATCCATACCTGACACCGGACGGCATCAGCCGCACCCTCAGCCTCTCCTACTCGGATATCAGCCGGTTTACCTCCGCCTCATCCGAGTTCTCCACCAAAACCTATCTGGCGGGTGTCGACTTCGGTTATCCCGTCTCGGAATACCAGGTCGTTCGCCTGGGCGCTTCCTTTCAGCACGTCGATCTGGCGACGATCACCACCGCCTCCCAACAACTTCAGGACTGGGTCGGGTCAAACGGCACCCCCTATTTCAACGCATCCGGGTCCTACTTCATCGCAGGGACGACCTACGACACGGTCGAAGCCTCGCTCGGCTGGGTCTACGACAGCCGCAACCGCACCCTCTTTCCGACCCAGGGCGCGTTTCACAACCTGACGCTGGCGATCACGCCGCCGGGTTTGCCTGTCCGGTACGCAATAGCAAATTATCAGTACCAGCAGTTCCTGCGCGTGCCGCTCCCAATCTTGCGCGCCGTACCGCTCAGCGTGAACACGCGGTTGGGTTACGGCGCGGGTCTCGGCAGCACCACCGCGCTGCCGCCCAACCGCGACTTCTTCATTGGAGGCCCTGACTCCGTGCGAGGCTTTCGTGAGGGAACGCTGGGGCCGCGCGACTCGCTGGGTTATCCCTACGGAGGAAATGCCGCGGTATCCACCCAGGTGGAAGCCCTTCTGCCTATGCCCCCGAAATTCGCCTCGAGCGCCCGCGCCAGCCTGTTTTTCGATGCCGGTAATGCCTTCTATTACGGCCAGGAGACCTTCAAGGATCGCAACGGGTCTCTCATTAACTATCACTTCAGCCCGCAAAAGCTGCGCACCTCCGCAGGAGTTGCGGTTCAGTGGCTCGCGCCGCTGGGACTCTTCCGCTTCAGCCTGGCGTTTCCCATCAACCGTCAATCCACCACCTGGAAGTACTATGGCGACGAAACCGAGATGTTTCAATTTTCGATCGGCAACGCGTTCTAACGCCACTCGCGCCGTCCGTTGGGACAAACGCATGCGTTCGC
>JAQGOE010000032.1 GCA_028293725.1 Gammaproteobacteria bacterium | reverse complement strand
GCGTAAGGAAGGCACCGACCTGAAGCAGCGGATCGTGGACCTGGCGGTCGAGTAGGTTATGAGGAGTGGCGGCAGAGCCGGTGGGTGGGCGGTGCTGCTGGGTGGGATGGTGTTGTGGGTGGTGGCGGCGTGGGCGGACGCGCCACGGGTGGGAGGGGTGCCGGCTGATGTGCCACGGGCTGGCGGGTCGCGGGCGGATGCGCTGGCGGCTGATGTGCCGCGGGCTGGCGGGTCGCGGGCCGATGCGCCGCGAGTTGGTGGGCTGCCGGCCGATACGCGGCTGTTGGCGTTGGACGCGATCGACTCCTGCCTTCTCAGGCTCAATTCTGACATCGACATCGGTTACGACCGGGTTGTCGCGCGGTGCCCGACGCTGGTTCGGCGTCTCGATGAAAGTGGCTTGTCGGTCTGGTTGCCGCGTGATTGGCGGCGGCCTGGAAATGATTTGTCGGCCGGGGGGCTGCGTGAGCTGCGGGAAGTTGTCTCGCGTGAGCTGACCGTTGGGGCCACGGCGCGTGGGCGAGAGCGTCCGCCGGGGGTCGAAAGTGTGCCCGATATTCTGGCGAGCCTGGCGCGAAGCGAAGACGAGCACGGTGGCTGGTGGGCTCGTACGAAGGTGTGGCTCCGGAACCTCTTCGAGGAGCCCGAGCCCGCGGTGGCTGAGGGGTGGCTCGCGCGCATCATCGGACAGAGTGGGTTGTCTCAGGCCTTGGTTGAGCTCGTCTCCTATGTGGCGCTGGTCATCGTCGTGGTGTTGGCTGTCGTTATCGTGGCTAACGAATTGCGTGTTGGCGGCGTGTTCGGTGGATGGCGGCGGCGGTTTGCGGTTCTTGCGGATTCGCCGGGTGGCGTGCGGCATGACGGTGGTCTTGCGTGGGGTGATGTGCTGAGCGTGCCACTGCCGCGGCGGCCGGGGGTGTTGCTCGAGTTGGTGGTGGGTCGTCTCGTTGAGGGTGGGCGGTTGCGGGCGGCGCGTGGGCTTACCGCGGGTGAGTTGACGCGGATGGCGCGGCTACCGGAGGAGGAGGATCGGGATCGGCTGGAGGAGTTGGCTCGGACTGCGGAGCGGGTGCGATTTTCGAATGTCGCGGTGTCGGATGTCGATATTGCGGCGGCTGTTGAGGGGGGGAGGGTGTTGCTGGAGCGGATTGGGCCCGATGGCGCCGGCGCGGGTTTATGAAAGAGCGTCTTATTACTCTTCTGTGTGCGCTCGGCGCGCTGGCCCTGTTTCTCGCGATGTTCTTACATGGGGACGATGTCACTAACGGGCGGGGTGGCGTACCTGGTCCGACATCCGAGGAGCGGCGAGGTAACGGCTACCACGGGGCGATGGTGTGGCTCGATGAGGAGCACGTCAAAACAGTATCGGTTCGAGATCGCTTTGATAAGTGGGTTGGCCGCGCCTCGCTGCCTGCTGCGGGGAATCTTCTCATTGTGACTCTGCCGGCGGTGAATGCCTTCAAGACAGAGGAGTTCCGGCCGCTCGATACCTGGGTGCGGGCGGGCAATACGCTGTTGGTGCTTGCTGCGCTGTCGGATGATCCGGACTGGGCGTTCGCGGTGGGGCGGCCGGTGGCGGGGGATTTGAGTCTCCTGACGGGCCTGGAGTTTGATGCGGTCCGAGGAATGGAGCAGCCGGGTCCGGGGCGGATAGGCTCGCCGTCGCCGTCGCAGTCGGCGAAGGCGAACGGGGCGGACGATGTGGGGGCTCGTATCGCGGCAACCGCGCGAGCTTTCGCGCAGCCGCAGCGAGGCACGTTGGTGCCCAACGGGCCGCACCCATACTTCGAGGGCGTGCGCACCGCTGTGGCGTTGTCTGACTATCCGTGGCAAGCGTGGGCTGCGAAGATTCCTTACGACGGGTTTGTTTTCTCGCTGGCGCACGAGCGTGAGACTGGCGAAAGCGTGTTGTGGACGCGCTCGCTTGGGAACGGACGAGTCATTGTGAGTGGTCTGGGGTCGTTGTTCACGAATCGGGCGCTTGGGCTTGCCGACAACGCGCGGTTGCTGGCGAACATTGTTGGGGCAACTGTCGGACCGAGAGGAGCGGTGCTGTTTGACGACCTGCACCAGGGACTGGGTGCGGCGTACGACCCGGCCAAGTTCTACAGTGACCGGCGGCTCTACGAGACGATTGGAATCCTTGCGGCTTTGTGGCTTTGTTGGGTTATTGGGTCTACGAGGTTGCAATTGCCGGCACTGCGCGGGCCGGCGCCGCGTGAGGCTGAGCTCGTGCAGGCCACCGGGGGGTTCCTGGCGCGGGTGGTGACGCCTGCGGCGGGGGCATTGGGATTGTTTGAGCACTTCTTTCGGCGGGTTCGTGAGCGGGTGCCGTCGGCGCGCGAGGAAGGCGAGTCGATGCCCGGACGCGGGATGGGGAGTCCGCCGTGGGAATTCCTCGAACATCACTCCAGTGTCACGCCAGCCGAGCTCCACCAGCTCAGGGGCTGGTACGCTGATGCGCGCGCGGGCCGTCGGGTGCCGCTGGACCGCTTGCACAATCTGATCCAGAAAATACACAGGCATATCACTGCATGAGCGCTACCCTGCGGCAGCTCGAGTCTCTGTTGGCCCGTGAGCTGGGTCGTGTCGTCGTTGGTGCCGATGCGTCGATACGAGCGCTCGTCATCGCACTCGTCGCGCGCGGTCACGTGTTGGTACAGGGAGTGCCGGGGCTGGGGAAGACGTTGTTGGCGAAAGCGCTGGCACGCGCCCTGGGAGGTGAGTTCAAGCGGATTCAAGGGACCTCGGATCTCATGCCGAGCGACATCATCGGCATTCATGTCTTTGACGAGTCGCGGCGGGACTTCGTGTTTCGGCCCGGGCCGTTGTTTGCCGACGTGGTGCTGGTCGATGAGATCAACCGCGCGGGCCCGAAGACGCAGTCGGCATTGCTCGAGGCCATGGAAGAGCGGCAGGTGAGCGTGGAGCGCTCGGTCTTTGCGTTGCCGAACGATTTTCTGGTGCTGGCGACGCAGAATCCGCTGGAGTTCGAGGGTACCTATCCGTTGCCCGAGTCGCAGCTCGACCGTTTCATGCTGCGAATCGATGTGACCTATCCAAGCCGCGCGGCGGAGACTGAAGTTCTCGCGCGTTATGGAGGATCGCTGTCGGCCGTGCCGGCGACGCTGAACGACGTCGAAGTTTTGGACCGTTCACTGCTCGAGAGCGCGCGCGTGGAGGCCGAGCGGATTCATGTGGCGCACAGCCTTCTTTCGTACGTGCTCGATATTGCGGCCGCCTCGCGCGGGCACTCTCGACTGTCGCTTGGTCTTTCAACTCGGGGCGCGCTCGCCTTGATCAAGGCGGCGCGGATTACCGCTGGATTCCGCGGCGGCGACTTCGTTACTCCCGACGACGTAAAGGAAGCCGCGACCTGGGTCATGGCCCACCGACTCGTGCTCACGCCGGAGGCCGCTCTGGAAGGCTCGACCGATGTTGATGTTGTGCGCGGGTTGCTCGCTGAGACACCTGTGCCGCGTTGAGTATAAACCTGCGCCCCGTTGAGTATGAACCCGTGATACCTGAGAACGAATCTGTCTGGCGTTGAGTACTGATATGCATCTCGCCCAGCGCGCTTATGCTCTGCTCCTGCTGACGGCCGTGCTGGCGATTGCTGGTGTCTGGTCGAGCGAGCCGGCTTTTTTCGCACTATGGCGCATACCCGCGGCTCTTGTGCTGTTGGGACTGGGATACGAGAGCTTCGTGATACGGCGGGCGGGGATTGTGGCGGATGTCGAGACGGCGCCACGAGCGTTCCTGGGTCGTGAGCAGGCGGCGGTATTTACCTTTCGAAACGAGTCCTCTCGCGCCTTTGCAGTCGAATATGCGCCGGCGCTGCCAGATGGGTTCGATGCCGTGACGCAGATACGGAGAGTGGTTGCGCCCGCGCGTGGTGTTGGGCGGGATCCAATTGCGCTGCTGCCTGTCCGACTCGGAGCGCAGTGGTGGCCTCCGCTGCCCTCGCGCTTGCTCGGGCCGTTGGGACTCGCGTGGTGGTCGAGGGAGTTGCATCCTTCCACTCCGGTTTCGATTGCACCCGATACTTTGCGCGTAGGCGCTACGCAGCCGCGCGGGAATCCTTCGGGACCGCGCTCGCGCCGAGCCGTGGGCGCCGGCGCGGAACTGCATCAGTTGCGTGGCTACCGGTATGGTGATCCGCTCGCGCGAATTGACTGGAAGGCGACCGCGCGCACACGTCAACTCGTGACACGGGAGTTCAGTGAGGATCGGCATCTCGATATTCTCATTGGGATCGATGCCGGCCGCTTCAGTCGGGTACGGATCGGCCCACTCGACAGGTTGGGGCACTACGCCAATGCGGCGGCACGTTTCGCTGAAATTGCGACACCGAATGATGATCGTGTCGGTCTGATGGTGTTTTCGGACCGGCCCCTCGTGGAGTGCGCACCGGCTCGAGGTTTGCCTGCGGTCGCCCGAATCCGGCGCGCGCTCGAGGGTCTTAGTGTCGAGTCGGCCGAGTCCGATCCGACGGCCGCCGCCGTACGCATTCGTGGCCTGTTGAAACGTCGCGGCCTCGTTGTTTTATTGACTGATCTCGATGATGCGAATGTCGCCGATTCGCTCGCCAGGGCGGTACAACTGTTGTCGCCGCCTCACTTTGTCGTAGTGGCGGGTATCCGAAGCCCGGACATTGCGACACTGGCGGTCAGCGAGGCTCGCGTGTGGAGCGATCCCTGGGTTGCGCTCGCGGCACAGGAGCACGAGGCGCGGGTGGCCCTGCAACGGTTGCTGCTGAGGCGTCTCGGTGCTCCTGTCATCGTGACATCGGCGGATTTGTTGGAAAAGACGCTGCTGGCTGAGTATGAGTCATTGCGCCGCTCGCGACGGGTATAGGGCGGCGGATCAGCCAGCCTTTCAGCAGCGCGATCATGACAGTCCAGTAGCCGATTCCGATGACCAGGCGGGCCCACAGCGGAAAGTGGGGCCGCGGCGAAATGTATCCCTCGATGAGGCCCGATCCCACCAGGAGCACGGCGCAGGCAATCAACAATTTTCCAGAGCGTAGGGCTGCGATACGGAAAGATTCCGAGCGGCTTCCCTGGGAGGGTCGGATGAGGGCTTCGCCGACAGCCGCGCCCGCCGCACCGGAAAGACACATCACCGAGATCTCTACACAGCCGTGCGCGACGATGAAGCGGAACAGGGCGGCTTCGAGTCCGTGCTGGCCCGTGAATGCGAAGACCGCGCCCAACATGAGTCCATTCAGGCCGAGAATGTAAAGCGTGCCCAGTCCGAACACGAAGCCGGCACAGTAGGCGAACAGGCTCACTACGATGTTGTTCGTCAGAATCTGGAGGGACAGGACCGACGACGGCACGATGTTCAAAATGCCTTCGGTCCACAGTTGGCCACGCTCCACTGTTGCGATCAGGTCTGGAGAGGCAAAGAGTCCGATGAGATCGGGATAGGTGTGCACCATCCAGTAACCGGCGAAGACGGTCAGGATGAAGATGGTCGTCGCCCAGAGGATGTGGGGGGTAAGCCAGCGAACGACGGCGGGGATTTCGTCACGGAAGAGATTGAGCAGCGCGTAGCCAGGGTGCCATGCGGTCCGGTAGAGCGTGTTATGTGCGCGGACGTAGGCAGCTTCTAGGTATTCGCGTGTGCGGGTGTCAGGGATGAGGCGTCGGGCGCGGGCTAGGTCGTGCGCGAGAAGGCGATAGTCGTCGGCCATTTGGGTAGCATCGGCGAGGTCGGAGGCGGGCTCGCGGGCGAGACGTTGGGCGCGCGCGGTGGCGGCTTTCCAGCGTTCGGTGCGCTGCAGGAGGGAGAATTCGAGGGCGCGATCGCGGGCGGTTGCGTTTGGGGTGGGGCGCGAGCTCGGAGTGGGGTTTGAGGCCGCGGCGGAGTTTGAGCTCGCGTCGGCGTCTGGGCGCGCGTTTGTGTTCATGTGGGCGCGCCTCGCAGCAGGCGTTCCAGTTGTCCGCGCAATTCGGTGTCGGCGGTAGTCGTGTTGATGCCGTGTCGCGTGAGAATCGCGGCGGCGAGGTGTTGCCGTGCTTCGCTCTCCAGTTGTGGCCAACGCATGAGCAATTCGGTGATGACCTCCGCGTCAGAGTTGCGGAGCGGTTGCTCGCTCGAGGTGGCGGTGGCCGTCGCTCGCTCTGGCAAAACTACGTCCGGGCGCTCGTATACGAGGATGGTCCCGGCCGCCATGTCACCGATCCGGACATGGTCGCGAGTCGCGAAGGTGGCTACCAGGCCAGCGCCGTAGAGGAGAGGGAGCGAATCGACGAGGCGAAACACATTGCGCGTCAGCAGAGCGCCTATGCCTGGTGAGCCGCCGGTGCGAGTGACGATATGGATGCCGGCCATGCGCTTGCCAGGCGTGCGCCCATGCATCCCGATTTCCAACACGAAGTGATACAGGAAGTACGCGGCGGCAGCCGGCGTCACGACCAACACGAACCACTTCGCGTCGGGATTCAGCGGTGCGATGAGGGTCCAGCGACGGTTGTAGAGCAGTGCGGCCACGCCGTACCACGCGGTGAACAGGATCGCCCGGATGAGCCAGTCGACGAGAAACGCGTAACTGCGCGCGCCGGGGCCCGCCACCGGCAGTGCGAGATCGACGCCGGTAACACTGTCTACGACCAGGTCCCGTGCGTTGTGCACTTTATTCTTCCGCGGCGAGCAGTTCCGCCTGGTGCTCCTGGTGGAGGGCGTCGAGCAACTCGTCGAGCTGTCCATTCATGATCTGCGCCAGCTTGTAGAGCGTCAGGTTGATGCGATGGTCGGTTACCCGGCCCTGTGGGAAGTTGTAGGTGCGGATGCGCTCGGAGCGGTCGCCGGTGCCGACCTGCAGGCGGCGTGACTGTGCCTGCTCCGACTGTTGTTTCTCCTGCTCGGCCGCGAGAAGGCGCGCTTTCAGAAGAGACATCGCCTTGGAGCGGTTCTTGTGCTGGGAGCGTTCTTCCTGACATTCCACCACGATGCCGGTGGGAATGTGGGTGATGCGCACGGCCGAGTCTGTCTTGTTGACGTGCTGGCCACCCGCTCCTGAGGAGCGGTAGGTGTCGGTGCGCAGGTCCGCCGGATTGATGTCGACGGACTCGACTTCATCGATTTCGGGCAGGATGGCCACCGTACAGGCCGAGGTATGGATGCGCCCCTGTGCCTCGGTTGCCGGTACCCGCTGCACACGATGCGCACCCGACTCGAATTTCAGGCGCGAGAACACACCCTTGCCCGCGATACGGCTGATGATTTCGCGATAGCCGCCGTGCTCGCCCGGGTTCTCGCTGAGGATCTCCACCGTATAACCCTTCGCTTCAGCCCAGCGGCCATACATGCGAAACAGGTCGCCGGCGAAGATGGCGGCTTCGTCGCCGCCTGTTCCCGCCCGGACCTCAAGGTAGATATTCTTTTCGTCGCGCGGATCCTTCGGCAGCAGCAGGCGTCGGAGGTCGGCCTCGGAGGCCTCGATTTCACTTTTGACCCGGGTCAGTTCCTCGGCGCCGAGGGATCGCATGCCAGCATCCGGATCGGCTAGCATTTCCTGGGCAGAGGCCAGGTCACGCTCCAGGCCGTGGTACCCACGGACACGTTCCGCCAGCGGCTGCAAGCGCGCATATTCCATGGACAGGTCACGAAATTGCGTCGAGTTGCCGGCAACTTCCACACTGGTGAGCAGGCGGCCGACCTCTTCGAAGCGATCGGACATCTTCTCTAGACGCTGGCGGATGGATTCCTTCATGGGGCTCGGCAGGGATTCGGGCGCACGATTTTCGGCGATAGCCCGACATTGTAACAAGGCATGCGACGCGAGGTCGGGGGCTCTCGCCCGCGCAGCAATGAGGCTCTATAGTGGACGACGTGCATACCCTCACTAATAGACTAGCTAATTCCGCCCGGGGCGCCACGCGTCCGGGGATGGTGGTGGCCGCATTGAGCGCCTTGGCGCTGGTGGTCGGGTGTTCGAGCGTGCGGCCGGCGAAGGAGGAGGCCCCGAAGGGCGATCCCGCCGCGCTGACCGTGGTTGCGGAAATTGCGCTCGAGCGTGGCGATTGCAAGGGCGCCTCCGAGAGTTACGCGAAGGCCGCTGCGGTAGGCGCCGTATCTTTGGCCCGTCGCGCCACGGAGGTCTCGCTTGCCTGCGAGCACCTCCCGGCAGCGTGGGAGTCTGTCGTGCGTTGGCGGACATTGGCTCCCGCTAGTCGCGAAGCTGACGCCATGTACGCCGTGATAGCTCTGAAGCTGTATCACGTTGCGGAAGCGCGGGTAGCCATTAACGATTTCGTGCATGCACCGCCACCGCCGCCGTCCCCCGCGCGGCCGAAAGTGCCAAAGGATGGATCGAAGGGTACTGATTCGACAGCGGACGACGACGGAGATCAGGACGCAGGCGCCGCTGATAAGTCGGACGTCGCTGGCTTTATGGCACGTAGAGCCGGAGGTGGCGATGCGAGTCTGCTCGCACTCACGGCGCTTCTTCTCGAGAACTCTGACGCGACGACAGTGCTCTCGGCAATGAGCAGCACTCTCGAGACGGCGCAAAACGCTCCCGAGTCCCTGTCCCTGCTGGGTGACCTGGCTTTGAGCGCCTACGACGCGCAGCGTGCCGAGCACTACGCGAGGCAGGCACTCGAGCGTGACCCCAATGACTTCGCGGCGAAGCGCGTGTTGGCTCGCGCGTTTGTTTTGCGTGGGGATGCAACCAAGGCCATTGCGACGGCGCGTGAGGCCATGCAGTCCGATCCGGCGCACAGCACTTTCGTGCTGACGGAAGTGCTCATTGCGCTCGATCGTACCGAGGATGCGCACCAGGAGTTGGAGCGTCTGCGTTCGGCGCAGGTGCCCGCTTCCGACATCGACCGGCGACTCGCACTGTTGGCTTTCGAGGCGGGTGACATGAAGGAGGCGCAGCAGCGCTTTTCCGAACTCGCCTCGAGCGGTCAGACGACGGAGGCGTCGCTTCTCTACCTCGCCGATATCGCGGCCCGGGAGGGCGATACCGACGTGGCTATCTCAGGCTATCGCCGGCTTTACGACTCGTCGGTCGCGATTCAGGCGCGCTCGCGGGCCGCCGCCTTGCTGCTCACGCGTAAGGATCGCAAGGAAGCGCTGACTCTGTTGGATGACTATGCTACCGAGCATCCCGAAAGCGAGTTCGATCTGACACTCACCAAGGCGCACCTGCTCGCCGACCACGGTGAAGCCGATGCGGGTGTCGAGCTGTTGACCGCCTCACTCGAGCGGCATCCGCGTCATCCTTCGCTGGAGTATGAGCGCGCTACTATTCTCGAGCAGGCCGGACGTGTGCACGACTCGGTCGAAGCGCTCCAGCACCTTCTGGTCGAGCGGGTCGATGATCCGACTTTGTTGAATGCGTTGGGTTATACGCTCGCGGATCACAATCTGGAGCTCTCGCGGGCCGAATCGCTCATCCGGCGCGCGTTGGTTGCCATGCCTGACAATCCTGCGGCGCTCGATAGTCTGGGATGGGTGCGTTTCCGGCAGGGCGATTCGAAGGCGGCTCTCACAACACTGGAGCGCGCGTACTACATCAGTCACGACTCCGAGATCGCGGCTCACTGGGGCGAGGCTATCTGGGCGAGCGGCGATCATAGCCAAGCCCGCAAGGTGTGGGCCGCGGCGTTGGCGCGTGAGCCCGATTCGCAACAGTTGAAGGCGACGCTGGCGCGGTTCCTGCCCGATGCGAAGTAGGCTGGCCCATCGGGGTCTTCTCGGGCTGCTGTGGATTGTTGCGGTGGCCGTGGTTGCCGGCTGCCGCACGGCTCCTCCCATACAGCAACCCACGACTGCGTCGCAGCCGTGGGACGTGACGCGTCCCGCGCTCCAGGCCCGCGACCATTTCTCTCTCAAAGGCAGAGTCGCGGTTGCAGCCGGCAAAGATGGATTCAACGCATCGCTGCGTTGGATGCAAGCGGGGACGCAGTCGCAAGTCTCGTTGCAAGGGCCGCTCGGGGCCGGCGGCGTTCAGATCACATCCGATGGTGACGCGCTCAGCATCGTCAACTCCCATGGCGATCATCTGGATAGTGATGCGGCTCACGGGGAACTCGCCGCCCGGCTCGGTTTTGACCCGCCCTTGAGCAGCTTGCGCTATTGGATCCAGGGAGTGCCGGATCCCAGCACGCCTGCCAAAGAAAAGGTCGATCCCCAGCAGCAGCGGCTGCAAAGCCTCGAGCAGGACGGCTGGCAGATCGATTACACCGGCTACGTGCCGAATGCCGGCGGCTCGCTGCCGTCGCGGCTGACGCTGCAGCGGTCGGGTGTTCGCGTGCGGCTGATCGTCGACGGCTGGACTTCATAATGGCGGGTGGCGAGACGCAGTGGCCCGCGCCGGCCAAGCTGAATCTTTTTTTGCACGTCACGGGACGTCGTCCGGACGGCTATCACGAGCTGCAGACCCTTTTTCAGCTCATCGACCTGAGCGATAGGGTTTCGCTCAGTGTGACGGACGATGGCCGGATCGAGCGTCCGGCGGGTCCCGCAGGGGTCGATCCGGACTCGGACCTCACCGTACGCGCCGCCAGGGCCTTGCAGGCCGCGACGGGCTGCCGGGCTGGGGCCTCGATCCGGATTGCCAAGCGAATCCCCATGGGCGGGGGACTAGGCGGAGGCAGCTCCGACGCCGCCACGGTCCTTTTGGCGCTCAATCATCTGTGGGGTTGCGGGCTCCCGGTCGACGAGCTGGCCCGGCTGGGGCTGCCACTGGGCGCGGATGTCCCTGTTTTTGTTCGGGGTTCGTCGGCCTGGGCCGAGGGTGTGGGGGAGCAGCTCGTGCCCGTGGAGCTTCCGGAACGCTGGTACGTGGTCATCCACCCCGGAGTGGCCGTGCCCACCCGGGACGTGTTCCAGAGTCCTGAATTGACACGAAATACCCCCGTCATCACAATACGCGCCTTTTTTGGCCCGGAGGGCAGCTCCGGCAGCCGGAACGATTGCGAGCCTGTCGTGCGTGCGCGTTACCCCGAAGTCGCGGACGCATTGAGCTGGCTCGGCAATTTCGCGCCGGCGCGGCTCACTGGGACCGGTTCCTGCATTTTTGCGGCGTTTGGAAGCGCGATTGATGCCGAGCGCGTCGCGGCGCGGGCTCCGGATCGCTGGCGCGCGTTTGTGGCACGGGGACTGAATTTGTCGCCGGTGCATGCGCTGTTGCGGGTAGCGGCGGTTTGACTAGGGCGCGATTTTAACGAGCGTTTGCGCGGTGCTCGGGGCCGCGACCCTCTACAATGCTCGTCCGGCGCGAACCAGAGCGTTCACGTGTTGGGGTGTCGCCAAGTGGTAAGGCAGCGGGTTTTGATCCCGCCATTCGTAGGTTCGAATCCTGCCACCCCAGCCATTCTCGAGGCGGATGGGATAGTGAAGAGTCGTCCGGCGCGCAGCGCCGCTAAATTTCGCAGGTATGCGTCCGCGCGTACCTGCAGGAAAGTTGCGCAAAGCGCGTGAACAAAACATGACTACGAGCGATACGCTGGCCCTGTTTGCCGGTAATGCGAATCTTGCGTTGGCGCAGGACATCGCACGGCATCTGCAGACGAGACTCGGCGATGCCGAAATCGGCCACTTCAGCGATGGTGAGTGCCGGGTCGAGTTGATGGAGAACGCGCGCGGACGCGACGTGTTTGTCATACAGCCGACGTGTCCTCCCACGAACGACACTCTGATGGAGTTGCTCGTGATGGTGGATGCGCTCAGGCGTGCCTCCGCAGCCCGGATCACCGCCGTGATGCCGTATTTCGGCTACGCGCGCCAGGATCGCAGGCCGCGCGCGACGCGCTCGCCCATCACGGCGAAGCTCGTGGCGAACATGATTTCGGGCGCCGGCGTGGGTCGCCTGGTGACGATCGATCTGCACGCGAACCAGGTCGAGGGTTTTTTCGATATTCCGGTGGACAACCTGTATGCGTCGCCGGTGTTGTTGGGTGATGCCTGGAAGCAGGCGTACCGGAACGTGATCGTGGTGTCGCCGGATGTTGGCGGCGTGGTACGCGCGCGGGCTTTCGCGAAGCGCCTCGACGACGCGGACCTGGCGATCATCGACAAGCGGCGCCCGCGGCCGAATGAGTCGAAGGTGATGAACATCATCGGCGATGTGAAGGGCAAGACCTGTGTGCTCGTCGATGACATGGTGGATACCGCCGGCACGCTCTGTATTGCCGCGCAGGCGCTGAAGAACGAGGGCGCGCAGAAGGTGGTGGCCTACATCACGCACGCCATTTTGTCAGGCAAGGCTGTGGATTCGATTTCGAAGTCGGTGTTGGACGAGTTGGTCGTGACGGACACGGTGCCGTTGTCGGCGCAGGCGAAGGCCTGCGGCCGCATCCGCCAGTTGTCGGTGGCCGCGTTGCTCGCCGAGACGATTCGCCGCATCCGGGACGAAGAGTCGGTGAGCTCGTTGTACGTCGATTGAATTTTTTGGGTGGTGCCGTTTTGGTCGCGACTCGGCATCGGTTGTTACTACTGGAGATAATTCATGCGCATTTCATTCACATTCGGCGCTGACCTCCGTGACATGCAAGGCAAAGGTGCGAGCCGCCGCCTGCGTCACACGGGAAAAGTGCCAGCGATTATTTATGGCGGTCATCAGGACGCCCAGGCGTTGACTCTGGATCAGCAGAATCTGCTGACCATGGTCGGGGACGAGCGTTTCTATTCAACGATCGTGCAGTTGAAGATCGGCGACAAGACGCAGGAAGCCATCGTCAAGGACATCCAGATGCACCCGGCGAAGAACCTGGTGGTGCATGTCGATCTGCAGCGCGTGGTCGAGAGCGAGGTCATCCGCATCATGCTGCCGATCCACTTCAAGAACGAGAGCATCTCCCCGGGCGTGAAGGTCCAGGGTGGCGTCGTCTCGCACATGCGCTCGGATGTCGAAGTCGCCTGTTTGCCGAAGGACCTGCCTGAGTTCCTCGAGCTCGATCTCTCAGGTATGAACCTGAACGAGACCAAGTTCCTGGCCGACGTCCCGCTGCCTTCGGGTGTGACGATTCCGGAGTTGACGCGCCGTAATGCACCGGTCGTCTCCATCCACAGCCCACGTGCGGAGGAGCCGGAGGCCGTTGTTGCCGAGGCCGTTGCTGCACCGGTCGAGGGCGCTGCGCCCGCGGCTGGAGCCGCTGCCGCGCCGGCCGCTGGCGCCAAGGGCGGGGATGCGAAGGCTGGCGATGCCAAGGGTGGCGACGCGAAGGCCGCTCCGGCCAAGAAGGAAGGCGGCAAGAAGTAGCCGTCTTTCGCGGGCGCCGGCCGTTTCGAGGCTGGCGCCTGTTGGTTCCGTGTCTTTTACTGCGCTGGTGGGAGCCTATTCGCGGCTCCCACCGTCGCGCGAATTTTCTCTGATCTGAACCGCCATCGTGTCAGCCCTGCCGCTCAAGCTGATTGTCGGGCTCGGCAATCCGGGCAGCGAATACGCTCGCACGCGGCATAACGCGGGCTTCTGGCTGCTCGACGAGTTCGCCCGGCGCCACGGGGCGACGTTTCGCAACGAGTCGCGTTACCGCGCGGAAGTGGCCCGCGCCCGTGTGGGTGGTGATGAGCTGTGGCTCTTGAAGCCGATGGGCTTCATGAACCGCAGCGGCGGTCCTGTGCACAGCCTGGCGGGGTTCTACAAGGTGCCGGTCGAGTCGATCCTCGTCGCTTATGACGAGCTCGATTTTCCGGCGGGCGTCGTCCGCCTCAAGCAGGGCGGTGGCGCGGGCGGACACAATGGGATGCGGGATATCATCGCGCAGATGGGTGACCCGTTCTGGCGCCTGCGCATCGGCATCGGCCATCCGGGTGACAAATCCGCGGTACTCAATTACGTGTTAGGCCGTCCGCAGGCCGAGGAAGAGCGGCAGATTTTCGAGGCCATCCAGGCGGCCATCGATATCGTGCCGACGTTGCTCACCGAAGGTGCGCCCAAGGCGATGAACCGCCTGCATACTCGCAATACTCCACCCGCCGCCGGGCCGACCTCTGCTTAGATTCAGGAGCGTTTTACTCACATGGCTATCCGGTGCGGCATCGTAGGTCTGCCGAATGTCGGCAAGTCGACTCTGTTCAACGCGCTGACGCGCGCGCAGATCGCTGCCGAGAACTACCCTTTCTGTACGATCGACCCCAACGTCGGCGTGGTCCCGGTGCCCGACCCGCGGCTGGGGCAACTCGCCGCGATCGTACATCCCGAGAAGATCGTTCCAACGACGGTCGAGTTTGTGGATATCGCAGGTCTCGTCGCCGGCGCCTCGCAGGGCGAGGGGCTCGGTAACAAGTTCCTTTCGCACATCCGCGAGGTCGACGCGATCGCGCATGTCGTGCGTTGCTTCGAAAGCACCGACATCATTCATGTCGCCGGAAAGGTCGATCCTCTCACCGACATCGAGATCATTGACACGGAATTGGCGCTTGCCGATCTCCAGACAGTGGACAAGGCCGTAGATCGCGCCGCGAAGGCTGCCAAGGGCGGTGACAAAGACGCCGTACGCAAGCGTGCGCTGTTTGAGCGTGTCAAGGCGCAACTCGATCAGGCGCGCCCGGTACGGGCGCTCGCGCTCACCGACGAGGAGCGTCTCGATATTCGTGAGTTGAGTTTGCTGACTGCGAAGCCCGTCATGTACGTGGCCAACGTCTCCGAGAGCGGCTTCGTGAACAACCCGCTGTTGGCTGCTGTCGAGAAGCGTGCCGCCGGGGAGGGCGCCGTCGTCGTCGCGGTGTGCGCAGCGATCGAGGCCGAGGTGGCCCAGCTCGACGAGGCGGACCGGGCCGAGTTTCTCGCGGAGTTGGGTTTGAAGGAGCCGGGGTTGGATCGCGTGATCCGCGGAGCTTACAAGCTGCTCGGTCTGCAGACGTTTTTCACGGCAGGGGAAAAGGAAGTGCGCGCCTGGACCGTGCGGGCGGGAGCCACGGCACCGCAATCGGCGGCCGTCATTCACACCGATTTCGAGCGCGGTTTCATTCGTGCGGAAGTGATTGCGTTTGCCGATTACATCTCTGGTAAAGGCGAGGCCGGCGCGCGCGAGGTGGGCAAGCTGCGCCTGGAGGGTAAGGAATATGTTACGCAGGAAGGCGATGTGATGCACTTTCGGTTCAATGTGTGACGTGACCGGCGCAAAAATGGAGTTTGATTAGCGCGCCGCAACATGACACCCACCCTGCTGCTTACGTATGGTTTGCGGCAGCGATTGTTCAAGGTGGGACGGGGACATGGAGCAGGAGCTGCGCCTGCTGATCATCGAGGATGTGGCTGCCGAGGCTGAGCTTGCCATCCAGCAATTGAAGTGGGCGGGTTTGAGCTGCACGTGGGTGCGTGTCGATACCGAGGCTGGGCTTCGCACTGAGTTGCGCGAGCTGCGGCCGCACGTCGTCATCTCCGATTTCTCGCTACCGGGTTATGACGGCTCCGCTGCACTGAGTCTGGTCCGGCGCGAGGCTCCGGATGTCCCGTTCATCTTCCTATCCGGCACGATCGGCGAAGAACGGGCGATCGAGGCACTCAAAGCGGGTGCAGTCGATTACGTGCTCAAAACAAACCTTGCGCGTCTCGGGCCGGCGGTGAGGCGTGCCCTGGGTGAGGTGGCTTTACGGTCTGCGAGGCAGGACGCAGAGACTCGTATCGAGCGGCTCAGCCGGGTGCTCCACATGCTGTCCGCGATCAATGCGGGGGTGGTGCGCATCCGTGATCGCACCCACCTGTTCCAGGAAGCGTGCCGGATTGCCCACGACATCGGTAAGTATTCGTGCGCGTTCGTCACACTCATCGAGCCGGGCACACGCGTCGCGCGTCCTGTTGCCTGGGCGGGTCTGGCCAACGATAAGAAGGACGAGGTCAGTTTCCGGTTGGAGCCTGTTTCGGAAGGCAGCGAACAATTCGACACGGTAACCGGACGTGCGCTGCGCACGGGCGTCGAAGTTGTTTGCAATGACATTCTCGGCGCGGGCAGCCGGTTCGTGTTTTCGGAGCGGCTGTTCAGTCTGCACATCAATTGCATCGCCGCGATTCCTCTGCTCGTCGATGACACGCCTGTCGGCGCGTTCACCGTTGGTTCCGCTGATTCCTGCGGGTCGAGCGAGGAGGAGTTGCGGATGTTGCGCGAGGTTGCCGCCAACCTGTCTTTCGCGCTTCAGTACCTGCATAAGGAAGATGCCGTCCGGTTTCTTTCCTACTTCGATCCATTGACAGGGCTTGCCAAGCGAGCCCTGTTCTGCGAGCGGGTTGCGCGGCTTCTGGCGCGGCACGCGGGCGAGGACGCGGAGGTGTTGGTCGTGGCGTTCGATATCGAGCGCCTCGGTGTCATCAACGACTCTTTCGGCCGGCACGTCGGCGATCAGGTCGTGCAGTTCGTGGCCGACAGTGTCAAGAGTCAGTTCGAGGGAACGGATTGTCTCGCTCACCTGGATAGCGGCAATTTTGCGATCGTGATTTCGGGGCGCGCGTCTTACGAAGATTCGGTGCGCGTGCTGCATGAGCGATTGGCCGCCGCTTTCAGTCTCCCGCTGACCGTTGGCGATCATGAGATCCGGATCAACGTCAAAGCGGGCCTGGCGCGCTATCCGGAAAACGGGGTCGACTCTGAATCGCTTCTGCAGAACGCGGAAGCCGCGCTTCATAAGGCCCGTAAGTCCGGCGAGCGCTTCCTGCGCCACCGCCGGGAAATCAATACCGAGGTGGCCGAGCGTCTCGCGCTGGAACAGCGTCTGCGCGTGGCGTTGGACGCCGAGCAATTCGAGTTGCACTACCAGCCGCAGTTCTCCGTCGCGACCCGCATGCTCAGCGGTGCGGAGGCGCTGTTGCGCTGGCGCGATCCCGGGCGGGGACTGGTTCTGCCGGCGATCTTCCTCTCGGTGTTGGAATCAACCGGGCTGATCGTCGATGTGGGGGACTGGGTATTGGTGCGCGCCGTGCGGGACCTGCGGCGCTGGCAGCGCCTCGGGTTCGAATCGTTGCGAATCGCGGTAAATGTCTCGCCGGTGCAGCTGCGCGACCCGGATTTCGAGGAGCGCTTTTCCAGCGCGGCGGGCTGGCAGTCGAAGTCGGGCAACGGTCTCGATATCGAGATCACCGAGGGCGCGCTGCTGGAGGATTCGGTGGGTTTGACACGCACGTTGCAGTCGTTGCGCTCCGCCGGCGCGCAGGTCTCCATCGACGATTTCGGTACGGGCTATTCCTCGCTCAGCCGGCTATCGCAACTCCCAGTGGATGCACTCAAGATCGATCGCTCTTTCACCCGCGGGTTGGTGGGCGATGAGAACTCGCAAGCGGTGGTGTCGACGATCATTTCGCTCGCGCGGGCGTTCAGGCTCAGCACTGTGGCGGAGGGAGTGGAGACCGTGGAGCAGTTCGAGATCCTGCGAGCGCTGGGTTGCGAGCAGTCGCAGGGATTCCTCCACGGCCGGCCGCTGCCCGCCGATGAATTCGATGAGCTGTTGGGACTAGCGCTTCAAACGCCATTGCGAGTTTGAGTTACGGGTGCGCTCCAGGGCCGCCCGCACGCTGAAGCGGTCGGGACGGCTGAGACTTTCTATTACGGCGAGCAGTTGGTCATGGCTGTCCGACAGCACGGCCCGGGTGCGCAGCAGCGGCACGCCTAAGGCTACATCCAGGCGTTTTGTGGCCACAGCGTCCGCCGCGACGGCGCTCGTGGTGTGTTCGGTCTTTGAAGTCCGCGGCCCCTGTTGATCGAGTACTGTCAGAAGTGAGGCGCGCTCGAGTGCGGTTCGGCGGATCTTCCGGCCTATCCGTTCCGGGACATAGGCGGTCGTCAGCGCGTATGGCGTGCCGTGAAAGCGATGCACACGTTGAATTACCAGCGCCCGGGCGCCGAGCTGCGGCTGAAACTCACGTAGAGAGGTCGGCACCGCTCCGAATTCGAATCGCAGGATCGACGTCGTCGTTTGGGACGCCAACTCCGGTAGGTCGTCGAAGAAGGTGTGTAGATCAAGGTGAAGGCGCGGGGGCTTGCGGGTCTGGCGCGCGAAGGTGCCGCTACCGCGGCGACGGATGATCCGGCCCTCATCCTCCAGTCTTGCCAGTGCGCGACGCACGGTCGTTCGCGAAAGTTTGTAGCGGACTACGAGCTCGGGTTCGCTGGGCAAAGCGCCGCCCGCGGGAATGGTCCCGTCATTCAGCGCGCCGGACAGATGCTCGTAGAGCAGGTAATACCGTGCGACGCCACGGCCATTGCGCTGTGCCGGGAATCCGTTTCCCCGCGCCGGCTTGGATTTCTTCGTACGGTGCGCGGTTCTGGATGCCATATTGTGTGCCGCCGTCAGAGACTGGCTGCCCGGCGCCCGCGTTGGTGCCGGTCGCGCTCGACGACGGTGTGAATCTCATAGCGATCCGGCCGGTACAGGTAATTCGCGTACCGCAAGATCCGTCCGCGCGCATCCCGCGCCAGACACTTCATGTTGAGGACCGGAGAGCCGACGCTGAAGCCCAGATGCTTCGCCGTGAACGGGTCGGCCGCGACAGCGGTCATCTCCTGATCATTGGTGGCGCCGTGATATCCGAGCTTATCGAGCGCTGCGAGAACAGTGTCGCTGCCGAGGCGGCGCGCCGTGAGCTGCTTCGCGAGCTCTTCGGGTACATAGGCGGTCACGAGCGCGACGGGCTCGTGATCGACATACCGCACCCGGCGGATGGTCAACACACTCGCGCCGAACTCGGGCCACTCGCGGTGGAGGAAGTCGGGTATGGGAGTGTGCTTGAATTCGAGCAGCCGGACCGTTGTGTTTGTCGCAACACCACGGGGGTCGTCGATGATGGAGGCGATCTGGCGTGCGGAGACGGTTCTTGCAACTTTATCGCGGGCGAACGTGCCGCTACCGCGCCGCCGGACGATGCAGCGCTCTGCCGCCAATCTCGCCAGGGCCCGGCGTACCGTCGTCCGGGAAACGCCGTACTGGCGTACGAGGGACGGCTCGCTGGGTAAGGCTTCGCCTGCGCCGATGTCGCCTTCCGCAAGCGCCTGCGACAGGACCGTATAGACCTGCAAATAACGTGTTACGCCAATGCCGGCGTTTGTTGCTCTCGTCATGACGACGAACCCCCCTTCCTTGGTTGAGTTTACAGCGACGCTTGCCCGAACGCTGCGCCATTGTAAATATTAATTAATCCAACCTGGTAGTTGGACGTCAAGTCTTTTTGCGGTTGGAGGGGATGTTGATGGGTGGGTGTGGGTGCAATCCATGCTTGAAGGAACTCCTTTTGGGGGGTGCTCGAGCGGAAAAAGCGAATTGTGGGGTGTTGGGTGGGGGTGTTTTGGCTCTTTAGATACTAGACGCCTTTGGGGGGTGGATTTGACGGGGTGGGGCCGGAGCTTGGACTTGGGGTGTGGGGGAGGGGTCCAGGGGGGTGAGGCGCTTTGGTTGACACCCCGGGGGTTGCCTAGGACAATGCGCGCCCCCTGCGGGGGTCCCGCATGGGGGGCTGTGGACTGGGGAAAGGTAGCTCAGCTGGTTAGAGCACGGCACTCATAATGCCGGGGTCGAGGGTTCGAGTCCCTCCCTTTCCATTAAAATTATCCTTTGATTTCAATAAGTTATAATTCAGAGGTTGCCGCCTATTGGCGTAACCAGTGGCAAACACTCTTGGACTCGCCTCGTCGGTCTCGCGCGGGCTGGCTTCAGTCGCAATCGATGGGTACTCGGTAAGCGGCGCGATTTGAGTCGGGAGCACGGCGGTCGGGGTGGTCGCTTCGCGTATCTCGCCGCCTGTGCGGTTCATCGCGTCGCGGATCGCGCCGATGTCGGCTTCGACCGCGCCTTCGATCCACGCGGCATACACGGAGAACATCGTGGAAATGCGGTGGCCATGCTCCTTCGCCACCCGCAGCGGGTTGCGACCGAGCATCAGGTTCCAGCTCACGGAGGTGTGACGCGCCATGTAGGGCTTGCGATACCGGATGGCGAGTCGCCGCAGCGTCCGCTGCCAGCGCCAGTAGGCGTATTTCAAGTCCATCATCGGCGCACCGGACGCCGTGAAAAACAGGTGGCCATGACGGATGGGGCCGGCGAATACCTCGCGTTCGCACAACCGGAACTGGCGCTCGATGATCGCCACCGCACGCGGGCACAGGACAATTCGGCGGTCCTCTCCGGTCTTCGTGACATCCTTGTCGATCCCGCACACGCGGGCCTTGGTGATATTCAATACACCCTTCGCGGCATCGTAGTCGGTCGTCAACAGGGCGATCTCTTCGGAGGGACGAAGTCCGGTGAAGAAGCGGAGCTCGTCGTAGTTGCCCTGCGCTTCGCCCCAGTCCCGATGCAGGGCGGCGATGAGGACCTCCGCCTCCTGAATGCTAAAAGGATCAATCCGGGGCCGATCCTTCTTGCCCATGCGCGCACACTTCAGCGCCGCCGCCGGATTGTGCCGCTCCGGGTAGTCGAGAAACCCGAATTCAAACGCGCGTCGCAACGCACTGATGGCGTTGTTGTAGGTTTTCTTACGCCAGCTGTGCGCGTCCGCAATCTTGAGCAACATCGAATGCTGTATACCGAGAAAGGGTAGATACCCAATGAGGGGCCGCCAGTCGCGATCGAGGATTTTCCGATGGGAGGCGACCGTGATCGCGGCCAAATCACCCCTCGCCCAGCGTGCCTCCTCATGGTGAAGAAACGCATCAAACACCTCCCCGCAGGACCTCATCTTCAACGGACGCGAGAGTTTACGAAGGCCCCGATAGTTCGGAAACTCGTCGGCGAAGCAGAATGTGCCGGCGGTGATCTGTGTTTTGATGCGTGCCAGGTAAGCCTGGGCATGACGGAGGTTCGCCTCATGCGGGATCCAGGGAAGCGTAGGCCGGAAACGCACGCCATCGATGAAAAAGGTTAACTGGATTCGGGCAGGACCGGCAGGCATGACTCCGCCCGTGATCGATTTGCGACCCATCTCGAACCTCCCAACCTTGTTGAGTTCAATGTGTGTACCGGGTATATATCTGTCTGAGCCGTCGGACCAGCACGCCGTCACCACCCAACCAGAAACACACCTCCAGAGGTGACCAATGCGCGTCTCGGCCCATTCGTGTGCGATGGTTCTTTGCGTAGTCTGCATCCTGGCACTACTGCCCGCCGAGTCAGCGACCACCAATTCAACCGCGATGCCAGAGGCGCTCATTGGCACCTGGCGGCTGCTCACGATCGAGTATTCAGGCCCGGTCGGCCCCTACCCGATCCGCTATTCTGGCCCGGCTCGCAAGGCCTCATCATGTACGATCGCAGCGGATGGATGAGCGTTCAGATCTACGCGCCGAACCGGCCGCCAGCGAACGGCCCTCCGAGGACCTCCGGCGCAAAACTCTCAGTTGATGAGGCGGGCCTCAAGGCGGCTGGCTTTGACACCTACTACGCGTATCTGGGCACCTGGGACTTTGACGCGCAGGCATCAGCTATCACGCACCACGTCAATTCGTCCCTGCTGCCGGAGGAAATTGGCCAGGACCTTCGACGCGATGTCGCCTTCGACGGTCGGCATCTGAAATTGACTGTCCCTCTGAAGCAAGGTGATCAGTCGACACAGCGGGTACTGACGTGGGAGCGCGCTTCATCCCGATAGTGTGCTCAGTGGCTGATCACAGTCACTTTGTCCAAGTTCAGCCTGCGTTCGAACCTCGAGGCGCGCAAGTCAGGCCTTGGGCGGGCACACGGATGGTGTGAATTGAGCGTCTGGGAGGTCCGCTACGGTGTACAAGCTGCACGATCGTGCATTCACAGCTGGGACGACGTTCTTCTTTCGCGGGTTCCCTTAGAGGCGAGCGATCTCGCCGTTTGTCACAAACCTGCTTTGTGAGCCTTCCCGTACGTAGTAGCGCCCTTCAAACGAGTGTGGCTCCCGGCCAGCTGGTACAAAGACCCTGGCAACGAAGCGATCGTTGGTCTGCGGATAGTCGATAACCACATCGGGCGAGGGCTGAATGTTCTGACGAATCGAGTCACGGAGGCCTCGATCGAACCCATCGCGTCTATCGGGCTTCGCGCCATCCACTCCAACTATTTCCTTGGTGCCGTCGACAATTCCAATGAACAGGGTACCGCCGCGTGTGTTGGCAAAGGCTGCGACATCTTTTAGAAATTGCTGCCGCTCCTTGATCTCCTGCTTAAACTCCACGATATCGCTTTCCCCAGTTTGCAATGCGTCGTCCAGTGAAGTTGGCTGCGCGACTCCCGTCCTGACAAATCGTTGAGCTATCGGATAGCTTGCCAGCGACCCCAACGCAAAGGCCGCGAGCCCGAGGAGGACAAACACATACGGGCTTCCGATCGATGCAACCGATACGGCTTCAAGGCTTTCCGTGGCTGCGCGTCGTTGTAACCACACCTGGCCGGCTTGAACGTGGAGCATCCAGGGAGTCGAGTTTAGCTGATCTGGGTACAGGGCCGGCACGTCCCCGCTCCAGGCACGCACTATCTGCGTTTTCGCATCGACGATCTGCCAAGCGTCCGCTCGCGAGCGGATCTGCACTTGTCTCAGCTGCTTGATAATTTTTTGTGCCTCATCTCGCAGTTGTTCGTCTACATCATCTCCAACGGAATTTTTTCCGATCGTCCATGGTGCGTATTCGAATACTGCCACCATGACCTCGACTACACGATCGTCGATCGTCGCTGGTACAGAATAGAGCCTCCATCTTTCGCCCGTTTCGAAGGTGACTGATTTGGGTTGTCGGAATTGCCGAAGAAACGTGATGTCCGACCTGTTCAACCAGAAACCGCGAAGATGTCCTTTGTTGTACAGAAAATAGCGATTGCGACGGTCCAGCACATAGTCGGAGCTTTGGAATGCCGGATCGTTTTCGATACCAGCGATGTCGCAGAGCGGAGTTCGAGACCGTTCGTCTTCTGTGGTCCATGCGGGACCAGCGTCACGGCAGGATATTCTGGCGAGCGTCTGCTCGTTTTTTTCTCCTAGTTCGTCGGACATCGAGACGAACCGTTGTAAGAGGCTCCCAAGACAAACGAGAGCACAGGCAGCAACACCTCCAACAAAGGAAAGCCCGTAGATTCTTCTGCGAAAGGCCCGTCTCATTGCTCGGATATGTGCCGCTCTGAAGTTTCTTGATAGCGGTCTATGGCCGCTGATTCCCTGCCTGCCCCAAGCCGGTCATATACTACCATTCCTCTGCTTGTACTCCGCGCGGGTACGCGTGAGCGTTGTGGGATTCGCCCATACCCTGAAGTCTACGGAGGCTATCGACCGTCTTCTATCGCGTCGTGTCCACCTCAACTGTCATAAGTTGCCCGGCGGGAAATTCCTGAGATCAGAACAATGCACGGCATGGGCAGGCAGCGTTCCGGGTCTGTGCAGTTGCAGCAATGGATTTCTCGCCTCGTACGCTCAGAACCAAGCATGTAAAGTCGCGTATTGGATGCTGCCTGGGTCACCGCGTTTCATTTACCAGAGGGGCTTGCCCAACGGGCAGGATCTATACTCTGCCCGAGGAAGTGTTCGTCAAGTTCCTCCAAGCGGAAACGGTCGGCTCGAATGCGAGAACGGAATACCAGTGGGCCGAACCGATTCGTCGGAGTCGACCTTGCGTGGGCTGTGGACAAACGGCATACGGGTGTCGCCTTGATGGAGGGCGACGCGCGCGGTTGTAGCTTGATCGAGCTCTCGTCCAATCTACATTCGCTCCAAGATGTGACCCAGCTCGTTCTCGAGCGGGCTTCCAAGGATACGGTGGTCGCAATCGATGCATCTCTTGTCGTCAACAACGATGGTGGGCAGCGTCCGTGCGAAACGGAGATTGGGCGAGCGTTCGGTCGGTTTGGAGCATCGTGCCACTCAACGAATCGCGCTCGCCGACATTTCGACAGTGGGGCGCGTCTGGTGCGGAACCTTGCTCGGCGTGGTTTTCAGCACGGGCTACCTCTGGACGCAGCGAAGTTCCGCCTAGGTCGGTGGCTTATCGAGGTTTACCCGCATCCCGCAATGGTCAGGCTGTTCAACCTCGCAGAGATCATCCGGTACAAGAAGGGTCCTGTCCATCAACGAAGGAGAGGGATGCATTTGCTGCAGAGCCATCTCCGAGGCTTACCGCAAGAGACTGTGGGCTCATACCGTCCGAGTGCCTCGACGAACTGCTGGGGAGGAATCTCGCGATCAGGAGGGGCAACATGCTCAAGCAACATGAGGATTTGCTTGACGCCGTGTTCTGTGCTTACCTCGCCTGGCATTTTTGGCGCTGGGGTGAAGAGGGAAACGAAGTTTACGGAGATCTGCGGACGGGATATGTCGTCGTACCAAAACCCTCGCGGAGGCGGTGAACCCGAGTGAACCTGCAACAGATCTTTCACGCGCAGATCAACAGAGCGTGGGGTTGCGTTCTCAAGCGCCGTCTCGTTGTCGGCTCTGTTGCGCGTTTGGTCGGTGACCGCATTCTGGCGGACATATACAACACCTTAAGGATTCCATGAGCTATATCCCGAAAACCATCAGTGAAGTCGTTCTGGAGTACATGAATCGCACAACCTTTTTGCCTGCGATCCAGCGCGAATACGTCTGGGACACGGAAGGCATCGAAAAGCTGTTCGATTCCATCATGGGCAACTACCCGATCGGTTCATTTCTGTTCTGGAAGATACGGGAAGAAAAGAAGAGCCTGTGGACCGCGTACAAATTCTTCAGCGATTTCGACACAGAGAACCCGCACAATGAAGAAGCCAACGTCGCTGGGATCAACCAGGATATATACCTTGTCTTGGACGGGCAGCAGCGTCTGACATCGCTCCACATTGGGCTCAAAGGGTCGTATAGGTTTTTCTATTACAGCTGGAAAAAGACTCGCCTCTATCTCAACCTCTTCAAGAAGCCGGAGCGTAGTGACAATCCAGAGGAGCTAACGTACGAATTTTCCTTCCGGGAGAGTGCAACATCCGACCCCAAGAGCCTGAAGCGACAGTACTGGTATCTCGTGGGGGACATTTTAAACTTCAACTCCGCCGGTCCGGCCCGAAAGGATATACGGGATCGCCTTGCTGGACATGACCAGTCGCTCATTGACAATGCCGTTGAGCTAATTGAGGAATTGCACAATCGATTGTTTACGGAGCGGTTGATCAATTTCTTTGAAGAGCGGTCAGATGACTATAACAAGGTCGTTGAAGTGTTTATTCGTGCGAATACCGGAGGGAAAAAGTTGGAGTACAGCGACATCTTGCTCTCCACCGCGACGGCCAAATGGAAGAACCTCAATGCGCGCGACGAGATTCACGATTTCACCGACGAGATTAACGCCATCGGCGCCGGATACAACCTCGGCAAGGACTTCGTATTGAAGGGCGCGCTATATCTGACCCTTGGACTTCCGATAAAGTACCAGGTGAAGAATTTCACTAGGCCGAACCTGGAGAAAATCGAGGACAACTGGGAACTCATCAAAACAAACATTCAAGCGACGATTCGCTTGATCAGCCGGTTTGGATTTAGTGACAAGAACCTGATTTCCGCGCTGGCGCTTCTCCCGATCGCGCTATATTTGAGTCGGCTGGGGAAGAAGAATTTCGTCGAGTCAACCGAGCAGGCCGACGTGCAGAACCAATTGCTACTGGAAAAATGGCTTGCCATTGCCTTGCTCAAGAACTCGTTTGGCAGCTCGTCCGACACCACGTTAAAGAACCTCCAGGACGTGCTTAACGAACAAACGGACCTTTCAGTGTTTCCTTACGAAGCCATCAACAGGAAATTGAACATCGAGCCAACCTTTTCTGAGACTGAGATCGATAATCTCCTGGGTACTCAGTATGGCTCCAAGTACAGCTACCTGATTCTGTCGCTCCTTTACCCGGATCGAGATTGGAAGGACAGCAGGTTCCATGAGGACCATATTTTTCCGAAGTCGGAATTTACAGCGGCAGGGCTGAATGCCAGAGGTTATGGCGCCGATGTCTTCGCGTCGTACCGAAAGCACTTCAATACGATTCCAAACCTACAACTACTCACCGACAAAGAAAACCTGGAAAAGAATGCACAAGCGTTTGACGATTGGCTAGTGACGCGCGAAACACTGTTCAAGAAGCGCCATTCGATTCCAGAGCTGTCCGACTACGGTTTTGACCATTTCCTCGAATTCATTGACAGGCGACGGACCCACATCAAGGAGCGGTTGAAAAGTATCTCGATGTAGCCATCGGGCTCACTCTCACCTCGGCGACCAGGAGCGCAGGACACCATTCTCATGGCAAATCCGGACGAACTGGGCCGATATATTCGTTTTCAACTTGCTCAACTACGCGCTCGCAATGCACATCACGAGTTCGAGCATATCGCCCGGCACTTCTCACGACTTCGAATTAGTGAACGTCTCATTCCAGCGACTGGGCCTGTAGGCGCGGGCGGCGATGCTGGCCGCGATTTCGAGACCTACCGTTCCTATCTTTCGGGCACCCCTATCGCGGGTTCTACGTTTCTCTCCCAAGCGGCAGGTAAGACACTCGTCTTTGCGTGCTCATTAATGATCAACATCGAAGGCAAAATCAAATCAGACGCAAAGACCATCTGCTCAGGTGAGCATCACGTCGACGAGATCTACTACTTTTGCGAATCGGACGTACCTGTCGGCCTTAGAAATAAACTAAAGGAGCATTGTCGAACAACTCACAATGCTGAACTCACGATAATCGATGGTCACGGGCTGGCGGAGAACCTAGTAAACCCGGATGTCTTTTGGATTGCACAACAGTACCTCGGGATTCCGGCAGAGATGCACCCTAAGCCGTTGGAATCCGATGAAAGCTACGACGCCGCTCGCCAAAAATGGATTGGATAGACTCGAACGCCTTTCTCCTTCGCCGATTTCTCGGAGGTGAAGGCGGGTTTGCGCAGGGCGACGTTCGACCCAACACGCCGAGCCGACCTGCTTTCGTGGATGGGAATCATCAACTTTCTGCGAGAGGGTCTCGTAGTCTCGCTCCGCAGGCGCGCAACTTACGAGATATGTGTCGCCGCACTCCGCGGTTTGAACGATCTCTCGTCACGCCGCGAACTCGTGACGGAGTATTTTTCCAACGTCGAAGATCTCCGAGATCCTATTGAGCTTCGCGATGCAACCATACTACTGAACTACTGCTCTGTTGCAGCCGCCGGCGGTCACTTCGACATGGACGCAGCTACCTTGCATGGATACACGTCGGCGCTAATTCGAAATCTCGATGCACGCCTGGCGGAAGACCGATCGGCAGGCGTGCGTTGCAGCCTGCTAGAGATCAGAGGGACGGCAGAGAGCTTGTGGTTTCGGCGCGGAACATCGCCCGAATTGAATCACGACGGGATGATCGGATTTTGGACCAAGATGCTTCGTCTTGTCTCCTCTGCCCCGCTCTTTCCACTAGAGTCCTTTGCCGACCTCCTCACTATTCTGGCACCTCACCTTGCCGGCAACGCAGCGTTCGAGCGGCTAACGCAGCGCACTGACGAATTACTTGAGAAGCGTACGAGCGGATATGTGGCGGCGGAGAAATGCAGGGATCGCGCCGTGGCCTTCCTTGATGATGGCAAGGTTCTTTTCGCCATACGGCAGCTCCATATCACAAAGGTTAAATGGTTTTCTGCCGAAACACTCCGCGGATCCATTCTCGCGATCTTGCTTCTGTCAGACTGCTATCTGCGTCTCGGCCTGATCTATGCTTCTAAGTACTACTCCGCTGCAGCCGTAGCGCTGGCGACCTCCGCTCGCGACGATGGTATCAAACGCCTAATTGCTGGCGCTCTCCGTGCTCACTTCGATGCGTGCTACGCGGTGGGCCGGGCGCCCCCATGGCCAGGCGAACCAGGAGCTTCGCATCGCATGCGGTTTCGTCTCGTCCACGTTGCTGGATGACCAAGCTCCTTTCCTCAACCGAGGAGCCGTGGGATTGCGCCCGATACGTCCCGTTGCCGTCGCGCGGGACTCGCCGAACTCGGGCTTTGCGCTTCGCCATTGGCAAATCTACTGGCAAATCCGGGGACACCGGGGGGTCTAAGGGGAATCGACCCCCTTTTTGAGAGGCCTATCGCCTGGCGCCGGGGCGAACGTGTTGCGCTACGGTCAGCGAGTTGTAGTGTCGCAAATCAGGTGTGTGTTTTAGCGGGACACCGAAATCCTTCTTCTTTGATCCAACAGACTAGGAATCGGCGCGATCGGTCGTGGTATTTCTTTCCCACAACATCGGGGAGGGTCCATGCAAACCAGAGTGACGCGGATGACGGCCATTGCAATTTCCGGGTCGATCGCGGCAACGATGGCCCGGGCGCAGGACACTCAGAACCCACCGGTCCTGGAAGAGATCACCGTCACGGCCACGAAGGTCGGTGCGGTGTCCGTACAATCGGTGCCGTTCACCATCCAGGCGATTGGCGAGGATGCCATTACTCGTGGCCAGATGCAGGGTTTCGATGACTACGCAAAGCTGGTGCCGGGGCTTGCCTCACTGAACAAAGGGCCCGATCAGACTCAAATCATGATCCGGGGGATCTCGGCGGGGCGGGTCTCGCATGCCGAGCCGCAAAATCAGTCGACCAGCGGGCTGTACATCGATGAGATGCCGGTTGCGGACAATGCATTCAACCCGGATCTGGATCTGTTCGATGTAAACCGGGTCGAGGTGCTCAAAGGGCCCCAAGGCACGTTGTATGGTGCAGGCGCGATGTCGGGTGCCATCAGGGTCATCACCAACGAAGTGGATCTGGCTCGTGTTGGGGGCGCCGCCAGCCTGACGGGCAACAACATCGATCACGGCGGGACGGGCTATGGAGTCCACACCATGATCAATGCGCCGGTGGTCACTGATGTGCTCGGTCTGCGCGCCAGCGCCTACTATGATCACGAAGGCGGCTACATTACAAACGAGTACGACGGCCGGGGTGATTACAACGACTACTCCACACGGGGAGCGCGCCTCAAGGGGCTGTGGAAGGCTACTGACAAGCTGGATGTGCGCGCGAGCTTCCTTTACCAGAAGCTCACCTCGGGCGGCCGTCCCCAGATGTTCATGCCCGGCGATCCCGCTGTGACCGCCCTGGCGGCGCCCGGCGAGACGTTTGGTGTGACAGGCGACTATCAAACGGTAAAATTCACGCCGGACTCGTTCGATGATCAGTTCGCGCTGGCCAACCTGCTTGCAGAGTATGACCTGGGCGGCATCAAGCTCGTCTCTTCGACCTCGTATCTGAATCGGCAGTTCGACAATCTGCTGGATGATACCTATCGAACGCGGCTGCATTTCGGGCCCACACAGGCGGATGGCACAACGCCCTTGAACTCCCCATTCGTCAACAACAGCAACGTGAATGATCTGGCCCAGGAACTGCGCCTGAACCAGAAGCTCGATAATGGGTTTGCCTGGGTTGCGGGCCTGTATTTCGAGCATCACGACGTGCACTTCGTCCAGAGCGTGGTGACTCCGGGACTCGATGCGCTCGCGAGCAGCTTTGGTCTGCCGTCCGCAGCCGCGTTCGGTGCGCAGCCGAACTCGGAATTCGACGGCAACGAGGCCGATGGACAGCAACAGTTTGCCGGCTTTGGCGAGATGACGATTCCACTCGCCGCCCGATGGGATTTCATTGCGGGCCTGAGATGGTTTCACTACAAGCAGGATTCGCTTCTGAGGTATGCCGGGATCGCGAATGACGGCATCACAGCCAAGGATTCGAGCACCAGTGAGAACG
Organism: Gammaproteobacteria bacterium; assembly: GCA_028293725.1. The sequence continues at coordinate 47,383 of JAQGOE010000032.1, read as the reverse complement.
GCAATACACCCAAGGCGCAGTTCACCTACCGTCCGACGGATGATGCAACACTGTATCTTCAGGGCACGAAGGGCTTCCGTCTCGGTGGCATCACCGAGCCGATCCCGTTGTCCGGCGTATTCGGGACCAATTGCGCGAAAGACCTGTCAGCGGTGGGGCTCTCATCGATCCCCGATTCGTTCAAATCGGATCATCTGTGGAGCTACGAGCTCGGCGCGAAAACACGATGGCTCGAGCACCGCCTCGTAGTCAACGCCGCCGTATTTGACATCGAGTGGAAAGATATTCAGACGAATGTGTTCCTTCCGTGCGGCTTCATCACCGTGGTCAATGCGGGGCAAGTCCGTAGCCGGGGCGCTGAAATGGAGATGTCCTGGGCAGCTGCGGAAGGGCTGACCCTGTCCGCGTCCGGGGCATACACGGATGCAACCCTCGTTACGAAGACGGCTCAGTTCACCGCACAGGAGGGAGACCGCGTGCCCAATGTGCCCAAGGTGACGGCCAATGCTGCCGTAGAGTATCGCCGGCCCTTCGGGGCCGCGGGTCACGCCCTCTTCGGGCGCGCCGCCGTGTCATATTTGGGCGACTCCTTCACCGAGTTCCAGAGTCTGTCTACGGCAAAACTGATCCCCTCGAGCACGAGTGTGGATGCATCATTGGGTCTGGCGGTGGACACTTGGGAGTTCTCGGTCTTTGCGAAAAACCTGACCAACCGATTGATTGTGACGGGCGTCGACACCGATCGTAATGTGCCGACCACCTACAGCGTAGCTCCCCCGCGGACGTTGGGCGTTGAGTTGCGATGGAAATATTAGGCAGCGGTGTCGAGTTGGTACCCCCTCACGTAGCAGAGGACTTTGCAGCGCTCCTGGAGCGAGACCGCGGGCTGCCTGGGCGTTACTTTACCGACGACTCAATCTTTCAGCTCGAGCGCCGAGCCGTGTTCGGGAGCTCGTGGATGTGTATTGGCCTCTCGACGGACGTGCCGTCAAAGGGAGATTTATTCCCGGTCACTGTCTTTGGACAGCCACTGCTCATCCTGCGTGATGACACGACACTTCGAGTAGTTCATAACGTCTGCAGTCATCGGGGTGCCATGCTCGTTGAGGCGCCCGCTCACGGGGGGCCCCGCATCGTATGCCCTTACCACAGCTGGTCCTACAAGCTCGACGGAGAGCTGGTTTCGACGCCCCACGTCGGAGGAGCCGACCAACATACCTGCGCGAACCTCGACCGGAAGCGCCTGGGCCTGCGCGCGGTCCGCTCGTTCGAGTGGGCAGGACACGTGTTCGTGAACCTGTCGGGAACGGCTCCGCCGTTTGCCGAGTGGATTGGGCCGGTCGCGGAGCGCTTCGGGCGCATTGAATGGGCGGATCTGCGGCGCGATGCCTCACTTGCACGCCAACTGGATGTCGCCGCCAATTGGAAGATCATCGTCGAGAACTTTGTTGAGAGCTACCACGTTCCGTGGGTCCACAAGGCCTTGAACGCCGTGAACCCGATGTCATTGCACTATCAGATCCTGGGCGGGCACTCCTACCTAGGGCAGGGTGGGACCGGCTATCAGCCGGAGCAAGTCGCCGGAATCGCGCTGCCTTTCATGAAGGGCCTTGCGGACTCCTCGCGCTACGAAGCGCTTGCCGTGTTTCCGAACCTGATTCTCAGTCCGCTGCCCGACATCACGTTCTCGATCGTTTTGTTGCCGGAATCGGCGCAGCGGACGCGGGAGCGTGTTGAGTTCTTTTACGTCGGTGATGAAGCGCTGCAGGATCGCTACCGCGCAGGTCGGGGGAGGGGGGCGGAGTTCATCACGAGCGTCAACGCTGAGGATGTCAAAATCGTCGAGACCGTGCAGCGGGGCCGCCATTCACCTGCCTTCAGCGGTGGGCAGTTCGCACACGCTCAAGAGGCCACCTCGCTGCAATTTCAGAAAATGGTTGCGGCCCGGATCCTGGCTGCCGGCAAGCGTGTGCCTGAAGAGATCGTGCCATTGCCTACGCGCGATATTTCGCACCCTGCGACTGCCTGAGTTACGCAGGTGGTTAGATGACGAGCTCGCGCTATTCGCTCTGGCAGCTCCTGCGCCACGGTTATCTCGGCGCAGGGTCATGGCCTCGAACATGGCGAGCAGCAGAGCCGAAGAAGCGCTATGACATCGTAATCGTCGGCGGCGGTGGTCATGGTCTTGCGACTGCCTACTATCTCGCTCGACAACATGGCTTGAGCAGCATCGCCGTCCTCGAACGGGGCTGGTTGGGCGGCGGCAATTCGGGACGCAACACGCAAGCCGTCCGCTCGAATTACTACCACCCCCAGAGCGCCCGCTTCTACGAACGATCACTGCAGCTGTATGAGTCGCTCGGGAGCGAGCTCAACATCAACATCATGCTGAGCCAGCGAGGCGTCGTGACACTGGCCCATTCCGATCACGAGCTCGACTCCATGCGACGCTGGTGCAATGCCATTCAGCTGAACGGCGTCGATTCAGAGCTCCTCTCGCTCGCCGAGCTATTCGAGGTGGAGCCGCAGCTCAACCGCGCGGGTCGGTTTCCGATTGTCGGCGGGTTCATCCAGCGGCGCGGCGGCATCGTGCGGCACGATGCCGTCGTCTGGGGCTACGCGCGAGCCGCCTCGGCGCTCGGTGTGGACATCATCCAGCAATGTGCGGTCGACTCCATTGAGGTGCTCAATGGCCGGGTTCGCGGCGTTGGCACGAATCGGGGACTCATCGAGGCGAGCCAGGTTGCTATCACCGCGGCCGGCCAGACAAACAGGCTGCTCGCGCCTCTCGGGTTGGAGCTGCCCATTGTGTGCAGCACGCTGCAGGCCATGGTTACCGAGCCGGTCAAGCCTTTGTTGAGGACGTTGATCAACTCTCCCACGGTACACGTGTATCTGAGCCAGTCAGACCATGGTGAAATCGTCATCGGCGGCGCAACGGACGGTTACGACTCGTATGTTCAGCGCGGCAGTCTGCCGACTCTGCAGGCCAATGCCGCCGCGGCGACCGAGCTGGTTCCCGCTTTGAAGCAATTAAAGATCTTGCGCACGTGGGCAGGCGTCGTCGATATCACACCGGATACCAGTCCCATTATCGGTCGACTGCCCGTCGGGGGGCTGAGTGTCAACGCCGGCTGGGGGACCGGGGGCTTCAAGGCGATTCCGGCTGGAGGCGAGGCCCTGGCGGCGACAATTGCGACTGGTCATGAACCGGAGCTCGTCGTGCCGTTCAGTGCCGCTCGCTTCGAAGGCGGTCATCTCATCGACGAAGCTGCCGCGGCTGGCGTCGCCCACTGACTGCTCATGTTGCGACTCAACTGTCCCCACTGCGGGCTGCGAGACGAGACCGAGTTCCGTTACGGCGGACCCGCCGGAGTCATCCGCCCCAGTGGGACAGAACGGGCCGACTGGGTACGCTACTTGTATTGGCGCCGTAATCCGGTCGGTGAGCACACCGAACTGTGGTTGCACGTGAGCGGCTGCCGTCGCTGGCTCGAGGTCCGTCGCGATACCCGCACCAACGTGATTCTTGCCGTGCGTGACGGTGCTCCGGATGCAGGAGTTGCGGGATGACCGTCACGCGACGACTCCCGGCGGGCGGTCGCATCGACCGCAACCGGCGAATCTCATTTCGATTCGATGGCGAAGTGTTGGAAGGGTTCGCAGGCGATTCAGTCGCCGCGGCGCTGCTCGCGGCGGGTGTTCGTCTGGTAGGGCGGAGTTTCAGACTACACCGTCCGCGCGGAGTGCTATCGAGTGGACTCGAGGAACCCAATGCACTCGTTCACGTGCGTATCGGTCGCTATGAGGAACCGAATGTTCGGGCGACACTCATGCCGCTGCGGCCCGATCTCGAAGTCTTCAGCCAGAATGCGTGGCCCAGTCGCCGGTGGGACATCGGGGAGCTGTTCGACTTGCTCCCCAGACTCTGGGCGGCGAGCTTCTACCACAAGACTTTCATATGGCCGAACTGGCGTGTCTATGAGCCTCTCATCCGGCGCGCTGCGGGCATTGGACGCATCCGCTCGCCGAATGCCTCAGTTGGCACGTTCTCCCAAAGAGAACTGGAAACCGATGTCCTCGTTTGTGGTGGGGGGTTGGCGGGCTCCACTGCGGCCGTGCAAGCGGCCCGCGGCGGTGCGGATGTTACGCTCGTACACGCCGGGGCTGATCTCGGCGGTAAGGCAGGGTTGAGTCCCGCCGTTACAGCGGCGTTGGCAGGCGAGCCGGCGCTGCGGGTGTTTCAAAACACGGTCGCAGTCGGTGTCTTCGGCGAAAAGGTTGTATTGGCCTTGCAGGAGCTCGGGTGGGGGCCGGAAGGGCCGCGGCGGTGTCTGCTGCGAATCCGCGCCAGGTCTGTGATCATCGCCACGGGCACGTTCGAGCAACCGCTCGTGTTTGAACACAACGATCGACCCGGTGTCATGCTTGCCGGCGCCGTCACGCAGTATCTCGACCGTTACGCCGTGCGAGCAGGCGATACCGCAATTCTCGTGACGAACAACGATGAGCCATACAGTTGTTTGGATCAGTGGCGGTCGGCCGGGATCGCTGTAGCGGCCATCATCGATTCGCGGCCAGCGCCTGGCCGAGCCGCCGAGGCGGCGGCCGCGGGCCTCGGGGTTCCGTTGATCGCAGCTCCCCGAGGACTCTCAGTGCACGGGCGATCAGAGGTCCGCGGCGTCCGTGTTCGGGATGCCACTGGAAGCGTCCAGGACATTTCCTGTGACTTGGTGGCCATGTCGGGCGGCCGCGTACCCAGCGTACATCTTTTCAGTCAGGCTCTCGGGGAACTTCGATATGAACGAGGTTTGCATGCGTACGTTCCCGATGCTGGTCCGGGGGGCGTCTATGCGGTCGGTAGCGCCGCCGGACTTTGGGATCCTGATGTTATCCTCGCGCACGCCAAGCTGACTGGCGAGATGGCGTGCGCAAATGCACTTGAAGGCCGTCACCACCCGATCGAGTTGCCGCCTCCGGCGGCCCTGTCACTGGGACCAACGCGCTTTGCCGGGCGCCCGCATCGTCAATGGCTCGACTTTCAGCACGACGTGACGGTCGCTGATGCAACCGCCGCGATAGAGCAGGGATACACACACGTTGAGCACTTCAAGCGCTATACGACGACGGGCATGGCCATCGATCAAGGCAAGACGAGTCTGCGCAACTCGCTCGATCAGCTCGCGCAGCAGAGCGGCCAGTCGCTGGAGGATCTGAGGCCACCGACATTTCGTCCGCCTTACATACCCTTGCCGTTGGCTGCTGCCGCGGGACCTGACGTGGGTCGATGGTACCGCCCGGAAAGGCGATTGCCCTGTCACACGGAACATGTGGCGCTGCAAGCGCGCTTTGATGAGTTCGGCGGCTGGCGTCGGCCGCTGTATTACGCGCGATCGCCGCGTGCCACGGATTGCGTTGACGGCGAGATCCGTGCCGTTCGTAGCGCTGCGGGACTCTTCGAAGCCTCGCCGTTGGGGAAGCTCGAGGTCAGCGGCCCTGATGCACTCGAATTTCTCAATCGAATGTATGTCAACAATCTGACGTCCCTCAGTGTTGGGCGTGTCCGATATGTGTTGATGCTTCGCGATAACGGTGTTGTGATGGACGACGGAACAATTACGCGTGTCGGGTCCGAGGAGTTTTGGGTCACGACAACGAGCGGCAATGCCGAGCGTGTCTATTTGTGGATGCGCGAGTGGGCGGAATGCGAATGGCCGCGACTCAAAGTGCTCATCACGCCGGTTACCACTGCATGGGGTACCGTAACGCTGTCGGGTCCGAAGGCCCGCTCGATCCTGAGCCGAGTGGTCACGGATATCGATCTGGGGCCGGGCGCCTTCCCACACATGACATTCAGAGCAGGGATGCTCGCCGATATATCCGTGCGGATCTGTCGCGTGAGTTTCACGGGCGAGGTCAGCTACGAAATCAACGTGCCGGCGAACGAAACTGCCGTGTTATGGCAGGCCTTGCGGGAGGCCGGTTCGATCGAGGGAGTCACGGCCCAGGGCGTTGACGCACTCAACGTGTTGCGCACCGAAAAAGGCTATTTACATATCGGTGCCGACACCGACGCGACGACGACACCGCTCGACCTGGGTTGGGACTCCGTCATCCAACGCAAGCCGGGCGATTTCGTGGGACGCCGCGCCCTGGTGCTGCCCGAGTATCAGCGCCCGGATCGATTGCATCTGGTCGGACTCGCGACTGTCGATCCGCAGGCCCGTCTGATCAACGGCGCGCATCTGATTCATCCGTCTATACGGCGCAGTGAAGGTTATGTGACGTCCGCGTGCTTCAGTCCGACGCTCGAACGTTCGGTCGCGCTGGCGAGGTTGGAACGGGGCAGACAACGTATGGGCGAGGAACTGTTTGCATACGATCAGGGCGTCACCACGCCAGTTCGCGTGGTCAACCCTACGTTCTATGACCCTGAAAATCTTCGGTTGCAGGGATAGGAGCTGATTAATGAATGAATCCGAACTGCTGATTGCACGGCTCTCACCGCGAAACACCTCACTGTTGCAGATCCATGGCGGGGATATTCGAGAGGCATCGCCGCTGGCCGCCCGTGTCCTGGGCGATCCGGATCCCGCTCTCAGCTCCATCTGCGGCCCGCGTGCCTATGTAATCGGCCCGACCGAATGGCTGCTGATCGACTACTCTGTGGATGATGTGCGCCGCCAGATGAGCCGTGATCTGGGCCGGATATTGGTACGCGTCACGGATCTTTCGGCCGCTTTTGCCTCACTTAGAGTGGAGGGCGCCGCTGCGCGGACCGTGCTCGCGAGCGACATCGGAGCGCCGTGGATGGCAGCGACCGCCCGGCCCGGACAGTATGCGCGCACCCGTCTGGGGCAGATCGAGGTTGTTGTGCACTGCGTCGGCACCGATGCATTCGAGCTCCACGTGGACCGGAGCGTCGTGGACCATTTGGAAGCCTGGCTCCTCGCGCAATACGAGGCTCAGTCCCCCTCAAAGCAATCCCTCGTTCAGTGAGGGCGTCCGCGGGCCGAATCGCCTAAGCTATCGGTCCGATCCCCTCAATCCGCAACGGATGGCCTAAGTTACTATCGGTCCATGCGCCAATTCTCGAATCCAATCGTCAGCCCGCCAGCCGATGGAGCCATCGAGACGGAACTCGGGCTCTTTCGTCGAGAAGTGCTGGGCACCGGGCCCGCCGGCACGGTGAGCAATCTGTTCGCCGACTTGCGACGCGTAAATCGCGGCGAACTGATTGCGGAGCACCCGGAGCGACATCTTCAGGGTACTCGTTTGGTGATCGATCGCGCCGAGGGGCATGGCACCTGGGAGTTCTATCGTCTGGACGAGGACCTGTATGTAGTTGCGGCCGACGGCGTGTACGACGCGGCACGTACCGAGACAGTGCCCGGTGAGGGATTAGTCGAATTTCATCTGCGCCTGGCCGGGGTGTTGGAAATGACGATGTCGGGCCATCCGCAATCCGTGGCCATCACCGGTCCGCGGCTGCTGATGATGTACCAGCCGCCAGGCGTCGAGGTGTCCGAGCACGTGATGCCGAAGATCCGCGATACCGGTGTCTCACTGTTCTGTCGGCCGCAATTTCTGGCCGAGCTTGCGCATCGCAATGGGATAGCGCGCTGGCCACTGCTCGAGGAGATTGACGGCCATCCACCCACTTCGGTGTGGCACCGTCAGTTCGCACTGTCCCCCACGCTGCTACATGTGGGAAAGAGCCTGCTCGAGAGCCCCTATCGCCGCGGTATTCGGCTGCTGCACGCGGAAGCGAAGGCGCTCGAGTTGCTCTGCGAGGTACTGGCCGTCGCGCAGGATTCGGACGGTTCGTCACACGCGGTGACATCGGAGAGCGAATCGCGTCAGTTGGACGTTGCCCGGCGCATGCTGGCAACCCAACTGAGCTCGCCGCTGCGGATCAGTGATGTCGCCCGGGCGATCGGCATGAGTGAGTCCAAACTCAAGCGCACTTTCAAGGCTCGCTTTGGTGTTACCGTGTTCGATTATGGGCTCGAGTGCCGGATGCGCCACGCCCTCGAGCTGCTTCGCTGCAAGCGCATGTCGGTAGGTCAGGTTGCCTATGCGGCGGGCTATAGGCACCAGACCAGTTTTGCTGCTGCGTTTCACGATTATTTCGGATTTCTGCCCAGCAAGGCACGAACCGAGATGCACTGATTTCCGGCCACTGATCCGCCCGCTCATGACCCACATGCGAGCAGGAACGAAGTTCGGCGCCACCCAGCAGTTTCTTCACATCGTAGCCGTGTGCGTCGGCTGCGGCCTCGCCCATGTCGGCACTAGCACCATGCCCTTTCAGATCGGCGCGCTGGTCGATGGCGCACACCGCAGTGCGAGCGAGGCGGGCTTGTTTGGATTTGTTCAAGTCGGCGCGCTCGCTGCAGGCATGATTTTCATATCACCCTGGGTCGATCGCGTCGCGCCGCGCGCAATTGCGGTTGGGAGCTGTTTACTCGGGGCGCTCGCCAATACGGGACTGTACTTCCTGCATGCATTGCCTCTGCAGCTCGTGTTCGCCGCGCTGGCCGGCTTGGGATATGGATTCGTATTCGCGGCGACCGTTTCCGGTGCAGCAGCCACGCGCGAGCCCGACAGGGTGTATGCGATCGGAAACGGTGGCGCGCTGCTCATCGTCGTTTGCGTCATGGCTCTCCTGCCCATGGCCGGGGCACGTTTGGGCGCACTCGGCATATTTGCAGCACTCGCGTCATTGGCCGTCGTCTCCTCGCCTTTTTTCGTGGGGTTCACCTCAGGCAGGCGCGGTGAGGAGACGCGGCTCGCGGTCTGGCGTGTCCCGGGGGTTCCGGGTCTTCTATTTGCCTGGGCGGCGTTCTCAACCGGCACGGGTGCGCTGTATGCGTTTTCGGAGCGCATCGGCAAGAGCATCAACCTGCCGCCGGCGCAGATTGCGCTGGTTCTGTCGGCAGGCGTGTTCGTCGGACTGATCGGCACCGCCGTTGCCGCGGTCCTGGGTCGGCGAGTCAATCGCCCTTGGGCCTTGGGTTTCGGCCTGTGCGGGAGCGGCTTGTCATGCCTGCTGCTGGGGTTCGCAGCCAATCTCGTGGTATTCGCCGCGGGCGTGTTCGTGTACTGGGTGTTTTACATGTTTCTGTATTCTTACCTGCTCGGAACTGCAGCTGTGCTGGATCCGGCCGGCCGGGCGGGGACTCTGGGCGGGGGTCTGGAACGGTTAGGGTACGGCGTGGGAGCCGGTGTCGGCGGAATCCTTGCCGAGCATGCAGCGTATTCGTCCACGGGTGTCCTCGGTTTCTGCGGTTGTGCTTTGGGACTGGCGTTGGGATGTCCGAGTCTGTTCCGGGCGCTCAAACTCCGCAACACCGGGTCGGTTCAAACCTCACCCGTGACTCTTCTGGCACCCTGACTCGTTAGACTCGGTGTCAGGTCGCAATTCCTAAGCGCTCGATCCTTCACAACGCCACACTTTCGCAGGATTCCTGTGGACGAGCGTGGCATGAAGTCTCACACACGAGTGGTTGTGATCGGTGGCGGTGTTGTTGGTTGCAGCGTTCTGTACCATCTGACCAAGCTCGGCTGGAAGGACGTCGTGCTGGTAGAGCGGTCGGAGCTGACGGCTGGCTCGACGTGGCATGCGGCCGGAGGTATGCACACCTTAAACGGGGACTCCAACGTCGCGGCGCTTCAGGATTACACGATCAAGCTCTATCGGGAAATTGAGCGCGAGTCCGGCGTTTCCTGCGGAATCCACCAGACAGGTTGCCTGTATCTCGCCGTCAGTGACAAGGAAGTCGAATTCTTTCAGGCGGAGCGTACCAAGGCCCGATATCTCGACCTGGCGCTCGACTTCATCGACCTCGCGGAAGCCCGAAGGCTCAATCCGCTGATCGAAACATCGGACTATCGGGCAGCCATGTTCGATCCTCACGACGGCCACGTGGATCCCAGTGGCGTGACTCATGCCTACGCGCAGGCGGCCCGAAATGGCGGAGCAGAGATTTACAAACAGACGCCTGTCACTCAACTTCGGAAGGTACCGGGGGGCGAATGGGAGGTTCACACGCCGAAAGGGATCATACAGGCTGAGTATGTGGTCAATGCGGCGGGCTTGTGGGCGCGGGAAGTTGGCCGTCTTATGGGGGTCGATTTGCCGATTGTGCCCATGGAGCATCAGTACATCCTCACGAATGATATTCCGGAGCTCGCCGCACTGGGTCGCGAGATCCCGGCGGCAGTGGATTTCGATAGCGCCGCCTACATGCGTCAGGAACGACACGGACTGATACTCGGAACGTACGAGCAGGATTGTCGCCACTGGGCTGTGAACGGAACGCCGCACGACTTCGGCGTCGAGCTTCTCCCCTCGGACCTCGAACGAATAGCCGAACCCTTGGGCGTCGTGATGGAGCGGATGCCCGCTTTGGGTCGCGCGGGGATCAAGCGAACGGTCAATGGTGGCATGGTGTTTACACCGGACGGCAATCCGATCATTGGTCCGCTGTCCTCACAACCGACTGCCTTCGTAGCCGCCGGGGTCATGGCTGGCTTTTCGCAAGGGGGAGGTGTTGGACTTGCCGTGGCGCGCTGGATTGTCGATGGTGAACCGGGCATGGACGTATTTGCGATGGACGTTGCGCGCTTCGGGGAGTTTGCCAACCAAGCCTATGTTCTCGAGAAGACCCGCGAGAACTATCAACGTCGTTTCATACTTCCCTATCCGAACGAAGAGCTCGTTGCCGCGCGGCCGTTGCGCACCACGCCGGTGTACGACCGGTTGGTCGCGGATGCCGCAGTCTTCGGCGCCGCAGCCGGCTGGGAGGTACCCCTTTGGTTTGCCAAAGATCGCGCGGACACTCTGGAAGTGCCCACGTTTCGACGCTCCAATGCCTTCGGCCCGGTGGGCGAGGAATGCCGCGCAGTGCGTGAAGCAGTAGGTCTCTGGGAGACCTCTTGCTATTGCAAAATCGACGTCAGCGGCCCGGATGCGGCTGACTGGCTCGACCGCATCGTTGCCAACCGCGTGCCAGAGGTTGGGCACCTCGCACTGTCACCCATGCTGACGGCTCGCGGGCGTCTTTTGGGAGATGTCACCCTTGCCAGGCTCGGGGCGGACCGCTTTCTGATGATGGGTACACCCTCTGCGGAGCCGTTATATCTGCGTTGGCTGACGAGCCACGCGGGATCTGATCGCGTGCACATCTCCTCGAGGAGCAATTCGCTGTGCGGGTTTTCCCTGACGGGGCCGCTCGCTCGTGAGGTACTCGGTCGCGTCTGCATCGGCGATGTATCCAACGCCGGGTTCCCGTTTCTCAGCCTACGGGAGCTGACTGTTGGTCTGGCGCCCGTAATGGCGATCCGAGTGTCGATTACCGGCGAACTCGGATATGAGCTCTACATGAGCCCGGAGTACCAGCGGCACGTGCACGATGCTCTCATTAGAGCGGGTGGGACCCTCGGATTGCGGCATTTTGGGTTGCGGGCGCTGTCCTCGCTGCGCATTGAGAAGGGATACGGCGGGTGGGGGCGCGAGTACACGCAGGACTACACGCCGGTGGAGGCGGGCCTGCAGCATTTGGTTCGTACGGAAAAACCTATATTCATTGGCCGCGAGGCTGCGCTCGCGCAACTCGTCGCCGGACCGTCGAGGAGTCTTCGGATGTTGGCCATCGAATCCAGCGGAGCGGATCCGATCGGAGGAGAGCCCATCATGCAAGGTGGACGATCCATAGCTCGGCTGACGTCCGCGGCCTTCGGACATACGGTCGGCTACTCAGTGGGTCTTGCCTATCTTCCCGTTGAGGTGGATGCGCAGGCGGAGGGCCTCGAGGTTGAGTTCCTGGGTTCTCGGTGGGGTGCTCGAGTGCTGCCGGCGCCGCCGTACGATCCTGCGGGTAACCGGCTCCGGGGCTGATTGCATTGCGCCCCGCGCTTCCCCGAAGCAAGTTGCTGCCATGCGAGTGAATTTCGGGGACTGGTTGCCACCCCTTCCAACACTCCCTGATCGAGCGGCTGAAGTGCGCATAACTAATGTCACTATTGACTCGTCTACAAAGCGCATCGCCTCTGCAGGCGGGCAGAGTCCCGCCCAAATCCGTTGGCAGTCTTGGGCGCCCGCTGTGGAGTGTCGAATGCTTAAGCTGAGGGACGGCACTCATGGGTGGCGTACTTCCCAAGCGTAGTCTTGCGCAATATCATCATGCCTGTCTTCGGGCACTGCATCGAAGGCGGTCGTTGTTGCTTCATCAATTGCTTCTTCCTTGCGCACCAACACGGTCTCGATCTGGTGTGAGAGATCGAGATAATTTTCTAATCCGTTTTTGACTTCGTGCACTTCGACGAGCAAGGAAATGCTAAACGGACGGTCGTCTGGAACGTCTTTTTCTCGATGTTGTGCGGAATTCTCTGACATAACGACACCCTTTGAGTCACATCACTGTTTACCGCTGGCCGGATGGGAGTCAACGTCTGTTTGGGTGAAGTCATTACCCTTGAAGAGGAGTTGTGCATCCATTGCGCGCGCCAAGGCGTAGGAGAAGCAGTCTCCGAAATTCAGGGCCGCCGGATGTCGGCCTTTCCCGTAATCTCGAAAAGCTCGGCGCGCCAATTCAGCCTGTTCCACATCCACGGGCACGAGCGAGATCTGCGCTTTCGCCATGAACAGATCGAGGTCTCGAACGCCGTCCGGTCCATAACGGGACTCGAGAACCATCGAGCATTCGCCTGCCCCGCAATGACGGTGAGAGACACCCCGTCTCCCTCAATCTCCGGCAGCGTGCCTGCCGCATGATGAGAGAACATGGGCTGCATCTCCTCCGACACTTTTGGTAACGCGACCCAAATCTGCTGACCGAAGAGTGTCCCGCCCTGTGCTTGAACTGCCGGAGGAGAGCGCTCCGAATGGATAATTCCGCTGCCCGCGGTCATCCAATTCACATCGCCCGCGTGGATCGACTGGACATTGCCCAAGCTGTCTCGATGAATGATCTCGCCTTGTAACAGGTAACTCAAGGTTGACAGGCCGATATGCGGGTGAGGACCGATATTGGCACCCCGGCCTGCGCCGAACACGATCGGTCCAAAATGATCCAGGAATATAAACGGACCGACCATGCGGCGCTACGCCGACGGGAGCGCTCGACGTACCTTGAAGCCATCGCCGAGATCGCGCACAGATGGAACGATCAGGTGTTCTACGGGCAATTCCGACGCTTCGATCGAGATGTTCATGTGCACCTCACAATGGCGATGTTTTCAGGCCGCCTCGGCAAGCGACTGTTTAGCAGCGGCAACCGCCGCTTCACGGGCCGCCGGACCGAAGCCGAGCTTCTCGGCGCGGACTAAGGTGACATGCGTCAACCCGATGAATCGGAATAGGGTCTTTAAATACGGCTCCTGGAAATCCATCGCATGAGCCGGGCCGTCGGAATAGTGGCCGCCGCGCGATTCGATGATGATGACCCGCTTGCCGGTGATGAGACCCTGGGGCCCCGCTTCTGAGTAGCTGAACGTCTTGCCCGGGCGCAGAACATAATCGAACCAAGCCCTAAGACCCGTCGGGATACTGAAGTTATACATCGGCGCACCGATCACCAAGGTATCGGCCCCCTGCAATTCCGCAATCAATTCATCCGACAACGCACGTGCTGCAAGTTCAGCTTCGGTCGTGGGCACACCTCGCACTCCTGCGACGGTGGCGGTTGTGAGATGTGGAATGGGGGTTTCACCCAAGTCCCGCCGAACTACGGTTGCGTGGGGATTGCCTTCCAAGAGGCGCTGAACGGCCTCCTCGACCAAGGCCTTCGAAACGGACTGATCACCAAGGACGCTGCTGTTGAGTACCAGAATGTTATTCACGTGATTCTCCTCGCTTGTTAGGTGAGGTCACTGTGACGTTCCAGTGAACGTCGCGGTAGTCACTTCAAGAGCCAAACTCTGTCGCGAGAGAAGGAACGCCTCCGGGACTGTATAGAGTGGGACCCGAACCTCTACCCCATATTCGCCGCCTGCAGCTCAAGGCAACGGTTTCGGCCCTTTGAGCATACCTGCGATGCTGGAAGGGACGCTGTTGCCTCTTCTGCGACACACCTTCGCGTAAGGCAGGACTGTTGGGCCGCATTCGGGAATGCCACATTTCACCGAACGGAACCCAGCGTTCCACAGGCGTTTTGACAAGGAGACTACGCATGGGCACCGAGCAAACATCGGTTGAATCAGGAATCGAGTATTCAAACTCGATGATGCGGGGTGATGACTTACTCGAGCCGCGGCGGCTTCCCGACCTTGGCGGCGCGGACCTCGGCTGGCTGAAGACGCGGCATCACTTCGCCTACGGCGGCTTTGGCAACCCGACCCATCGGCAGGTCGGCAATCTGATCGCATGGGCAGATGATGAAATCGCGCCGTCGACGGGCTTCCCCATCCATCCGCACGCCAACATGGAAATTATTACGTATGTGCGCGAGGGCGCCGTCACGCACGAGGACAGTCTGGGAAATAAAGGGCGCACGATTGCCGGAGACCTACAAGTGATGAGCGCCGGCAGCGGCATCCGGCATTCCGAGGAAAACCGGGAACCTATTCCCACAAAGATCTTTCAGATTTGGATTGAGCCTCGAACGAGAGGAGGAAGGCCGACTTGGGCGAGCAAGCCCTTCCCCAAGAAGGAGCGAGCGGGCAACTTGGTGGTGCTCGCGAGCGGATATGAAAGCGACGCCGATGCCTTGCCGATTAGGGCGGATGCACGGGTGTTAGGAGCGAGCCTCCTGGCCGGCCAATCGCTTACCTACGCGCTCGGCGCGGGCCGAAAGGCTTATCTCGTGGCAGCGAAGGGCGATGTCACGGTCAATGGTGAACTTGTGAAGGAAGCCGAAGGCCTCGCCTTCTGGCGCGCAGAGTCCATCCGAGTGGAAGCGGGGCGCGACAGCGAAATAATCCTGGTCGACGCGAGTTAGAGCTCAGCCGGGCGAAGGGGCACGCGCGCAAGAGTTCAGCGGAGGCGTCATAACCCAGTTCGCCAGCCGCCACCGAGGGCCTTGAACACGGCGATCTGGTCCTGCACGAGCGCCGCGTCGGATGCAGCAACAGCTTGATCGGTCAACACCAGGACCTGCTCCGACGCCAGCAGGTCAAGATTGCTGATGGCGCCTGCGTCTATTTGACTGCGCGCCATGTCAAATGCTTTGTGGGCCCTTTCTTGGGCTTCCGATAGGGCCTGTCGCCGTTCCCGCTCTGCTCCGTAGGCGGACAGCGCTTGCTCCGTCTCCTTCAATGCTTGAAGCACTACGCCGTCAAAGTTAGCGAGCGCCGCCACAGCGTTCGCTTTTGCCTGCCGCACGCGAGCACGGGGTCCAGACTGATTGGGAAAGGTCCAAGTGATACTTGGTCCGACACCCCAGGTGACACCCTGGTTGGTCGTCAGCTGATTCAATTCGGAGCTGACACCGCCAAGAAAGCCGGTAAGCGAAATTCTTGGGTAGAGATCGGCGGTCGCCACTCCGATTCTCGCAGTGGCGGCCGCAACGCGCCGCTCGGCTTGCCGCACGTCCGGTCGACGTCTCAGCAGCGTCGCGCCATCACCTACGGGCATGACATCTCGGAGTTCCGGCGGTGTGACGCAGCGCTGCACTTCCGTCGGGGCATTGGTCGGAGTACGACCCATCATTGCAGCCAATTGGAAAGTCGCGGCCTGTCTTTGTCCTTGCAGAGGCGGTATTGCAGCGCTGACTTGCGCCACTAGTCCCTGCGCCCTCACGACATCGAATTCGGAGTTGGCACCCGCATCGTTTCTCAACTGAGTGATCTGAGCTTGACGACGGACAACTTCGAGGGAATGTTGTACGACTTCGAGTTCTTCGCCGAGTGCACACACCTGGGCGTAGGCTCGCGCAGTCTCCGCGGCAACGGTGATTCTCACGCTGTCGCGTATGGCGGCCGTTTCGTCTGCCTCAGCGGTTGCGGATTCGATCGACCGGCGAACGCGCCCTACCAGGTCGACCTCATAAGACATGTCGAGAATCGCGTCGTAAATAGAGATGTTCTTCGGCTCATGGCCGCCGATCTCGAGAATCTCGTCCGTGACCGCATCACGCCCATATGTATAGCCAACGTTTGCAGCGGTCTGAGGATAGCGCCCGGTGCGCGCCGCTTGGAGCACCGCGCGCGCCGCGGACAAATTTGCCGCCGCGACCTTGAGATCCGCGTTCGCCTTGAACGCCTCTTGGAGGTATAGCTCGAGGAGCGGGTCGTGGTAAAGCTCCCACCACTGTTCCGGCGGTTCGGATGAACTCTCAACCGACGCAACTACCGACACCAATGGAGCCTGCGCGCCCTCGGCCAAGGTGGGCGGACGATAGTCAGGGCCCACCGCACAACCGGGTAGCGCCACGAGCAGCGCCATAGCAATAGCATCAGGAATCCGGCCCCTCATTGCGCTGGTTGCCTGCGGCGAGCGAACACTGAGACATGCGTCGCGGGCCCCTCGGGCGCGGCCCTTCGCGTCACAAGGACCATCAGAGTCAGTGCGGTGAGCGCAGCAATCAGGATGAGTGAATCGATGATGCCCTGCGTGATCGCGGCGTTGTGAACCACGGAGTTGAGCACGGTAGCGCCGCGCGCGGTCGCGGAACTCGGATCGCCGGCGCTGCTCGTGGCGCCGGCATAGGCCTGCATTCGATTGACGACCGCGCCATCGCCGATTTGGACATGCTGGCCAATAAGATTGGAGGCGATCTGGCCCCGCTTGCGGACGAAGGTGACGATAAACGCTTGTCCGATCTCACCTCCCAACAGGCGCGCTGTTTGGGCAGACGCGCCGAATGTCAGCGCGTCCTGCGGCTTCAGATGCAGCACGGCGAAGAAGAGCGTTCCGGAAAGGGCAAGGCTCTGTCCGGCGGCCTGTAGCAGTTGGGATGGAATGAACTGCTCCGAACCCCATAGCGGACCCAGGCCGTGCCCTACCATGAGACAAGCAATGCAGATGAACAGAAATCCTGTTGAGGCGACCAAGCGTGGGTCCAAACGCCGCAGAAAATATCCGACCGTGAAACAAATGATGAGCTGAGGAGCGGCGAGCCACACCAGTGTCTGGCCGACCTCCAGTGCACGAAAGCCGCGCACCAGCTGCAAGAACTGCGGAATGACGTACGCTGTGGCTAGCATGGTCAGTCGAAGAAATACGATGAGTAGGAGCAGGCGCGGCATGGGCGGTGTTAAAACGACTTTCAAATCGACGGCCGGATTCGCACTGAGGCGGACGTGTATGAAGAATCCGACTAGGAGTATTAGGCCGGATAACGACAGCGCCCATACCCATTTCGAGTTGATCCAATCGAGGCGATTGCCTTGATCGAGTGCGGCGTAAATGAGCGCCAGGCCGATCCCACCGACGGCGAGTCCGTATCGATCCAAGCGCGGACGAGTGGGACTCAAAGGTTCTGGGCGCATGCCAAAGGCCAAACACGCGGCCATCCCCGCAGCCAGCGGTACGTTCTGCCAAAAAATCCAGTGCCATGAATGATGCTCGATGTACCAACCTTCAAGCGATGCGGAAATGTTGAGGGAGACTTCGAGGTTGAGAGCGAAGATGGCAACGCCAAATGCCCACACCTTGGGGGGGGTGTTTTTCAAAATGAAGGGTAGCGTCAGGGGCACGAAGAAGCCGCTGGCTAACCCGGCAGCGAACTGCAGTGCGAGCAACATCGGCAGATTTACCGAAAAGGGTTCGAGAAACGAGATCACGGCAAATGCCGCTGCGGCTTCAATGAGAACGCGACGCGGCCCATAAGTGCCACCCATCCATACCGCCAGCGGGGCGACCAGCATTTGGGCCACGCTCTGTGCAGTCGTAATCCAGGCGCCGTCATCGAACCCAGCATGTACAGCCCCACGAATATCAGCCAGTCCGAACGTGGAAAGGCGGGTGTTCAAGGTCGAAATGAAGGCGCCCAGAAGAACTGCCGCAAGTCCCGCCCAAGGGATGGAAGTTGCCTCGGCGGGTGGCGGGACTCCCAGGGCACCGGCGATCGCCGGCGTGTTGGTCATGGCGTGCCTTGCCGGGTCTGAACAGTGGCTACCACCGATAGGCCGGGTCGCAGCTCATCGATAATCCCGTCGGCGTCGTCGATCGCGATCTTCACGGCGACCCGCTGCACGACCTTCGTGAAGTTCCCGGTGGCATTGTCTGGCGGCAGCAACGCGAACTGGGATCCTGACCCGGGAGCAAATGCGAGCACGTGACCGTGCAAGTGGTGACCCGGGAAAGTGTCGACCTGAATGTCAGCCTTTTCGCCGACGGCCATGTGTGTCAATTGGGTCTCCTTGTAGTTCGCGATGACCCAAATTTGTGGCAGGGGAGTGAGCGTCGTGATCTGCCCACCTACACCGACGAACTGACCCGGCTTGATCTGGCGCTGCCCGATCACCCCATTCTTTGGCGCGACAATTCGCGTATAGCCGAGGTTGATCTTGGCGATTCTGAGGTTGGCCTGCTGGGCAGCGAGCCCCGCCTTGGCCTGGGCTTGTTGCGCAGCAAGGACACTCAGCTGCCGCTCGGCGGCTTCTGCCTGAGCTCCGGTCTGTTCAAGCTGAGCCGTAAGCTGCGCACGAGCATTTTGAAGCTTTTCGGCTGCTTCGGCGGAAGATGACCCCGATTGGAAGAGACGCTGCTGACGCTGCAAGTCGCGAGCATTCTGCTCGACATTCGCCGTTGCCGCCGTCACTTGAGCGCGAGCGGCAGCGACGTTTGCGCTCTGGAGAGCGTGCTGCGCCTTCAAAGCGTCGATCTGCGCCGTTGCTGCGTCGACGGCGGCGACCAATTGATCGACCGCGGCGACGTAGTCATCATCGACAATCTCCGCCAACAGATCCCCTTGACGAACCCGTTGGTAGTCCTGCACTGGCATCGCGCGTACGTAGCCAGAAACTTTTGCTGCAATGGGCGTTAGGTCAGCCTGAAGATATGCGTCATCCGTCGTCTGTACGCGGGCGTTTGATTCCCAACGATTCCAGCGGGTGGTGATCACAATAAGAATTGCGAGGGCCGTGAGAAATATCAGCGCCCGCCAGCCCCAGTCGGGAAGAGACTGCCAGTTGATCCTGGACTCACCCATTGGGGCACTTCACGAACGCCGCTTGGAGCCCAGTGGGAAGTGGCATTCGGGCACGCAAACTCCAAATCACCTTCATCTTTTTCCTTTCCATTTCAGCGTGCCGCTCGCCACTGCGACGCACTGGAATCTCGCGTCGCCACGCTCACCCAGCACAGTGAACTAGGGTGCGGTACGGAGGGCCGCCCATCCGGTACAGGCTCGCGGGGTGCGCAAATTCAAGCGGATCTTGGCGAAGGGGACGGCGTCGACTGACAGTCGTCGACGCTATATCCAACTCGGCCAGTCACTTCGTTCTGCAAACGTCGTTCGTGGCTATTTCTTCGCGGCGAGCTTTTGAAGTTCTGACGTGTACCACTTGATGACCGTCCTTGCCTTATCGGCCAGCGGCCCCTTCCAGTCGCGGAATAGCTCAGTCACTAGTGCCAGGGACGTATTGGGGATCGCGCCAGCCCCCGTTAGCCGTTCAACGGCGGTCCGGTGCGCGAGCTGAGACATACCGCCGACAGCGTCGACGACGAACATTGTCTCGTAGCCGTCTCGCATAGCATCGACGATTGGGAACGCGAGACAGATTTCGGTGTACAGGGCACCAAATATGAGTCGCTTCTTGCCAGTCTTCTCAATCGCTGCTCGAAGACCTTTGTCTTCCCATGCATCCATCGATGTGCGGTCAATCGGCTCGAGGCCAGGCAATTCCGCTGTGATTGAAGATCGAGTGGGACCATTCACGCCCATCTGAACCCCGACGGTGCTCAGCACCACTGGAATGTTGAAAGCCTTGGCGGTCCGAATCAGAAGGCGGACATTCAGGTCAATCTCATCCGGCGTCGTTTCGGACCTGACGTTCTCAAACATTTCCTTCTGATAGTCAATGAGGATGAGCGCAACATCCTCAGCCACCCAAACACCTCTTTGCTTGCTCATCGTCAGCTCCTTTCGGTTATTGATAGAACCCACATCGGTGCCTATCTCTCCGACATACTGCAGTTCGTGCATCGAGCGAGGTAGTCCCGCCTCGCGTCAAAGTGCGTCGCAATAAGCGGAACGGCCGCCGGTGGAAATACAGCTCCACGACGGCGCGCGGGCGGACAGCGCGGCGCTGCGGCTCGACAGATCCGTTCGGAGCGGCATCCGGTAGGCCGGCCGCAAGTTTCTCGTCAGCGAGCGCATACTCAGTCGCCGTTCAGCGATCCACGCCGAGTTCTGCGCCACATAGATGGTGTCTCGCCGACAATTCGACGAAAGGACCGTGTGAAGTGTTGCTGGTCGCACATGCCACAGTTGACAGCGATCGACCGTAAGGGATCGGACGTGGTCAGCATCATCTTCTGCGCGACCTCAATGCGTCGACGAATCACATAGTGGCGAGGGGAGGCACCGAATGCACACTTGAAGGCGCGACAGAAGTGGCTCGCGCTTAGATCCAGGAGCTTGGCGAGCTCCTGGACACGAATATGTCGAGATAGATTCGATTCAACGAATGCGATGACCTTTCGCATCTGCCAGGCGGCTAGGCCGCCTCGCACGATATTGGTTTCGGAGTTCGAAGATAGTTGGCCTCCGCGAGGTCCGAAATTGGGTAATCCCCGAAGGAGTGCCAGCGCTTGGGCGATGTGGGTTCTGGCCGCCTCGCCATCCCCGCCGCGCGCTTTCCACGCGGCCTCAATGAGTTGAGCGGCAGCGACAGATAACTCCTCTGCCATCGCTTCATACATCGGCGATTCGATGGTGCTCGCGGTTCCCGCAGGAGCGTGCCTTGCATTCAGCGCCATTGCTGGCAGGGGGTCAATCGAACAGTCTGAGTCTAGAGTCATACGCCGGGCCTCGTCGAATCGCTGAAAATCGAATCTGCGAATGGGTGCCGGCGATTCAACCGAATCCTGTTTGTTACGACACCAAAAATGTATGCGCCGAGTCATCTGGTGTCTCGATTGCGCTTTCTTGGAATTACAACAATGCGACGGCCGTACACGCGCGCGTCAATCGAGTAGGAGCCGGGCCCCAACATAGACAAGGCAATCGCCTGGCAAATGAGAATCGGCAGTGAACCGAGGGTGAGCCTTAGGCTGGTCGTGTCAAATAAATCGAGAGGTATCGTGAGAAGCGCCGCCAAGGGAGTCAGGAACCCAAGGCACAGTAATGCGCTGAGCGGTATAGATAAGGCGAGCATCCACAGCCCGCGATGTGGGCCGGTGGAGACCACCAGCAGAGTACTTGCCGCAATAGAGACGCGTAGGAGGATCAACGCGATGCCCGGAGCGCCCCACGGAAAGGTTGAAAAGATCCTCTGCATGTACCGGAGTGTGCTCTTGCAAGGACCCAGGTCGTAGCGCCCTTATGACGAACGCCGATTAGCACTTTCGAGCTAATCGATGGCCGGCTGAAGACAACCATTGTCGCAACTCCCTGCCATAATGAGGTGTGCGCGCAATACACCTTGTCCTCGCGATTCTGGCCGTCGGCTGGAGCAATTTGGGTCACGCTCTTGATCCCCGGGAGGGGCTGGCGGAATACAAGCACGTGATCTTTCGAACGGGTGACCAGGGCTTGACTGGTCACACATACTCGATTGCGCAGACCGAGGAGGGCTATTTGTGGATCGGGACCACTGCGGGCCTCTTTCGGTTCGATGGCGTGCGCTTCGCGGAAGAAGAGGGTGCTCCCATGGTAGGCAGAGGTGGAGCCGCGCCTAGCGTCTATCGGTCCACCGACGGCAGTTTGTGGTTCAGCGGATCCGGTAAAGGACTGGTGAGACTCAAGGAGAGAGAAGAGGAAGTTATCGACTCCATCGCACGGGTGCGGGCCATTACCGAAGATGAAAAAGGAACCATTTGGTATTCAAAGAGCGATCTGCAAACGGCTAGGGAGGAAATATGCTCGTGGGTCCTAGGGTCCAAGCCTCGCTGCTTGCCGTCTCCATATCACCTTGGGACGGTTATGTGCGCCTATGCGGGGGCTATTTGGTCAGGCTCGGATACGGGTCTGATACAACTGCGTGATGGCAAATTTTCCTATCACTTGATTGCAGGATTGAAGCCACACAACGATGGCGTGGACGCGCTTGCGTCCGATGGGCACGGAGGACTTCTTGTGGGTGGCCCTGCCTTTGGGGTCAAACGCCTCATCGATCAAACGCTCATGCCGGTTGAGTTTGGCGGAGTGGAGGGCGCGCAGATTCCCGCAAAGTCGCTGTTTAAGGACAGACAGGGGGCGCTATGGATCGGAACTCAAAACGACGGCATCTATCGAGTCTACGACGATCAAGTAGATCATTTCGTCGCCGCCGACTCGACGAAGGCCATTTTTCAAATTATCGAAGATCAAGAGGGATCCATCTGGCTTGCAACTAAGGCGGGTCTAGAATCCTTCTCTGATCGACGCGTGGTTACGGTCGTTGACGATGATCATTTTCATTCAGACGAAGTGGACGGGGTCAGCGTTGGCAAGGATGGCACGCTGTGGGTTGCAGGCTGGAACACTCTGATGGAATTGCGTCCGGGAAGCCACAGATTTGAGGTTCCTGCCGCCATCCCTGCAAACACACAGGTCACTTCCATCTTTGAAGACCATATGGGAGGCATGTGGATTGGGCTTAACGACTCTCTGTCCAGGCTTAAGGACGGCCGATTGATTCCGTTGAAATTAGATACGGGTGCACCCGTCGGCATGATCGTATCTATCGCCGAGGATCGCACCAATAACTTGTGGGCCGTGGCGCTCGGGCCACCCCGGCGAGTGCTTAAAATCGATCCGCGTACTTTCCACGTGACCCCCGGTCCGACCCTGCCACCCGCAAGCCGTGTGGCGGCCGATCCCACGGACGGGATTTACCTTGCGGCGCTCAATGGTGATCTTATTCACGTAGATTCCACTGACAGACAGATTGTCTATCCACATCCTCAAGGTCACTCCGAACGCATCCCGCAGCTTTCGGTAGCGCCCGATGGTACGGCGTACGTCTCGACAAATTTCGGTCTGGAAGTACTTCGAAACAGCAAGATCCAAGTAATGGATACGCGAAACGGCCTGCCGTGCGAGGTGTTGTACGACACTCTCTTCGACCGACATGAAAACCTGTGGCTTTACATGCAGTGTGGTCTCGTTCGGATCTCGAGAGATGATCTCAGCAAATGGTTTAGTGATTCGTCGGTTGTTGTGCCGACGATCCTTCTCGACGCAGAGGACGGCACGGACGCGCTTGATGCACCCTTCGGGGGATCAGCCAGAACGCGGGATGGCGTCTTGTGGTTCGCCAATTCAAGCTCCCTACAGAAGTTCAATCCAGAAGCGAGCACGGGTGCCGGCAGGCCGCCTCCCGTACAGATTGAGCAGTTCATGGCGGATGGCAAGTACTATGGCATTGACAGGCCGATCAAACTGCCGGCATCCACAGGTAACATCCAGATCGACTACGCGGGCTTGAGCTTCGTCGCTCCTGACAAGGTTCGATTTCGCTACAAGCTGGACGGATTCGACAGGGATTGGCGGGAAGTCGGATCACGACGCGAGGCGATTTACACGACACTGGCGCCCGCCAGCTATGGCTTCCACGTTATTGCAAGCGACAGTAGCGGTGTCTGGAACGACGTCGGCGCCGACTTGAGATTTGATCTGGCGCCCGCTTTTCACCAGACTGTTTGGTTCAGATTGCTGTGCGCCATGCTGATTCTGGGATTGCTTTGGCTCATTCTCAAAGCTCGAGTCAGGCAAGTCGCTGGGAGGGTCAGACTAAAGCAGTCGATTCAATATTCCGAAAGGTTGCGAATTGCGAGGCAGCTGCACGATTCCTTCCTGCAGAATATGCAAGGGCTAATGATTCGCTTCTCCTCCGCGGCTAAAGCGGTACCGCGGGAACTTCCGGTACGCCGCGTGATTGATGACTTGCTCGATCGCTCGGACGATATCATTGCCGAGGCCCGGCATAGTATTCAAGACTTGCGCGAACGCGAAAAGCAGACACTGGAACTCGCACAGGAGATTAGTGCTCTGAGTCAGGAGTTGGGGAGCGAAGAGTCCGTCCCGGTTACGGTGCTCACCAACGGAGAGCCTTATGAGCTCAACTCAGATGCCCACGAAAACGTGCTTCTCATCGTTCGGGAGGCGCTGATCAATTCGTTCAAGCACGCCAGTCCGCGCGCTATTGAAGTGCAGGTCGATTATCGAAAAACGGAATTCAAACTAGCGGTTCGAGATGATGGTCGCGGCATCGATGAGAACGTCATTAAATTGGGTCGCGAGGGACATTGGGGGCTTCACGGCATGCGTGAAAGGGCGGCCTCGATTCACGGCAAGTTGCTCATTTTGAGCAAGATTGGCGCAGGCACCGAGATTGAAATAGTTGTGGCCAGGGTCTACGCCACTATCAAATAAAGGAATTGCATGTGAGACGGACAGCGGCGCCCCCGCGCCGCGGAAATCAGACCAGATCCAAGATTCCACGCTTGAGCGCGATTGTTACTGCATGCGTGCGATCATTGGCTTCGAGCTTAGGCAGAATACGGCGCATGTGTGCTTTAACAGTATTCTCCGTTATTCGAAGTTCGACTGCGATGAGTCTGTTCGATTTGCCGGATGCGACTCGGCGGAGTATCTCGATCTCTCGCTCACTGATTGCATCATCGGCGACATGCTCAGCGATCTCAGCGGCGATGCTCAAGGAAATCTTTCGATGGCCGGCATGAACTGCACGAATGGTGTCAAGTAAGTCCTTTCTTACAGAGCTTTTCAGCAAGTAGCCTGCGGCGCCGGCTTTCAGTGCGGCAAATGCCTGAGCATCACCTTCATAGGTCGTGAGGACGATGATGCGAGCACTTGGGAACTCTGCACGGATGGCGGTAATCGCCTCGAGTCCCGACAGTTCCTTCATACGTAGGTCCATGAGCGTAATGTCGGGCCTAAGTCGCCTGAATTTCTCGATAGCCTCCCGTCCGTTGCTCGCCTCGCCCACAAGTGTCATGTCGCTCGCGTCCCCTATCGCGACGGCGAGGCCCTCGCGAAGCATGGGGTGATCGTCGACCGTCAAAATACCGATCGCGCTATTTTCGTTGAGCCGCTGCATTTTCCAGATCGGGTAACTAAGGCTCTCGCTGTCGTCGCCGAGCGGCAGTCAAAGTCCGTGTCGAAAGGGTGAGACACCGCAGTTGAAGTTCGTCGGGCGGATTATGCACCCGATTGGCAAAGAAGGCATCGTGGTCCAAATCTAGACTGCGGACGCCCCAAATCGGTCGATACAGGTGCTTCCAGCGGACCTTGCCGGAGCGTCTCTCATATAGGGGGGGGCTTGCCCGACGAGAGCGCTTGGGACAGCGCTGACACCAGTCGCCTGTCAGTCTGTAGGTCGTTGGACATTAGGCGCGCGCGGTGAGCGATTTGACGTGAAGCGGCGTTCGCACAACTCTCGACAGGACGGCGCAAGCAAAGGCCACCAGCGCCCGTCTACTATCTACAACGAAAACATCAGTGCATGAGTGTTCGCTGTTGCTCTTTCTGCGACACAGATTGGCGAGTCGTGAGGCTAGCGCGTCTTGCGGCTATACGGCATGTTGGCCCTGCGACTGAGTTGTTTCCGCTGTGAGCGTATCCGAGTTTTTGGGCGTTGTAGGATAGAAAGACAATGAACGTTCCTCGCCTTCGTGGCTCGGCACTCTTGGTGGCTGCGGTGATCGCGATCCCCGTCGGATTCGCGTTTTATGTCTTTCTCATCGGCATATTCGAGCGTATGGCAGCGGTGGTAAGTCTCGCCATCTTTGTGACAATGGCCGCGATTACCTGGACCCGTCCCGACGGCGAATCGAATGGAGAGGAGGTCTGATCGTGTCGCTCGATGCCGTCTTACTATCGCGTGTGCAGTTCGGCTTCAGCGTGAGCTTCCACATCATATTTCCTACGATCTCGATCGGGCTCGCACTCTTTCTCGCCCTCATGGAGGGTCAATGGCTGCGCACCCGCAATGAGATATACCTGACGATCTACAAATTCTGGTTGAACATCTTCGCGATGGCCTTCGGTGTCGGGGTTGTCACAGGAATCGTGCTGTCATTCGAATTCGGAACAAACTTCGCATCCTTTGCTCAGAAAGCCGGGCCGGTGATCGGACCTCTAATTGGGCTGGAGGTTCTGACGTCGTTTTTCTTGGAAGCGGGCTTCCTCGGCATCATGCTCTTTGGGTTCAACCGTGTCGGACCTCGATTGCATTTTCTCGCGACTTGCCTAGTGGCGCTGGGCACCATTCTCTCCGCTTCCTGGATCCTATCGGCCAACTCCTGGATGCAAACGCCGGACGGAGTCGTGCTCCGCGCTGGGCATTTCGAGGTCATAAGTTGGTGGCGGGTAATTTTTAACCCCTCCTATCCCTATCGACTAGCGCACATGTTGATAGCCGCCTACCTCACGGTGTCGTTTCTCGTCGCTGGTGTGGGCGCCTACTACGTACGCGAGGGCCGTCATCTCATATTTGCGCGAAAGACCATGTCGCTCGGCCTCACGTTCGCGACGGCGTTGGTCGGTGCCCAGGTATTTCTGGGTGATGTGCTGGCCGGTGTGATAGCGGTCCATCAGCCCGCCAAATTGCAAGCCATCGAGGGCAATTGGGATGACCAGCCTCGCGCGCCGTACCAGCTCATCATTGTTCCCGATTCAGCCGAGGCCCGGAATCACTACACGCTGGGAATTCCACTCGTCGGGAGCATCATGGTTACGCACTCGATCGACGGCGCGGTCCCGGGACTGAAGCGGACCGCCCCTCGCGAGCGTCCGCCAATGGGTCCGGTGTTTTACGCCTTTCGGATCATGTACCTCATTGGGACGGGCATGTTCGCGATTGTTTGCATCGCCATGTGGTTGCGCCTTCGCGGCCGGTTGTATTCCACTGGCTGGTTCCTCTCGCTCCTGATCGGGATGGCCCCCGCAGGGTTGCTCGCCACGTTGGGAGGCTGGTACACCGCGGAAATTGGACGTCAGCCCTATGTTGTATTTGGACTTCTGCGCACAGCGGACACCGTTTCGCCTGTAGCCCCGAAGTCGGTTCTGGTCACGCTCCTCGCACTTGGTGCCACATACACCCTCTTCAT
This sequence comes from Gammaproteobacteria bacterium, assembly GCA_028293725.1. Next base: position 20,217 of record JAQGOE010000032.1, on the reverse strand, counting down.
GACTGGATTCCTCGTCCTGGCAGGGCGCGCCATCCGACGCGGGCCGTCCGATGAGGCTTTAACAGTCTCCGGATCGTTGAAGCGTGGGACGATGGTCGTTCCGGGGCCGCCTGGGTTGAATTTACCGCCGGTCCTTCAGTCGGGAGCCGAGTCGTGATGCCGGATCTTTCACTGCTGTCCGCGGCGGCGATCGCATTGGCTCTGAGTTTCTACGTGCTGCTGGACGGGTTTGATCTCGGTGTGGGTGCGTTATTGCTGACCACCCAGAATGAGACATGGCGCAATACCATGGTCGCATCGGTGGCGCCCACGTGGGACGGCAACGAGACCTGGTTGATCATGGCGGCCGTCGCCTTGCTTGGCGCCTTTCCCGTTGCCTACGGGGTGTTACTTCCGGCGGTGTATTTGCCCGTTCTCGTGATGCTCATGGCGCTAGGCTGCCGGGGTGTCTCGTTCGAATTTCGAGTTCAACCGCGCGCGCGAACGCACTTATGGGATCGCGCATTCGCGTGGGGATCGATCGTTGCGGCGCTATGTCAAGGAATTGTAGTAGGAGCCGTACTCTCCGGAGTGAAAGTCGCCAATGGACGCTTCGCAGGTTCCGTTCTGGACCTGCTGCGCCCCTTCCCGTTGTTGATGGGTCTGGTGCTACTTTCGGGTTACGTGACATTGGGCGCAGCGTGGCTCGCGTTTCGTACCACAGGGTCCGTCCGCCTCCATGCGCAGCGATGGCTGAGAGGACTAATTCCTGTATTCGCACTGTTCGCGGTGTTAGCCGTCGCATTCGCGCCGACAGTCCAACCGCAAATCGGTGAGCGCTGGGAGTTACTCGGCACTCTGTTTGTATCACTAGGCCTGGGATTTCTCACGGCGCTAGCGTTAGCTCATCGTGCAATGGCACATAAGCATGATGGGGTGCCCTTCCTCTACGTAGTCCTCGCATTCGTCTTGGCGCTAATCGGTCTCGTTGCAGTGGACTATCCGGACGTCGTTCCCTTCCGGTTGAGCTTACGGGAGGCGGCATCTCCAACCGGCAGTCAGGTGTTTCTGCTGGTCGGCATTGCTCTGGTCATGCCAATGGTCCTCGCGTACAGCGCGTTTGCCTATTACGTCTTTCGCGGAAAGGTGTCGGACCATGAGCAATAGCGCGACCCAGTCGCACCTCAGTCAGGACACTCCTCGCGTTCATCGGCGCAGAGAGCGAGTGCGAGCGTTCGCCGCAATTTACTGCATCTCGGTGATCGTCACTCTGCTGAGCGCGTTCGCTTTTCGACAGATCCTTCGATGGGCACTCACTTAAGCGGACTGGTCGACTCGTTCTGAATTTCCCAATCAAATTGGAGTGTTTATGAGGTACTCAGTCATCGGTTCGGGAAACATCGGATCGGCGATTGCACGACAATTCGCGCGACGGGGTATCGATATCGGCATCGCAAATACCCGCGGGCCAGACTCTCTCCTCTCGCATGTGAAGGAACTTGGTCCCCACGTCGTACCGCAAACGCTCGACGCCGCACTACAGGCGGATGTTGTGATAATGGCGACCCCATTTACGGCCGCAGCGGCAATTGCGCGCAGCGGGCGTCGTTGGACGGGAAGGATTGTCATTGACGCGATGAACGCCATTGACTTTCCTTCCTTTGCGCCAACCGATCTCGGTGGCCGTCCCTCGAGCGAATTGGTTGCGGAGCAATTTCACGGTGCTCGGGTCGTTAAGGCGTTTAACACTCTGGCCGCTGCGGATCTCGCCTCGGAGGCGGTCGAGGGCCGCGGCCATCGCGTAATTTTCATTTCGGGGAACGATGCGGACGCGAACTTGGAAGTGTCGGCACTCGTAGAGAAGTTAGGGTTTGCGCCAATCATTCTTGGACCACTGGCCGAGGGCGGCCTGCTCCAGCAATTCGGTGGACCGCTCGCGAGCAAGAACCTGATCAAGGTTGGGTAAGTGGAAATCCGCATGCGCGCAGGGCCCGAACGCAGCGACTTGGCGTTCCAACATCCGCGACAGAGCAAACCAAACAGAGAGGCTACCGCTACTAGTGCGGCAGCGGTACTTTGAATACACACCATCACAAAGGAGCAAGCAACATGTCAAACAAATCCAGCCGTTCTGTGGCCGTCACCGGTGCCGGGAGTGGCCTCGGTCGCGATATAGCGTTACAGCTTGCCTCCAAAGGTTACATCGTTTTCGGGACCGCCTTTGTGCCCGACGAAGTCCAAGACCTCAAACAGGCATCAGGCGGCAAAGTGAACCTGGCGGTTTGCGATCTAACCAAGCCGGATGCGGTGAAGGCCTGGGCGGGCGCGGTGTCGGACTCGCTGGGCGAACGCGGCCTTGATCTGCTGATCAATAATGCAGGCATTTTGACACCGGGGCCCATCGAAGTGTTGCCACTCGATGCGATTCGCCGTGAGTTCGACGTCAACGTATTCGGTGCACTGTCAGTCATCAACTCGTTCTTGCCGGCGCTGCGGAAGGCCCGTGGGCGCATTGTGCAAGTGAGCACTTGGACTGCCAGCGTGCCACTGCCGTTTAACGGTCCTTCAGGCGCGTCAAAGGCCGCCATGGAGGTGTTCTCAGCGGTCTATCGGGCAGAGCTTAAATCCTTCGGGATTGATGTCGTGGTGGCGGCCGCCGGCAACATGCGGACCGGCGGCCCCGCGAAGACGGCCGCGGCGCTTGCACGCATGGCAAGCAGCATGACGACCGATCAACGTGCGCTATATGGCCAGGCGTTTGAAACCTTCGCGGACAAACTCAACAGCATGCAGGGCAGTGGTCTCGACGCGGCTTCCGCCGCCAAGCGCGTTATTGAGCTGGCGGAACAGGTGCCGGCGCCAAGCCGCGGCCCGGTCGGTGACGATGCCGATGAGATGCTCAAGGCCTCTCGAGAGAAATCGGATGCAGAACTTGATGCATTGAGACTCGAGGTGGTTGGCCTCTCGGCGGGTCACTAAGCGGTGTACGAGAACATCGTTGCGATATAGCGTCTACGTCGATTTCTACAGTAAAACAATCAAGGAGACATGACATGAGATTAAATACAACTCTTCGAACAGGCCTTGCCGTCGCTCTCTTGGTAACTGGCGCTGGATCGCTCGCCGAACAGCCGGCGGCGTATGCTCAGACCGCAAAGGCGAAAGCCGATCTGGTGCTGGTCGACGCGCGCGACAAAAAGGCCGTGCGCAACGTCAACAACGTTCTCACCCTCTATCAGATGATGATTAATGAGAACAAGGCGGAAGAAGGCACCGCTAAGTTGCTTGTCCCCGGATACATCCAGCACAACCCCTTAATCGCAGACGGTTCTGCGGCTCTGGGAAAGTACTTTGCGGGTGTGAAGTCGGCGCATCCGAGTGCGCACGTAGTTGTGCACAAGATCATCGGCGTTGGTGATTACGTGTTCGCTCACGTTAACTTTGTCAACCTGCTATCAGATGACGCCAACGATCCCGGAATCGCGGGAGTGGATATTTACAAGATGAACGCCGAGGGGAAGGCCACGGAGCATTGGGACACGCTGCAACTCGTCGGTGACGCGAAAAATTCGGCGCCCTGGGTGGGCTCAAACGTCCCGAGGGCGAATCAAAACGGCATGTTCTAAGAGGGCAACGCGCGCGGTCGGTCGCCGCGCGCTTTGAATGCGAGCGAGAACCCCATTGAGGCGAAAGCGGAGCACTCCAAGAATATCATTATGACGCAAGCTCATGCTCTAGTCGGTGAAACCCGGTATGCGACGACGGTAGAGGTGTCGGGGTTTAAGCTCGTCGTCGATGAACCCATCTCTCGTGGTGATGCGAGTCACGGGCCGGCGCCGTACGATTTGCTGCTGGCCAGCCTCGGCGCGTGGACCGCAATCACCCTGAAGATGTACGCCGAACGCAAACAATGGACACTCGCCGAGTTTGGCGTTGATGTCCGCCTAGTTCGAGACGCGGAGGGAGCCCGCATCGACCGGAAACTTGACGTGCCCGGCGCCAATGAGAAGCAGCGCGAGAGACTCGCTGAAATAGCCGAGCGCACGCCCGTGACCCTCACCCTGAAAGCCGGCATTCCAATCCACACAACGTTCGTGTGAACGGTCGAAATGATCACGTCAAGCGCATTCGATTTCAGGCGTCCATCAGGCTATCAGCTGTCCGGACGATTAGAGGTGCCCGGAGAATCCGTACATGCATGGACGCTATTCGCACACTGCTTTACCTGCGGCAAAGACAATCTCGCTGCGGTCAGAATCGCACGCGGTCTCGCCGAACACGGCATTGGTACATTGCGGTTCGATCTCGCGGGGCTGGGTAAGAGCGGTGGAAAGTTTGGTGCCGAAGGATTCGGTGCAGACGTCGCCAATCTTGTGGCGGCGGGCCGGGCCATGGAATCGGCCGGAAGGCCGCCGGACCTATTGGTCGGTCACAGTCTTGGCGGCGCCGCAGCGCTCGCCGCGGCTGCCGATCTGCGCACGGTGAAGGCTGTCACGACGATCGGGACGCCGTTTGATGTCCAGCACGTATTGAAGCAGTTTGATCCGGCTAGTTTGACAAAAATCGAGGCAGACGGCGAAGCGGATGTTCAGTTTGCCCGGCGGCCGTTTCACATTCATAAGTCGTCTGTTGAAGACCTTCGGCGACACGATCAAGGCGCGCGAATCGCCGCGCTCAGGCGTCCGCTCCTGATTCTTCAAAATGCGTTCCGAACATTTCGCGCCGCAAGACACCCGAAGAGTTTCATCTCACTGGAAGGCGCCGATCACCTGCTTACCGAAGATCGCGACACTTGTTATGTGGCGAATCTCATCGCCGCGTGGCCATCACGTTATGTGGCGCCTCGAACCGTAACGATTGCATAGTTGTAAAAGGAAGGAAAACGATCATGACTGTAGCCGGAAAATTGACTCGTCGAGACCTTGCTCAAACGATGCCGGTCCATGCGGACCCCTTGAGCTTCGAGAGCGCTTACTTCAGGAATGTGAATCAGGTGACGTTCAGTTATCGAACACATACTGACGCGGCCGCCGAGCTTCTACCCTCTGCCTTGGAGATCGAAGAGAACCCCAAAGTGTCGGTCATGTTTCTCAACTATGGCTTCAGCAGCGTTGGTCCGTTTCGGGAATACATTCATATCGTTCATGCAAGTTTTCGCGGCGAGGAAAGGGGCTTTGTCCCGCATATCTTCATCTCGAACGAACGCGGAATGATCGCGGGACGCGAGCGAGAAGGGTATCCAAAATTGCTCGGGGAGATAGACTTCGACATGAACGAAGCCAACGTGTACGGTTTGATTCCGGCGCGTCTGTCTCGTCCCGCCGGTGTTACATTGGCGCAAGGTATCTTTCGGCCTAGCCAGCGCATTGGCGAAATAACCGCGGAAAAGCCAACGTTGGTTAAGGCAATCGCCCTCCGAGTTATCGGATCCGCAGTTCCAGGCGGTCCGCTCTCCGTCTGCGAGCTCGTGCCATCCGGGCTGGAGTTTGTTTCGGGCGAGATCTGGTCGGGGGACGGAACGCTGAGTTTTCCGGGCGCTTCGGCGTTCTCGGCGGTCCATGAACTTCCGATTGTGGGCGACGTGGAAGCAGTAGCTTTCTATGACTCGGCCTTTAAACTACACCGACCTCAGGAGACGTTCCCGTTCACGGCCTGACGCGGGGACCGTGCGGAACCGTTTGACCACGGCGACTGGGCACGAACCATGACCGAACTTATTGAGATTGAGACTTCCTCTGAGGACGGTGTGGCGGAGCTCCGCTTCAATAGACCGGCAGCGCTGAACACGATAAATCGATCAATGGCGGAGGCGTTTGCAGCGGCGGTGGACAACGCAACTGCAGACCGGGGAACACGAGTCATCGTGTTCTCCGGTAACACACGTTGTTTCATGGCAGGCGGCGATTTAGGAGCATTCTACGAGACACCCATTGGGGATAGATTCGGCGGCTGACCGACGATCCGGCGCAAGCGGTCGTTCACTGACCCAAAGACTGCGGCGGCGCCTCGATTTGGCGGGCTGACGCGCCCGATTCAAATCAGCCAAGAATCCCTTCGGAAGCACCACAAGTCTCGCGACAGACTCTGGTCACGTCCAATCGCTTCCACCAGGCAACGTCTGCGCAACTGCGGTCAAGATGGCGCAAGCAAGTGTCCGGGTGAAACGACTAGCATGCTGATTAGACTCAAACTCTTTTTCGCATGGTCGGCTAGCCCCGCGACTCGCGTGGCGCACTTTGCATCGAGAGCCATTCGACGTTTGGTCGTTTTGCGATTGCCACTTAAGTCTTAAAGAAGAACGGAGAAAGAATCATGGCGAAAGTTCTCGTGCTCTACTACTCATCGTATGGTCACATCGAGGTGATGGCCAACGCCGTTGCCGAAGGCGCCAGAGAAGTCGGCGCAACAGTCGGCATCAAACGCGTTCCAGACCTGGTGCCCGAGGAGGTTGCACGTAAGTCGCACTTCAAGATCGACCAGGCGGCGCCCATCGCGAAGATCGACGATCTTGCTGCTTACGATGCCATCGTCATTGGGGCTGGAACGCGATTTGGGCGGCTTTCCTCTCAAATGGCCAACTTTTTGGACCAGGCCGGCAGCCTTTGGATGCGCGGGGCCCTGCACGGAAAAGTCGGCGGTGCGTTCACCTCAACCGCCACACAACACGGCGGCCAGGAAACGACGCTGTTCTCGATCATTACGAATCTTCTGCACTTCGGGATGGTGGTCGTCGGTCTTGACTACGGTCATGCCGGTCAGATGACCCTCGACGAAATTACCGGCGGCTCGCCCTACGGCGCGACAACGATTGCAGGCGGCGACGGTTCTCGCATGCCCACTGAAAATGAATTGAACGGCGCGCGCTACCAGGGCCGCAAAGTGGCCGAAGTCGCCAACAAACTGCACCGCTGACGCTGAGAAAGCCGTTGTGCGGAGACAGGAGGCATATCACGGGCTAAATTGGGGCTGTTACGAATGTCGGCAGCGTAACGATGTGTTCCACGTTGGCACGCTGAGCCGAAGCCCATGCGCTTGTCCTTAAGGTTTCTGCTACCGATCACATTGCTGTACGGTTCGATCGGCATCCCGCAGTGTTGTTCGGCGCAGGTACAGCTGCCGGCCGTAGATCTGGGTATCACCAATTTTGAAGATGGTCTTGCCGTTCCTGGTTGGCTATTCCAGGAATTTCCGGACTACTACGATGCGGACAAGTTGAAGGACGCTCGCGGTAACACCGTCCCTGGCTCAAATCATTTCACTTCGTTCTCCACTACCAGCCACATCGTCTATGTCACCCAGCAGCGCGTTATCGGCGGTTGGCTTGCATTTGAGGCCTTACAGCCATGGGTCCGTCTCCAGGTGAACTTCGCGAACGGACCATCTACGACCGTCCGCGGGCTCGCCGATCTAACCGTTGGAGGGGGATTGCAGTGGGAGCCGACAAAACTCGGCAGCGGCATTTTCGGGAACAGACTGTTCCTCGACGTGACCGTGCCGACCGGTCAATACAATCATCAGCAAGCCGTAAACCTCGGCAATCACTATGCCGTCCTCGAGCCCTACTATGCGGTGACATACGAGCTAAATAAAATCGAGTTTAGCGCCCGCCTTCACTACCTCTGGGCGTCCGTCAACCAGGACCCGTTTGTAGGCTCCCGCGACGACACCACGCAGTCGGGGCAGGCCTTTCACATGAACTACGCGACGTCGTACGAGGTTATCCGTAACTTCCGCGTCGGATTCAACGGATACTGGGTCCAGCAACTAACCGACCATAATGCCAATGGTGTCCGAATTCCCAACTCCTTGGAAAGGACGGTAGGTCTCGGCGGTGGAATCCAACTGTTCACGGGCCACAACACCTGGATTCATCTGAACGGCTACAAAGAGGTCGATGTGCGTAATCGTGCTGAAGGGTACAACGTAGTCTTCCGCATCTCAAAGGGCATACCAAGTTTGCCGCCGCAACAGTAGACGAAGCGTGCGCGATGTCAGCGTTGAGTCCAGGCAGCATCTATTCTCTTGCGGGCCGCCAGGTGCGCAGTGCTGGGCCAGGGGCACTTGCTACTCGAAACGGGGGCCATGACCGTGCGCCTTCGAAGCGTCAACGAGTTCGAGCTCGCAGATGCTGATGCGGTGACCGCCATTTCAGTGCCGCCAACCGAATCCCAGCCCGACGACGATTTCGCCCAGCGAGATGTTGGCCTCACCACCACCGAACACACCTGGAATGGAGCCCGATCCCCTGACTGTTGTCTTAGGCGCATCGAGCACGTAGCCGCTGATCTCAAATCCTGAAGGCCGTGTCCAGGTCGCTCCGACGGTGAACTGGTTTCGCACGACGGCCGGCGCGAGGATGCTCAGGAGTGTCTGGTTGCTGGGGATGGGATTGCCCGAGTGGCCCCATCCAGCCCGCACCTGCCACGTGGAATTGATCCGGTAGTTTGCGCCGATCTTGACGGCGGTGATGTCCCGCCAGCCAAAGCCGGGACCATTCGCTGTCCCGAAGTCTTGGCCCGCCACCAATGGGCTTATGGTGTTGGCAAGCGAAGGGATTTCACCGTAGTTGATTCGATGCACGTCGGCTGTGAGGTCGAGCTGGTCGGTTGCCTTGAAGGCGAAGCCCGCGCCGTAGGTCGAGGGAATGTCGAAAGCGCCGCTGCCGACGAAGAGGCCCGAGTAATGCACAAATCGTTGGCTATACGTGCGGGATTGATAGAAGGCGCCGAAAGAGAGTCGCGAAGTCAACTCGCCCAAGTATCCAATCTTCGCCCCATATCCCCAAGCAATCGTGCGGCCGCGGTCAGTAAAGTGATCCGGGACTGATGAATAAGCAGCGAATGGCTGAATGCCGTAGCCCTCGAACATTTGCCCACTGAAGTCAAAGGCGACGCCGATGGAATGGCCGGGCGCGAGCTCATAGGCCACGGTGGGAGAGATGATGGCCTGGGCCAGTTGCACGCCCGCCGACCCCGTAGCTCCGAAGCGCGCAAACGGATTGGATTTGTATTCCGTTGCGACGCCTCCCGAATACATTGCCCAGCCAAGGGCCCATCTCTCGCCTACACGTCTGGTGAGACCGAGCTCGGGGATCGGGGTCAATCCGCCGCCATTGCCCGCATAGGTCTGATTAGGCCCGTACGCATTGCCAATCAGCGATGCCTGACGATCGGCTTTCATCAGGTCGAGGTCGAAATCGATACAGTCCCCCAGCGCGAAAGCGGCGGCAGGGTTATTGGCGATCGCGAGGGCATCCTTGGGATCGGCCAGGCCCGCACCGGCCATGCCCTTCGATTGGGTTCCGTAGCCGATGGCGAGGTATCCGTCGGTGGCCCACGCTTTGCCAAACGCGAATACGCTCACCACACCTACGACGATTGCGCTGGTGGCCTTTGGCCTGGTGAAGGTCGTGGCGCACTTGATCGGTGGGCATGTCATTTAACTGAGAGGCGATGCGCGAATGGCGCGCCTCTTTTCCCAACAGGCGCTCCCAAACCCCGATCGGGGACTAGTCGCATTGGACTCTGCACGGCCGAATGCTTCAGAACATGCCGTGCGTGTTGGCGCTGGGAATATTTGGACCGACCCACGGAGCCGAATTCTTCGGATTTCCGACGAGTTGCAGGGTGTCCCAGTGCTCGACGGCCTTCCCGTCCGCATTCATTTTGTAGATGTCGACGCCGGCGATTCCCGTGTCACTGGCATCATCCGTCAGCAAATTCACGAAATTGACGTGGGCTAATACGTAGTCGCCAACGGCGATGATCCTATGGACGACAACGTGAGCGCTTGGATGCGCCGCCTTAACGGCTGCGAAATATTTTCCGAGCGCGGGACCGCCGTCAGCAATCAGGGGATTGTGCTGGATGTAACCCGGAGTGAGAAATCTAGCCGTGCCTTCTACCGCCTTGTTCTCATTGATCATCATTTGATAGAGCGTAAGAACGTTGTTGACGTTGCGAACGGCGTGTTGGTCCCGCGGATCGACCAGAACGATGTCGGCTTTGGCTTTAGCCTGCTGTGCTTGCGCCGGTTGATGAATGACCAGCATGGTCGCGTTCAGTGCGAGGACGACAGCCGAAAGGCCGTAGCGAAGAGAAGCCTTCAGTGTCATTTCAGTCTCCTTAGAAAGCAGCTTGCGTCCGATGCTACCCGCCCCTCGAGGGGCCTTGCTCGTGCTGGCTTGACGCGAGTTGTGCCAACGATGCGTGGAGAAGACCTGAAGGCGGTTCACGCCGTTTGAAAATGCAGATGAGTACATCAAGGTCTTCGGGCTCGGCGCGAGAGTTCAAGCCCCTGAGGGAATCGCGGGAACCGCGTACTCCGGCTGCACGCGATCCCCTACGAGGCAACGTTCGCACAATTGCCCTCGCGATGGCGCAAGCAAGTGTCCGGATGAAACGACTAGCATGTCGGTGGAGCCAAACTCTTCGGCGCATGTGCGATCGGCCCAGAGTCGGGCCCCCACTTTGTATAGGTGTCATTCGACGTTTCGCAGCTGCGTGATTGCCAAGACCTTGAACTCAGATCGGAACCAAATGATCCATTTCATGAAAAACATCTCAATCGCCGGTGGATTTCTCCAGGTCATCGCACTTAGTGCGGGCTCCTTCACTCCGGATCCGAGGTTGTCTCGGAGCAAGCAGGGTGCCTAAGTTGATAGTTGAAAACGCGTCGAGCCGCAGCTGGTTTGTCCATCGCTGCGCGCGTACAACGCATTGATCAGTGAAGGAGACAGGAGTGGACAAGGTACACGACGTTGCCGTGCTCGTCGGCAGCCTGCGGAGAGATTCGATCAACCGCAAAGTGGCGCACGCGCTCGCCGAGCTGGCGCCTGTTGGGCTGAAACTATCCATCATCGAGATCGGCCAGTTGCCGATCTACAATCAGGACGGTGAAGAAAAGCCGCCCCCGGAATGGACGGCGTTTCGCGAGCGCATCGGGGCGGCCGACGCGGTTCTTTTCGTCACCCCCGAGTACAACCGCTCGGTGCCGGCCGCACTAAAGAATGCGATCGATGTCGGCTCGCGACCCTATGGCAAGAACGCATGGAATGGCAAGCCGGGCGCGGTCGTCAGTGCCTCGCTGGGCGGTATAGGCGCATTCGGCGCCAACCACCATTTGCGGCAGTCGCTTGTCTTCCTGAATGTCCCCGCGATGGCGCAGCCCGAAGCTTATATTGGCGGCGCCGAAAAGCTGTTCGACGTCAACGGCAAGGTGATCAACGACGGGACACGGCAATTCATGCAAGGCTTCATGCAGTTTTATGCGGAGTGGATTGCGGCAAACCTTTGACTAAATTGCGCAGGTTTTCGCGATGAGCGGAGCAGTTGGTGAATACGAGTTTTCGCCAATGCCCGGTCGACATTCACCCGCCGAAATGTTCGACCTGCAGATCCGTAAACACTCGAACCTTTCGCGGGGGATGGCGCCCCGGTGGACGAACCAAAAAGATTCCCGCTCGGGAAGAGGATAACGGGTCATTACCGACACCAGTGCACCGGAGGCAAGCGCCGCTTCGGTCAGAAAGTCAGGGAGCGCCGCGATGCCAAGGCCTGCGAGCGCTGCAATCGCGAGCGCCCCGCCATTGTCTGCCTTGAACCGGCCCTGCGGGTGGATCGTGATTTTCTTGTCGCCGTCGATGAAATTCCAGGCTTCGGTACCTTGCAGGAGCGCCTGATGTCTCAGGATATCCTCGGGCGTCTTGGGCTCACCATGTTCCTTGATGTAGGCAGGACTAGCGACCAGACGTCCGCGAATCGGTCCGATGCGCCGCGCGATCAAATTCGAGTCGCTCAGATAGCCCACGCGAACGGTACAGTCGAAACCCTCGCTCACTATGTCGATGAAGCGATCGCTGTAGCAAGTGATCACACTGAGGAGACGATGGCGGCGCGCCAACTCCGCCAACACGGGAGCAAGGTGTGTCGTCCCAAACGAGAGCGGAGCCGCGATCCGCAACTGCCCGTGCAGTTCACCGGTAGGCAGGATCGATTCCCGCGCCGTCTCGATTTCAGCAACGACCCGTGCAGCATGATCCCGGAACGTCACGCCGGCTTCGGTGAGGGCGGCGCCTCGCGTGGTCCGGGCCAGCAGCTGCACGCCAAGATCCTCCTCCAACCGAAATAGCCGCCGACTCACGATGGACTTTGACACCCCCAGTCGGCGCGCGCCAGGCGACACACCCCCCGCATCGGCAACCGCTACAAAAGTCTGTAAATCCTCGAGATCCAACTTCAGCGTTCCACTATTAGCGACACAACAGCGCGGCAGCCAAGGCTACCACACGGTTTGGGCGAACCATATTCTGATACCAGATGAAACTCGCGGAACCCAAGTCGAGGTTTCGACGGGACAACCGGAGAGGCATATGAATAAGGTTATGAAACGCGGAGTAAACATAAAGACGGCGGGCCCTACTGCATGGACGATCGAGTCCGTGCATGACGCATTCCGTACGCTTGAGGGTGACGGCTTCGAGGTGCGTCGGGCCATCCCGGCGCGGGAATACGAGGCCGTTGGGCCGTTCATCTTCTTGGATCACTTCGGCCCGATCGACGTGAAACCGGGTGAAGCGAAGGGCGCTTCCTCTCACCCTCATGCCGGCATCGAAACGCTCACGCTGCTACTCGAGGGAATTTCCTGGCACAAGGATAGTCTCGGCAACGTGAGCAGCATGCGGCCCGGTGAGGTCCAGTGGCTGCGCGCGGGCCGTGGCGTTATCCACGATGAGAGCCCCGATAACGAGATGCGTCGTAACGGTGGAAAATTCCACGGCGTGCAGCTTTGGATCAACATGCCCAAGGCCCACAAGCATGATGAGCCGACTTACCGCCATATCAAAGCCTCGGAAATTCCGGTGCTTCAGGCGGCCGACGGCAAGAGTCGAACCCGTTTGGTAGCAGGTCGCGTAGGTGAACACGTCGGCCCCGTGGTCACGGCCGGCGCGCCCTTTGTCGCGCATTCCACCCTGTTGCCTGGAGGCTTCCTCACTCTGACGCCCGAGAATGTCGAGGAACTTGCCGTCTACGTGCTGGTGGGTTCGGTCACGATTGACGATCGGACTCTTGAGGCCGGGCAGCTTGCGCGGCTCTACGTCGGCGGCGAGTTCCGCCAGCTCGAATGAAAACGCGGAGATCATCATCGTGGGTGGCGATCCGCTCGATGCGCCCATTCATCGCTACGGCCCCTTTGTCATGAATTCCACCGCGGATCTGGAAAAGGCCGTTCGCGACTTTCAGTCGGGCCGGATGGGCTTCCTTAAGCCAACACGTGCGGCATGACATGACCGACAAAGCACCTCATCGATTCTAAGAAAAGAGCTTGTACCCCTGTTTCATCAACGCCAACCCATGGAGACTACAGTGAATACAACCGTTAGCGCCTCGGGGACTCGATTGAGTTCGGTTTCCTATGGCACGGTCGCGAGCTTTGCCGAAGTCGCTGGCCGTTTTCTTTTGAGTTTGCTGTTCCTGCTCTCGGGACTCGGTAAGGTGAGCGCCTACGCGGCGACGGGCGGCTACATGACGGCGATGGGTGTCCCTGCTGCGCTATTGCCGTTGGTGATCGGCACCGAAATACTCGGTGGTCTCGCCATCGTCTTGGGCTTCAAGACCCGCATCGTCGCCGTGCTGCTGGCAGGATTTTGTCTGCTGACCGCGATCATTTTCCATCGCAACCTCGCCGATCAGACCCAGATGATCATGTTCTTCAAGAACCTCTCGATCGCGGGTGGATTTCTGTTGTTGGTGGCCAATGGCGCGGGCCCGCTGAGCCTGGATACTCGCTCCGAGAGAAAGCAAAGAGCCTAGAAGGTGGGTGAGGGGTGGGCCGTGCGTCGCGTGACGCGCGGCTCTACCGATTGTCTTGTCGCCGTTGCTTGCGCCGTCTGCAACGCGCCGGCGGCCTGGAAGTTACCGGTACCCGACAGTAGATCCCGCTATACAGTACCGCTCAACCCGGCAAGAGGCGAGTTGAGTTTCGCTACCGCATCGCGTGTCTGGTTTGGCGCCAGGTGCGCGTATCTGAGGGTCATCGCTAAGCTGCCGTGGCCCAACAGTTCTCGAACAGTATTCAGCGGCACTCCTGCCTGCACCAACCGTGAAGCGAAATGATGTCGCAAATCATGCCAGCGAAAGCGCGTCACCTTCGCGCGCTCCAATAGTGCATTCCAGGATGTCTTGAAGCTCGTTGTTACGGAAAAGACGTGCGGCCCGTCACCGAGTCCTTCCGCCAATCCTTCAGAAGTTGGAGCGCGTCATCATTCAACGGAATGTATCTTGTATCACCCGATTTTGCAGAGGTGCCTCGCACCGTCAGCAGCTTTTCTTCAGTCGCGATGTCGGTCCACGACAGGCTGAGTAGTTCGCCGCGTCGTAGACCGGTGTTGAGTGACACCAGGACCGCCGGTGCAAGGTGATCCGCGAATCGCTGAGGTTCGGGTAGAAGCTCGCGCTGGCGCGCTCGTCGCCACTCGTTCGCCGACTTACGGGCCGCCAACCCTTCCTCATCCCGCTGTGCCAGCGCGGCCGGTACGGCGAGCATTGCGAAGACATGGCGATTGCACCTTCATCGCCGCACGCCTGACTTCGCGGCTCTCCGGAAGCTCTTGGAGGTTCGCTATCACATCAATAGGGATGATGTCCCGCACGATGACTTTTTGCAGCAGACATGACGGGCGTACTGCCACACGCTGCTCGCAAGCTTCCAGCGCTGACGTGAAGGTGGATGCTGATCGGTCGCGAAATATGTTGCACGATGCGACGATTCGCCGTTTCGTCTCGTGACTTGTGTCGAAGGAGATTGCCGATGAACAACAACGTAGACCTACACAAGCTGGCGCGGAGGATCGAGTCGGCACTGAGCAGTACTACTCAGATATCGAACCCGCGCTGCGGAATTCCATTGCGAGACTAGCGGCGCGGGAGTCGTCCGAGTGGCACGCAGAGCAATCGGCCAAGCGAGAGGAGCGGCCGACCGTTGATGTCCCAGCCTCAAGTGACCTTCCACTCCCTGCGGTCGTCGTCGAGATTGAGCAGGCATTGTTAGGCCACTTTCCCGAGATACCGACTTACGCGGCCCAGGCGCTGGCAGGAGATGTGTTCGAGGAGGTGCAGGATTTCCATCAATGGAAGGTGCATCCCTTTCCCGATCAGCGCCTGCTTCCCCCGTCTATGCGTCGTGGGCCGGCGCCCCCATGGCCAGGCGAACCAGGAGCTTCGCATCGCATGCGGTTTCGTCTCGTCCACGTTGCTGGATGACCAAGCTCCTGCCTCAACCGAGGAGCCGTGGGATTGAGCCGATACGTCCCGTTGCCGTTGCGCGGGACTCGCCGAATTAGGGCTTTGCGCTTCGCCACTGGCAAATCTACTGGCAAATCCGGGGACACCGGGGGGGCTAAGGGGAATCGACCCCCTTTTTGATCAGTAAGTTATTGATTTCAAAGGGCTCCCGCCGTTCGAGTCCCTCTCTTTCCATTACCTTATTTCCTTTGACATCAAAGACTTAGAAAAATGGGGTTCATTCTGCTGCCAGAACTGCAGCCAGATTCATTTTCTCTTTGGGTCCAGGCCGGGCACCCGAGCCCAGTGAAAGCGCGAAGTTGGTAGATAAACGGGCCCGTCGCGGGGACGTCAGGCGGCCAGATGCGCGCCGGGAAGAAGATCCGGAACGCGCAACGGCACACCGTGCGGCGGCGACGGACGCCGCCTCATTGCACGTTTGATCGCCATGACATCCGCTTCGATGGCACCCTCGGCCCAGGCGGTGTAGGTGCGCAACATGGTGGTGACGCTGTGTCCGTGCTGCTTGGCGACCCACAGCAGGTTTTTCTCTATCATGAGATTCCAACTCACGGACGAGTGGCGTGCGCAGTACGGCTTTCGATACCGCAGCTTGACGGAGGACGATAGCGTCTGCCGCCACCGCTCATAGGGATCATTCAGCCACTTGATCGGCTCGCCCGTGGGCTGGAAGAACACGTAATCGTGCTGAATCCGCCCCGCGTATTCGAGCTCGGCTCGAAGCTTCAGTTGAAATTTCAACACCGCCAAGGCTCGCGGGCACAGGACGATGCGCCGGTCTTCACCCGTTTTCGTGCAGTCGCGGTAAACGCCTGCGACGCACGCCTTATTGACGCTGATGGCGCCCTGCTCGAGGTCGATGTCGGATAGCACGAGGGCGATCTGCTCGGAGGGTCGCATGCCGGTGAAAAACCGGAACTCATCGTAGTTTCCCTGGGCTTCACCCCAATCCCGATGGATCGCGGCAATCAGCGTCTCCGCATCCTGGATGTTGAAGGGATCGACCTTCGGCCGGTCCTGTTTCTTTAGTCGGATGATCCGCAGGCACAGCGCGGGATTATGATGTTGGGGATGATCGCGATAGCCGAACTCAAACGCGCGTCGAATGACGCTGATGGCATTGTTGTACGTCTTCTTACTCCACGCTCGACCGTCCGGGATTTTCAGCAGATGCGAGTACCGTACCTGGTGAAATAACAGTTTCCCGAGTGCTGGACGCCACACACGGTCGAGTACCCGTCGGTAGGATGCCAGCGTGACAGCGGCCATGTCATTCATGGCCAGTCGCGATTCACAATGTGCGAGAAACTCGTTAAAGACCTGATCACAGGTTCGGACGCTCGCAGTTCCGATCACTCGTCGAAGATAACGATAGTCAGGGAACTCGTCGGCGAAGGAGAACATGCCAATCTCGATCTGGAGCTTGATGCACTGGAGTTGCTCGCGAGCACGCCGTAGGTTGGCCTCAGAGGGCGGACGGCGGAGTGTCGGGCGGTAGCGAACGCCATCCAGCATAAAGTCGAACATGATCCGTCCGCGAGGTGCGGCGACGACGCCGCCCGTAAACCATTTGCTGCCCATAATGTGTACTCCAGTGAGAATCAAGAGTGCGGGACAGATGTGCGCCATTATTCGATGCTCGCACCTAACGGATCGTACGGGGATTCGGATGAGTGGCGGCGATGCACGCGATATCCAAAGTGCCATAACCGGAATGCATACGTCCCGAGAAGGCCTCTCTTGCGCTAACAGTGCGATGTAATCGGCGCATTTCAGGCGATATCCCGAAACATGTTAATCTACGCTCGCGTGCACCTAGGCGGGTAAGCGTCGATGCGCACGCGAGCAACGGAAAATAGCTACGCCAAAACATCGGCGCTGGCGGCGCGCGCCCAGGAAAATCAGCTGAAGTCATGAAGGGTCAAATACTGATCGACAACTGGACGCTTCAGAATGCCGGCGAGTTGCTCACCGGGACCCGGGTTAACAAAACCGCACAGGAACACATTACTTCTGCCGAGTCGCCGTCAGTCCAATATACGTCGGTTCTCCAGGATATCGTGGCGATGGCGTGTGTGTGTCAGGTCGTGCAGACCGTGGTATTCGCAGATCGGTTGGTGACCGATGCGGACTACTCCAGCAGCTGGTCGGACCTGCCGCCCATCACCATGCTTGCGCGGAACGAGATTTTGACCGCAAAGCTGTTCAAAGCAGCGGAGGCGACCTGGGCGCCTCGACGAGAGTGGATGGCGGACGCGCTGTGCGAGAGCCCGGCGATACGCGCTCAGCACGAGCGAAACAAGAGCGACTATGCGGCTACTCAACAAAGCAGCGATCCGATGCTCGCGCAGGTGCTCTGGGGTGCCGCAGGGTTGCTCGCGCGTGCGGAGTTCGCCCGGATTCCGTATGTTCCGCATCCTTTGCGCGAGCGGCTCCTCATGCGCTCGCGTTTCTTCGCGAAAGGAGGTGATGCTCGCGCCACGTTGATGAGTTTCATTGAGGGAGAGCAGCTGAAACTCTATCGAGCTGCAGAATGCGAAGGATTGTATGGTGCTATGCGGCTACCGCCCGTGATCGTGGAGGTATTGCAGGCAGCTTCCACGCTTCAAGATTTTCTGCCGGCTGCACTGGAACTCCGTGGGAAGTATCGCGAGTTGCGCCAGTGGTTGGGAGAGTTTCAGGCCGCACTTGATGGCGAGGACCTCAATGAGGTGCTCGCGCGTCGGAAACTTTTGTTGAGCGTCAGCAAAAAAATCGACCGGCTGGCGGGTGACAAGGGCGCCGGAAATGCGACCTTACAGCTGGGCGCTCATTTCCCAAACTTGACGCTGAACGTCGGCGGACTGGTAGATCAGCTTCGCCACCGCTTTGGAATCCGCGCGCAGATCAATAGACTCATTCTGCTGCCGCCCGGTAAGAGCGCATTTAGGCATTTCGTGAAGCTACTCGAGCCCGAGGCGGACGCGGCCTTGGAGGCCGCGTTTCACGCCTTCCAGACGCGAGATTAGCACCATCCGATATCTCACCGAGAGGTGCGGTGCTAACGCCAGTGACAATAGCTCACGTGCTGGATCGGGCGCCGGTGTCGGTAAAGAACAAGAACCCGTGTGTTGGATGAGGCCTGCCCGAACCCACTGCTCGCGTACCTTGAGATGGCGTTCGACGATAGCCACGGCTTGCGGGCACAGCGCGATGCGGCGATCCTCTCCTGTCTTGGTGACGTCCTGGTCGATGCCATTCACACGCGCTCGGGTGATACTTAACGCGCTTGTGCGCAGCATCTGAGTCGGTGACCACGAGTGCGATCTCTCGGAAGGTCGCAGGCCCGTGAAGAACCGCAGCTCGTCGTAGTTAGCATACGCTTCTCCCCAGTCCCGATGGAGCGCGGCGATGAACACTTCGGTCTACTCAATGCTGAAGGGATCAATGGGGCGGCCGATCGCGCTTGCCACCCCGCGTCGAGTTCGATGTGTACTCCAGCTATGCACGCGTTCTGGGTCCCTCGCTGTGACTTTACTTCCGAGCTGTTGGGTACGTGCCCGTATGTTAAGGGCCAGTCTTGGGGAGGCAAGCTCCGCTCGCTGTACCGTAGTGCGCAATAATTGATGGAGCGCTGACGTTCGAGCGTAGAATTCCGTCCGCCATGGCTGAGGCGATCCAGGCGCGCCCTGTGTGAGGACGCGGCGGACCGGCTCCTTGCTGCGGCCTTCGATCGCACCAATGCGAATTCAGCGGCATGGTAGTTCTCCTGGACTGAGGATCAGGCGGCGGCGCTGGGACGGCTGGACACGGTTTCGTACCAGCGCTTCAGCGCCGTGTCATCTGCCGGCACGGACAGCTCCAGCGCCTTGGCGAAATCCAACGTCACCAGCGTGGTGATATCGGCGGCGGAGTAGCGCTCTCCGGCGACAAACGGCACCTGTTCCAACCGTGCGTTGAAGTCGTCGAAAAAGTGTTTGACCCGATGCACGCTACGCTCCACCAGTGCCGGAATCTGCTCGTAGTCATGCGGCCCGGCGATGGCGCGGCCCTTCAGCCCCGCAACCTTGTTGCGCACGCCCTCCATCACCGCCGCGAAACCTTCGAGTTCGGCGCGCCGCTCCCACATCGCGATCAGGCCCTTGTCCTTGGGCGTGGCGCCCAAGAGGGGCTTTTCGGGAAAGGCCTCGTCGAAATAACGCATGATCGCCGGCACCTCGCCGATGGCGGTGCCATCCTCCAGCACCAAGGTCGGCACCACACGGCGCGGATTGATCGTCCGGTAGACCTCCGAGTGCTGCTCGCCCTTGCCGAGGTCGACAGCGACGAGCGGAACCTTCAGACCCTTCTCGGCCAGGAAAATCCTCACGCGCCGTGAGTTCGGCGATGCGGGCGAGTGGTAAAGCTTCAACGTATCGGCGGTCATGACGGTAAACCTCTCGGTGGGTTGTGGTGCAGGCGGCGGGATGCAGGGAAGAACGACGCACCTTCAGAGCTTGAAGCCGCCGTCGACACGAACAGTGTCGCCGGTGATCCAGCGCGCATTATCGGAGGCCAGGAAGGCCACCACCGGCGCGATATCGTCCGGCTGGGCCATGCGCTTCAACGCCTGCATGCCGAGCGCGACTTCGCGGCCCGCCTCGGTCTTGGTGAAGTTGGACATGTCCGTCTCGACCGCGCCGGGGGCTACGGCGTTGACGCGGATGCCGCGGGTGCCCAGGGCCAGGGCAGTGGCGCGGCCGATGCCGCGCGAGGCGCCGGTAACGAGAGCGGTTTTTCCAGAAAGATAGGGCATGATCGTATCTCCTGATTGATGTGAGGATTCAGATTTTTCAACATGGTTTTCGCCTCCAAACGATTTGTGTGTGGGAGTCCATGTCGCGTCGGTTGAGGTGTGCCCATCGTTAGACGGTAAACCTCAGCACTTCGGCACAGAAGTCCTCCGCGTACTGAAATA
>JAQGOE010000008.1 GCA_028293725.1 Gammaproteobacteria bacterium | reverse complement strand
GCGCTGGCGAGCAGGCGCGGTTGAACGCGGCACAGAACAAGGTGAGCAGCGACGTCTACGCTGACAAACACAACGGCATTACCGGAAACCCGAGCTCCGCGTCGTCGCAGCGGATGCAGTCCGACGTCCAGCGCAATGTGAACCAGCAGCAGCGCATTCAGCATGGCATGGACAACGGCTCACTCACTAATCGCGAGGCGGGCTCGCTCGAGCGGGGGCAGGCGCGGGTGAATGGACGCGAAGCCAACGCTGCCGCGAATGGCCACGTGGGTGCCGCCGAGCAGCGCGGGATTCAGCGCTCGGAGAATCGCCAGAGCCGGCGCGTTTATCGCAAGAAGCACAACGCCGTAACGAAGTAACGTTGGAATAAAGTAAGGCTGAGATCGGATCCAGTCCAGTGAGGGACTGAATTCGCGCCGCGTTAGCCGGCGCGAATTCGTTTGCCGGGATGGGCGGCGCGCTCGGGTTACTTTGGCGAAGCGCCGCGCTCCGCCGCCGGCACGGGTTCCCCTTCGGCCTGCAATGCGCCGTTTTTCGCCTCCGCCAGCAACGCTCCACAGTCCGCATCTTTGGCGTGGCCTGGGTCGATCAACTTGAATTTCCGCTGCCCCTTTTCCAGGCTGACGGATGGGTGCGTAAGCGTCCCTTGAACCGAAAGTGGCGCGCTCAACCGCAGCACTCGCAAGTGTTTGGGGTGGCCCTGGATCTCCAGGTCGAGCGCTTCTGAGTCGAGTTGGATGGTGCCGCCCCCGGTGATGAGCACAGGATCGGTGTCGATCACGAACGTCTGCGACGTCAGGGTGCCGTCATGCGCCTGGAGGCGGGCGACGCCACAGCGGATTGGCGTGTCCTCTTTATTGTTCGTGAGCATCAGGCCCAGCCCGCGAAAATCGAGTCCGGTCAGTTCCGCGAGAGAGGCGCGGATGGCGCCTTGTGGGAGAGTCAGTGTCACAGTGCCGTCAGCCTTTCCGGCCATGTCGCGTAGCGAGCGGCCGCGGCCTGTGAGGTCGAGGCGCCCCTGCAGAAGGCCGTCGATCGGGGGCTGCGAAGGGTCTTTGCGGGCGAATTGACCGAGTCGGATGTTGGCGATGCGCAGGTCGACACTTGCCTTTGGGGTGTCGGTTTTTGCGTTGAATGCGAGGCGGGCGGTGATTTTGCCTTCGGGCTGGATCGCGGGCTGAGCTTGCGGTGGGCCTTTGGCCGATGCGGCTGAAGTCGGCGTGGCCGAGGCAGTTGCATTTGGCGTGACCGGGGCGAGCGTGGCAGAGAGCTCCGGCACCGTGATCGTGCCGTGATCAATTGTCATCTTGCCGAGGACTGAGTGAAACGTTAGCTTCGCGACGTCCAGCTGTTTGGCGTGAAAATTCACGATGTAGTCGAACCGGCGGACAGCCTGCAGGCGGAATGGAGTCTCAGACAGGAGCGCTGACTTTTCCTCGGGAGGATTCTCGGGAGCGCGCCCCGCGGCCTTCGCACCGACATCGGCGAGCCGCAGCCGTTTTGAATTCAGATCGATGTCCAGGCGCGAGCGGCCGGTTTCGTCCATCTCGCTTCTAATCGCGCCGTGCACGTCGCTGTCGCCGGAGGTTGCAACGAGGTCGGTCAGCTTGATGATGGTGTTACGCCGTGAGATCTTGCCGGACACGCGGTAGGCCGCCGTGTCGGGGAGGTTTACGCCGACCAGAAAATGGAGATCCTTGAGGTCCGCGCCGTTGGCTTCGAATGAGCCGTCGAGCACCCGGAAATCAAACGGATGGGAAAGGGTCCCGCGACCGGTGAGATGGGAGCCGCTCGAGCGCTCGTCCAGGGTGAAGTTGTAAGGTGTCTCGCGGGACGCCGTGGCGAGCGGATCGCCATCGATGGTGACGGTGGCCTCGCGGTCGTTGAGGGTACCCTTGATCGAGATTCGTAGCGGCAAAGCTGCGCCGGCTTCACGTGATTTCTCGTCGGCCTGCTCGCCCGCCGACAGGGTGCCATCAAACATCAGGTGGCGACGGTCATCGTGGAGCTCCAGGTGGGCCGCGGGTATCGACAAGCCGTGGATGACTGGCAGTCCGTTGCCCGGGATTATTCCGGGGGCGTTACGGATCCAGTTCGCATGCGCGTCGGCGTCGCGCCAGAGGTGCAGGTTCGCGCCCTCCAGCACGAGTTTGCGAATCGCAAACGGCTGGGAGAACAACGGCAGATCGAACACGATGCTGAATTTGGCGATTTCGGCTGTGTTGCCCGCCGGCGCCCACGGCGGATTGGCAATCGTGACCCGCCCGGCAATCAAACTCGGATGAAGCGACACAAGATGCGCTTCGATCGGTCCGTCGATGCGCCATGGCCGCCCGGTGTGCGCGGTCAGGTAGCGAACGAGCGGGCCGCGCAGTTGATTCCCATCCAGCAGGGCGACCGCGGTGACGAGCAGCCCCAGCAGCACGAGCGCCGCTGCGAGGGTTCCCAGCAATACCTTCAGGGCGCGGTGCGAATTGGGCGAGCTATTCATCGTTAATCAACGCTCGAAGGGGGACGCCGGTCGCAGTTGGCGGTCGGTGATTATGTGCGGTTATTTTAATCTATGAGAATCAGTGTCTTACGGGCGGGCTCGCGGTTCGTGGAGCGGGCCGGGAGTTTGTGATCCTGTGAGTGAGTCGACTGTCGGAGCGCGGCGGCCCGGTAAACTATGGGCCATGGAAGCAAAGATTATCCAGGTCGCAAGACAGGCCGTGATGGCGGCTTCGCAACGCCTCGACTCGGAAGAGCAGGTCAGTAAATTTCTGGCGCACAGCCGGATGATGGTTGCGCTTTACCAGGCCGGCCGGAAGATTCATACCAGCGCCCGGCGGCGCTGAAGCTCATTCTAGCGCCAGGGGCGGCGCTAGATCCCTGCGCCCGACGGCGCTCGAGTTCATTCCAGCGCGCGGCGGCGTGCTCGAACTCACTTTTTCTCGGACGACTTCTTCTCAGACTTCTCAGACTTCTCAGACTTCTCAGACTTCTCAGACTTCTCGGCCTTCTCGGCCTTCTCGGGCTCTTTTTCCGCGCTCTCCCGGTTCGTGAAGCACGCGTTGCCCAGGCCGGTGCCGATCGTCAACACGCCCCAGTGTTGTATGTCTCGCATGAACGGGTCTTCGCTCAAGCCCTGCACCACCGAGTAGTTGTGCATGACCACGAGCGTCTCGTGGTCGCCTTTCTTCGGGATCGCTTCCCGCAGTA
>JAQGOE010000005.1 GCA_028293725.1 Gammaproteobacteria bacterium | reverse complement strand
CCCGCCGGCGAACTAAAGGTCGACCAGTCAAAGCCACCACGTCCGTACGACGCAGAGAGCGTCAAAGACGGAAACATCGCGGCCGTCGCGGCACCGGCCTCATCCGCCGTCGCTCGAACCGCCGCCTCGGCAGCGAGTATGTCTGGCCTCTGATGCAGCAGGTCCGAAGCCACCGAAACGGGCACCGTCTCGGGAAGGCGCAGAGAATCGAGTGGCAATGGCTCCGGCGCACGATCCGGCGAACGGCCTAACAGAACCGCCAGCGTGTGGCGCGCGATCACGGCCTGCGCCCGTAAGCCAGGCAGCGTTGCCGCCGCGTTTGCTGCGTCCTGCTCTGCGGCCAGCATCTCGTCTTTCGACGCGCTGCCGAGTTTGTATCGCGCCGCCGTTTGCTGCGCCCGCTGCTCGCCCAACGCCACCAACTGTTCAGTGGCCGTAACTTGCTCCTGCAGCGCCGCCACACTTATCGTGGCCGTCACAATATTCGCCGCCAGGGTACGGCGGGTGGCCTCGAACTGCAAAGCCTGCTCGTGAATCTGGCTGGCCAGAGCGCGGTTGGCCAGGAAGGCGGCCCCGAAGAAGTCCAACGTGTACGAAGTCTGAATTTGCGCCACGAAGGTGTTGTAGAGGAAGGTCGGATCCTGCGGCAGAACAGGGATGCCGAGCGCGCGCTGGCGCTCGGGGCTGAAGCTGACGTCGACACTCGGCAAACTTGAATTGCCGATCTGCGAGCGTAGTTGCTCGCGCGCAGCCTTCAAGGTGCTTTGCGCGGAAGCCAGAGACGGACTGTTCTTGAGGCCCTCCTCCACCAGGGCGTTGAGATCGTCTGATTGATAAGCCTTCCACCATTCCGGCACTGGGTGCCCGCCGGTGGCAACTACCTGCGAGACCCCGTCCGCGGTGGGCAACTCCTGAGCCTGGTTCGTGACCGAGTAGTGTTCCGGCTCCGGCATTTGCGGAGGATTGCGGGTGGGGCCGAACGCGGTGCAAGCCGATGCGGTCAGAACGACGATGGCGGCAGTCAGGGCGGCCAATGTACGGGCAGGGCGGCCAATCCGGGCAGGAGCCGCCTTCACTAACCCATGCTGCACCGTCACGGTACAGCCCCGCTGCTTCATTTGCGCTCTCATGCCGGCACCTCCCTCGGCGGCTCGTCACGACGAACCTTGAACCACAGCGCATACAGCGCCGGTAGATATACCAACGTCAACACCGTCGCCACCGTGATACCGCCCATCAGCGCGGTCGCCATCGGACCGAAAAAGTTACTGCGCAACAGCGGGATCAGCGCCAGAACGGCCGCCGCCGCGGTTAGCGTAATCGGCCGGAATCTCCGCACGGTGGCGCCGACGACCGCCTCGAAACGACTGTGACCCGCACGAATGTCCTGCTCGATCTGATCCACCAGGATCACGGAGTTGCGCATGATGATGCCAAACATCGCGATGGTTCCGAGCAGCGCCACGAACCCGAACGGCTTATGGAACAGCAACAAGGCGAGCACGACACCGATCAGCCCCAGCGGCGCCGTGAGCACCACCATCAGAACTCGGCTGAAACTTTGTAGCTGCACCATCAACAGAACCAGCACCGCCACCAGCAGCAGCGGCATCTCCGCGTTGATCGAGCTCTGGGCCTTCGCGTTCTCCTCCACCGAGCCGCCGATCTCGACTCGGTAGCCGACCGGAAGTTGTTTGCGGAGCGGAGCCAACATCTTGTCGACGCGGTTGGTTACGTCGATACCCTGCGCGTTGTGTTGCACATCGGCTTGCACGGTGATGGTCGGTTGCCGGTCGCGTTCCCAGACCACGCCGTACTCGAGTCCGTAGGTAAACCGTCCGAGCGCCGCCAGAGGCACGGCTGTTCCATTTTGGGAGGGCAGCGCGAGGCGCTCGATTTGCGAAGGGTCAACGCGATCGTGCTCGGGCGCACGCAAATCCACGCCGATGAGCTTGTCGCGCTCGCGGAACTGGGTGATCGTATAGCCGGTGAGCGACATCTGCAGGTAGTTGGCGATCTCCTGCGACGAGACATTGAGCTGACGCGCGCGGGTCTGGTCGACTTCAAAGTGAACGGAGCGCTCGGCGGGCTCATCCCAGTCGAACTGCACGTTCGTCGTATCGGGATTGGCGCGCATGACTTTGGCGACTTCGTCGGACCAATGCCGGACGGTCCCGATCTCCGGCCCACTCACCCGGAACTGCACCGGAAACCCAATCGGCGGACCATTTTCGAGTCGGGCGATCCGGGTACGGACCGACGGATATTGGGTGCGTAACAGCTCGGTCAGCGGAGCCACCAGTTTCTCGCGGTCCTTGACGCTCTTCGCCGTCACCACGAACTGCGCGAAGTTGGGTGCCGCAAGTTGCTGGTCGAGCGGTAGATAGAAGCGAGGCGCACCGGCTCCGACGAAATCAATGTAGTGGTCGATCTCGGGGCGCTTGTTGAGCACCGCCTCGAAACGCTGTGCTTCTCGCAGGGTCGCGGCGAATGAGGCCCCTTCCGGCAGCCTGAAGTCGACCATCAACTCCGGGCGGTCCGAGCTCGGAAAGAACTGCTGTGGCACGAGACGGAATGCCGCGAGCCCCAACACGAACACGATCAGGGTCACGGCCAGAACCAAACCACGTCGATCGACGCACCACCCGATCCATCCGCGCAAACGGCGGTAGAAGCTCGTGTCATAGACGTCGTGATGCTCGGCATGCGCCGGATCGGCGGCCTCATCATGGCGGCCGAAGGCGCGCCGCGTCGGATGCTCGGACAGGATCCGGTAGCCAAGCAGCGGGATCACGATCACAGCCGCCAGCCAGGACAACAGCAGCGCGATGGCCGACACTTCGAAAATCGAGCGCGTGTACTCACCGGTCGCCGACTTGGCGAGCGCGATGGGGAGGAAGCCGGAGACAGTCACCAACGTACCGGTCAGCATTGGAAAGGCGGTGCTCGAGTACGCAAAGGCGGCCGCCCTGAGCCTGTCGAATCCTTGCTCGAGCTTCACGGCCATGGTCTCGACGGCGATGATGGCATCGTCCACAAGGAGCCCCAGCGCGAGAATGAGGGTACCGAGAGAGACTTTGTGCAACCCGATGTTGAACAGATACATGAACAACACGGTCCCGGCCAGCACCAAGGGGATCGAGATGACCACCACCATGCCGGTGCGTAACCCGAGGCTTATGAGGCTGACCACGAGAACGATGCCGATCGCTTCGGCAACCGCCTCGACAAAGTCATCGACCGAACGTTTGACCGCCGCGGGCATACTCGCAACCTGCACGAGCTTCAGGCCGGCTGGCAGCGCAGCGCGCAGCCGCGTCGTCTCGGCGTCCAAGTCCTTCCCGAGAGCAACGACATCACCCGTCGGTGCCATCGTCACACCTATGCCGAGCACGGCCCGGTTGTCGAAGCGCATGTATTGCTCGGGTGGGTCCGTGTAACCGCGCTTGATAGTCGCAATGTCGCCGAGGCGGATCACCCGCCCATTCACCCGGATGAGCGTGTCGCCGAGTTTCTCCATGTCCTGGATCTGCCCGCTCGGCCGCACATACACGCGATCGTTAGCTGTCGTGAAGAGCCCCGCCGCGGCTACGGCATTCTGCGCGTTCACCGCATCGGCGATCTGCTGCGGCGTCAGACCGAGTTTCGCGAGCTGCGCGTTCTCGATCTCAACGTAGACACGCTGTTCCTGATCGGCGATGAAGTCGACCTTGTTGACTTCGGGCACCCGCAAGATTTCTGTGCGCAGGCGCTCCGCGTAATCATGGAGCTGTGCGAAGGAAAACCCATCGCCTTCGAGAGCGTAGATGTTCGTGTAGACGTCGCCGAACTCGTCGTTGAAGAAGGGACCTTGAACGCCGGTGGGTAACGTATTCGCGATGTCACCGACCTTTTTCCGAACCTGGTACCAGGTTTCCGGCACCTGCGAGGGCGGTGCTCGATCCTTGATGGTGAAGAATAAAGTCGACTCGCCCGGCCGGGAGTAACTTCGCATGAAGTCGACATCGGCCGTCTCCTGCAACTTGCGGGCGATACGGTCGGTCACCTCTTCCTGTACCTGCCGCGCCGTCGCGCCAGGCCAGAACGTGCGAATCACCATCACCTTGAAGGTGAACGGCGGATCCTCGGATTGCGCCAGCTTGCCGTAAGACAACACGCCAAACAGCGTGACGAGCACGAGGATGAAGACCACCAGCGCCTGGTGGCGCAGTGTCCAGCTCGAGAGGTTGAATCGATGGCTGGCCTCGGCGGGGGTGATGGGGGGCTCGGCATGATCCCCGCTCACTGCGCAACTCCCGCGCTTGAAACGGTACTCCCCGCTGGGGATTTCCTCGCTGACCCCCGCTGGGGGTTCCCTCGCTGACCGCTCGGTCGCCGCTCGGTCACGCCGGTGTTGCCCGCCGGCGCAGGCCCGGCGACATCGCCTTCCCCATCAAATAGCGGCCTGACGGGTGACACACGCTCACCCGCGTAAACCGTGTGCACTCCAGCCAGCACCACGGTCTCGCCATCCTTGAGGCCGCCGCTGATAGTCGTCGAATGATCGCTATAACCGCGCACCGTCACCGGACGCAGCTCGAGCGTCGAGGTGCCCGGCACAATCACCCAGACTGCGGGGGCATTACCCTGGTGGAAAATCGCCGTCGTCGGCAAAGTGAAGCTCACCTCGGTAGCCCCACCCCCGCCTCCCGCCACCGGCGACAAAGTCGCATCACCCGTCATCCCCAGCCGCACAACCTGCCCAGGTTGTGTCAGCGTCAACTTCACCCGATACGTCCGACTCTGCGGATCCGCGGCAGGTGTTATTTCCCGCACGCGTGCATCAAAACGCCTTCCCGGCAACGCCGGAAACGTAACGCTCGCGGTCTGCCCAACGGCGATCCGGCCGAGATCACTTGCCGCGGCATCCAGCGTCACGTCGATGTCGCCGCTCCAGGCAAGGCCGTAAACCGCCTGCCCGGCCGAAACAACCTGCCCGGTGTCGGCGTTCTCGCTGGTGATCACGCCATCGTGATCGGCAATCAGCGTGTTGTATTCGAGATTGTTGCGCGCGACGACCCACTGGGCCGCCGCCTGCTCGCGGCCAGCCTGCGCCGCACTGTAGGTATCCTGGGTCTGCTCGAGTTGGTTGGCGGCGATCAGGTTCTGTTCCGACTGGGCGCTATCGCGATCGAGCTGCTGCTTGGCGAACAGCAGGCGATGCTCGGCGGCATCGAGGGTCGCCTTCGCGCTCGCTGCCTGTCTCTGCGCATCGATCGGATCGAGTTGCGCCACGATCTCGCCCTTCTTGACGGTGTCGCCGATCCGGACCTTGCGCTCCATCAGCTTGCCGGGAACCCGAAACGACATCGGGTTGGAATACCGCGCCGCCACCTCGACCGGATAGCGGATCGCGCCACCACCGGCGCCGGCACCGGTGTCCGGGTGCACGGGCAGTGCCACCACCAACGCGGGCGGCGCAACCGCATTCTTCCCGCCGGAGCAGGCACTGAGCGATAAAAATGCGATCGCAGCTAGCGTCCCCACCGCAATCCGCATCACGGGCGTCACCCGCATCGCGCGTGCCACGAGCATCGAACGCATCGACGGCTCGGCTCCAAGCGCGGCCCCGGACAAGCGCCCCGCAGAAACATTCACCATAAAGCTCATGGCCTCTCCAACGAGCCACAACCTCGGGCCCGACCGCTTCAATTCATACTAGTATTCTAATACACTAGTGTATCTGTGTACAAAGATGAATTCCAATATGGAATTGTACGTGCTAGCATGGCCCCATGAGCCGCAAACGCATGACACGGGAAGACAGCCGTGACCAGACGACGCAGCGCCTGCTGGAGGCCGCGCAGAAGCTGATTGCAAAGAAGGGTTTGAGCGCCGCGAGCGTCGAGGACATCGCCGAGGCGGCAGGTTATACGCGGGGCGCGTTCTACTCGAACTTCAGCAGCAAGGGCGATCTGTTCATCGAACTACTGCGCCGCGACCATCAGAAGACCACCGTAGAGTTGAATGCCCTGCGCACCGATACCCTGTCGCTCGACCAGATTCAAACGCGCGCGCGCACCATCTACGCGCAGCTGTACCACGACAACGAATCATTCATGAACTGGACCGAGGCGCGCATGCTGGCGGCCCGGGACACGAAATTCCGCGCAAAGCTGAACGCCCTGTTGACCGAGAAGCGCGGCCAGATCGCGGAATTCATCGAATACTTTCACGAGCGCGCCGGCGCGCCCCCACAGGTGTCACCCGCCGCAATGGCGATGGGTTTCATGAGCCTGGCGGAAGGCGTGAAGCTGTCCATGCTGTCGAGCCCGACGGACATGACCCCCGAAGCCGCCGAGTCAGTGCTAACCCTGTTCGTCGACTCGATCATGCAGTTGGCCCGGATCCAGGGCGAAGGGCGCACGTCAAACACCTGACAGGCGCCAGCGGCCACCCGCTACAGCCACGGCCGGACGCGCGCGCCGCGGCTCTTCTCCTACTTCCTCTGCAACCCCTGATCTGCCTCACGTAACCACCCATCCCGACCAGTCGTCTCAGGCATCGCCTGGGCCGCATCGCGCGCCTTCGCGTACGCGTCGCGCGCACCGCCAGCATCCCCCGTCTTCGACAATGCCTCAGCCAACGCGAGCAGATTCGGCGGATACTGCGGCCGGAGCCCGACCGCACGGCGCGCGGACTCCAACCCAGCGTCGGCGTCGCCCGGCCCCAAAGGCCACCCCGGCGCGCGGATCAACACCAACGCCCGCACGCGAGAAGGCCCAGCCTGGTCGTAGTTAGGATCGATCGCATCAGCGCCGCTCAACGAGTCGAGCATCGACTTCAACAGCTCGCCAGCGCGTGTAGGATGCGACTTCGCTTGGAGACCCAGCGCCACGCCACGCCAATACAGACACGCAGCATCCTTAGGCGCCTGCGCCAAACATGCATCCGCGTACCCGCTAGCCTCATCGGCTAATGCCCCGCGAACCCTCGCATCCGACTCGTGATCGCTACGCTGAGAATCAGCGTCGATAGCCGCCGCCAACCCCTCGACCGAAGTAGGAGCACCAGTCGGAAGCGGTGCCGGAGCAGTCGTCCGCCGCGGCAAAGAGCACGCAGCAACCAGCAGGACCACAGCAATGCCTAGCGCCAAACTCCTGGCCACAGCAAACCCCACGACGCCACTCCCGCGTCCCATCACCCACCTACTTCCCAGGCAACTGCGGCATAACAAACCCCTGCAACCGCAATTGACTCAACACGTCGCTCGCCTCGCCACCATGCCCCATCTTCAGAAGCCCGGCCTGGAACGCCTTCGCGCGCGCCGCAGGCACCCGCGAGTCCACAACCACAATGAGAGCAACCGGCAACGGCGCCGATTGCATTACCGTCTTGAGATCACTGGCGAAAGGCAAACCCGGAAGCGCCGACGCCTGCGACTGATCAAGCAACGCAACCGCGTGTTCCCCGCCGGCAACCCGTCGCAAGGCACTGAGTATCTGCCCCGTAAATTGAATCTTTACGTCTGCCGGGAGCGCCCAGTCAGCGAGCGCCGAATGACGCACGAATTCCGGGGCATATCCCGCGACACTCAATATGGTGTATCCCCCGAGCGCAGCCGCCCCCGTGACACCCCCATTCTTCGCGACCAGCGTCCACTTCTGCTGCGTACCCGTGCCCGTCACATCGGCCTGCACAAGGGGTGACAGGTGGAGCTGCGCCCCATGCTCAACAAAAAACGGATAAGGCACGAACGCCAGTACGGCATCCGCCATCCCGAGTTTCGCCACGCTCCCCTCATCCGTGGGGTCGTAAATTGCTGCCAGGCTTCCCGCAGGCCAACCGGCCGCCTTGACGGCTGCCCCGGCAAATTGATCGACGAAAGGCTGTGCATCGCCAGCACCCCCCGGATAACCAGGGGCACAGAACACCAGGGTCGCAACCGTTGCAGCTAATAGTGTGGTCATAGCTTTAGGCTATCATTCCGGCGCGCCGGGAGCCCAGGCACCTGTTTCTCAGGCTGCCGGCGGGCGACAAGTGCGCGCATCCCTTGATCGAGTGTGACCGTTGCTCATGCATCAAATTTTCCTCGGCGTGTTGCGCGCGCGGCTCTGGATCGTCGGCGCGTTCGTGCTCCTGACCGCAGCGGGTATCTACGGTGCCCTGCGATTGCCTACCGATTCAGCCATTGACCGCCTGATCGTTCCCGACGATCCGGTGGCGCGCGCCACCGCCGAATTCGAACGCGTGTTTCCCGAAGGGGACCAAGCGCTGCTCATGCTCGAGGCGCCGGACCCCTTGAGTCCCGACACGCTGCGCGCCACAGACCACCTCGAGCGCGAACTCTCGAAGATTGCGCACGTCGAGCCTCACAGCCTCCTTACTCTCTTCCGCCACGGCACCCAGACAGGAGAGATCACCGACAGTCAGGCCCAGCAGCTGCGCAAGTTCGCGACAGGCACGAAGCTGTTCCGCAGGGCAGGCCTCCTCGGCGACAATTACATCGGCATCGCCCTCGAACTGCGCGTGAATTCGCCCGCGGAGCGCGACACCGCATTGGCCGCGATCGACGCGCTCGTCCTGCCACTCGATAAGGCCGGAAAACCCTTCACCGCCGTCCGCCGCGTCGGCTCGCCCTGGCTCGACGCCTGGCTCGAGAGTCAAACGGGCTCAGCCACGAAGCGTTCCATGCCGCTCTTCGGCATTTTTCTGATGACCCTCGTGGTCCTGGTGTACCGCTCCTGGCGCGTCCTGCTGGCGATCGTTCTCACTCTGGGCGCCGTCGTCGCGATGGCGGTCGGACAGGCCTATATCTTCGGTTGGACAAACACGGTCGTCTCGGCCCTGGTGCCCCTGACCGTAATGGTCACTACGACAGCCACACTCGTCTACCTTCACTCCCGGTTCATGGAACCGGACGACGCGCCGACCCTGCTCGAGCACCACGCGCGCGCGCTTACCAACAAGTTCCTGCCCAGTACCGCCTCCATGTTCGCGACCGCAGTTGGTTTCGCAGCACTCGCGGTTTCGGATATCCGCCCCGTACGCGAAATGGGCGTCTGGACCGCCTGCGGGTTGGTCATTGCCTGGGTGGGTTGTTTCACGTTGTTCCCCGCTCTCCAATCCCTGTTGAAGACACCCGTGCGCACCGAGCGCGCCTCGGCCGGCACTGTGTTTCCGCGCTTTGTCGACTTCCAGGTGCCGGCAACCCTACGGTATCGCTGGCTGTTCGTGGGCGGCGCGCTGCTCCTGATGCTCTGCGGAGCCGCCGCCTTGTTTGGAATTCCGGGCAAGGTACCACCCCTCTCGCTCGAAACCGACGCGCTCACCTACGTCAATCCGAAAGAGCGCGTCGCGCAGGACACCCGCCGTTTCCAGGACTCGAACGGCCTCGATGTAATGGATTTATGGGTGCAAACACCACCAGGCCACGCCTTGGACCCGGAATTCCTGCGTGCCATCTACCTGTTGACCCAACGCCTCGAAAAGAGCCAGGGCATTACCGCCGTCGACGGACCGACATCGGTACTCACCTGGGAACGCTATATCGAATCCGGCTCGGATCAACTCCCGACAGACGCGGCTGCGTGGCCGAAGCTCGCGGAGGACCTGGAGCAGATCACTCTGACGGAACCAGGCGCGCGCTCCTACATCGACGTCAAGAATCTGGCGAGTGTGCGTCTCGACATCCGGGGGCGCGGCGAATACTTCGGGCGGCACGGCTCGATCGAGGCCTTTCTCAAAAAGACCTGGGCTGACGTGCAAGCCTCCGAGCCTGCCCTGCGCGAGGCGCGCGGCAGCCTCGTCGGCAAGGGAGTAGTTTCCGGAGAGATCACGACCCGACTGCTCCCCACACTGACCGAGAGCTTCGCACTCACGGCGAGTGTGATCTTCACGGCGTTCCTGTTGGTGTTCCGCAGCCCCTCGGCGCGCCTGATGACTATGATTCCCTCGGTATTCGCGATTCTGTCCGTATTCATCGTCATGCGGATCGCCGGCATTCCACTCAACATCGCCACGATTCTCATCGGCTCGACCGTCCTCGGAGCCACCGAGAACGACCAGATACACTTTTTCTATCACTATCACGAAGGGCTGGAGATGAACGGCTCGACCGCCACGGCCCTGCGGCACGCGATGTTGATAGCCGGCCGTCCCATCCTGTTCGCCACCCTCATCAACGCGAGTGGCTTTCTGGCGCTGGCGCTCTCTGACCTGCCGCCAATGCGCCAGTTCGGAATCGTCTCCTCCTCGGCGTTCGTTCTCGCGCTGCTCGCCGATTTCACCGCTTTGCCAGGGGCGCTGTGGATCCTCAGCCGTAACAAGCGCAACAACTCTTAACGGACCTGCGACGATGCCACCTGCACCTTCTCCAGCGCCTTGTCAGCGGCGACATTGACACAACGGTGATAGTCCGAGGCCCGCGCCAGGTCGCCCGGGTCGTAACCGTCTCCGCAGACCTGCTGCGCGGCCACCTTGATACGCTGGCGCAGAATCTCAACTCCCTGCCGGGTCGACAGGTTCAGATCCCCATAGTGGACCGTTACAGAGGGTGGTTCCGATAAGTCGGCGGACCAGGCATTGGGCGCGAGCGCGCCCAGGGTCAGCGCGAGCGCAATCCACATAGGAGCAACACGACGGAGCGCCCGCTCCGGTACGCTGGCCGCCGGCAACGATCGCAGCGATGCGCGATCGACCTTGCCGAGGGCGTTGCGCGGAATTTCAGCGATCACCTGCAGAGATTCTGGCACCTTGTAGTCGGCCAGCTGGGCCCTGGCGCTCGCCAGGATGTCGTCGACGAGATACTGGCTCCAGCCGGCCGCCAGGCAAACAAATCCAACCACCCGCTCGCCCAGATCGGCGTCGGGCACTCCGACGACGGCCGCATCAGTGACAGCCGGATGATCGAGCAGCACGCGCTCAACCTCGGCGGGCCAGATGTTCGAACCTCCACGGATGATGAGATCCTTCTTGCGGGCGATGAACCACAGATCGTCCTGCTCACCCTGACGCATGAGATCGCCAGTGGCATACCAGCCCCCCACCGTCGCGGGATCGATGCGATCCGGACCCACCCAGTAGCCGATTGTGACGTTGGGTCCGCGAATCAACATCTCGCCGACCTCGCCCCGTGAAACCTGCATGCCATTGTCGTCGACGAGACGCACCTCCGCGCCCGGCGCAATCCGGCTGACAGTTCCGGGCTTCAAACCGTGAATGAGTGACCCTGCGGCCTCAGTGGCACCCCACACAGTGTGCAGCGGAACGCCAAATACATCGGGGAAACTCTCCTGCACTTTCGCCGGACAGACGTCTCCCGCTACCCCGCAGAATTCCAGGGAGTCAACGGTCCGTGGCTGCGAGCGCTGCCGCCGTAGCAGCTCGACGAACATGACAGGAAGACCGAGCATCCACGTGCCGTAGTACGACTCGATGGCATTCAACACGGCATCGGCATCGAAGTGCTCGACCAAGACCACGACGGAGCCGAAACGCACACACGCCAGCGTGACAAAAAAGCCAGCCGCATGCACCAGGGGCAGGCTATTGATGGCGATCTGCCGACTATGGAGCTCCAGCCGTCCACAGGCCTCCACCGCGGCCGTCAGAGTTGCGGCCGTGTGGGCCACGAACTTGGGCAGCCCCGTCGTTCCGGAAGTACACAGAAGAACGGCAGGCGAATCCGGATGCGGGAGTTCAGGCAATGCGATCCTGGTGCTGTCCTGGAGGAGGTTTGTCCAGGGCTGCACCCGGCCGCCCACAACCGTCTCGCCCACCACGTAACGCGAGTCCGCCGCAAGTATGTCGGTCTCGATGGCGGCGACCTGCGCGTACAGTTGGGCCTGGCCCACATACACGCGCGGGCGTAAACGCTTCAACACCGCCCGCAGCTCGGCGGCTTTGAATCTGGTATTCAGTGGCGCCGCGACCGCGCCGATTCGGAAGCACGCGAAATAGGCGATCACGAGCTCCGATATGTTGAACATGTGCAAAGCCACGCGATCGCCCGGCCGTACTCCACGAGCGTACAACCCCTGCGCTACCTGCTCGACCGCTACGGCGAGCTGGCGGTAGGTCCAGATGTTCCGCCCTGCGACGCACGCGATGCCTTCCGGATTGGTATCCGCCTGGTAATAGAGAGCATTCAGAGGTGTCGTGGGTCCCATAAGTTTCTCCGCACCGCCAGCGACATGCCGGCTGACGGTGTGAAGAATCGGGGAAGCGGATTTCCAGGTAATTTCACGACACGAGAAGCGAGCTACCGTTGTAACGATTGCGTAAGGTCTTGCAACAGGCACCCCAACCCGCCCAGCGTGACCTCCACGGCGGCGTCGAGCGGAGTGTGCGGCTCCCGACCGAGTACGGACACGAGCCGTGCGTTATCCATTCGCAGCGGATTTCGCCACAGTCGCACGCCTGCGTCACGAGCATCCCGACCTGAAAATCGAACTGGTGTTGACCAACAGGGCTCCTAGGAGCCTGCGCCTAATCGGCCGAACCCCCCGCCCGAAACGCCACGACATTCGTGGCCGCATACCCGGAGGTCGCCACGGCTTTGAACAAATCCCCCGGACTGGCCGGCTTCGTCAGGTGTTGATCGAATCCAGCCGCGCGCGTCCGCGCCAGGTCCGCGGGCTGTCCCATGCCCGTGAGAGCGACGAGCCTCACTCCCTTCCCCCACGGCTGCCTGCGAATCATGGTCGCCAGCTCGATGCCGTCCGGATGCGGCATGTTGAGATCGATAAACGCAACCTCCGGAGTGAGCTGCGAAGCGGCCTCGAACGCACTCGATCCGTCAAAGCAGGTGCGCACGGAGTGGCCATTGGATTTCAACAGCTCGCCGAGACTGGTCGCGGCGTCCACGTTGTCATCCACGACGAGGATACGACGGCTCGCGTGCGCCGGCTGGGCGTTGCCAGCGTCCACGTCACTCTGACCCGGCGCCACGACTAGCGGCAGATGAACTGCAAACTCGCTGCCTCGACCCGGACCGGCACTGAGTGCACTGATCTCCCCGCCGTGCAACGAAACCAACGAGCGTGCCAGCGCCAGCCCGAGTCCCAGGCCCGCCGCGGCTTGTGTCTTGCTCGCGTCCAACTGCACGAACATGTCGAAAATCCGTGTCAGGTCCGCCGACGGGATGCCGATTCCATTGTCGCGGACCGAGATGATCGCCCGCGGTCCTTCGGCACGCATCGACAGCTCGATGCGCCCGTTGGCGGGCGTGAACTTTGCGGCGTTATTCAACAGGTTGGCGATAACCTGTGCGAGCCGTGTTGGATCACCATCCACATGGAACTTACGCGGCGAGTATCGGACGACGAGCTCGTGCGACTTTCCCTCGATGTTAGGTCGTGCCGTCTCGATCGCGGCATTGACGAACGAATCGACCGACACCTTTTCCCGACGCAGCTGCAGCTTGCCCCGGTCGACCCGACTGACATCCAGCAAGTCATCGATCAATCGAGTCACCAGTCCGAGCTGCCGGTCCATCATGGCGTAGACATCCGCGGGTCCCTCCGGCATGCGCAGCTTGAGAATGGCGATCCCGTTACGGATCGGAGCGAGAGGGTTGCGCAACTCGTGGGATAGCGTCGCGAGAAACAGGCTCTTGACGGCATCCGCCCGTTGCAGCTCGGCTGCGTATTGCTTCAATTCGAGGGCAACTTCCTTGAACATCTCCTGTGAGCGCCGATAATCGTCGCGCGCCTTGCGCATGGTCTCGCCGAGAACAATGATCAAAGCGCACGTCAGCGCATACACGCCAAAACCCAGTGCAGTGGTGAGGGCTCCCGCCGTCATGAGACTCGGTGCTTTCCCGAACAGGAGAATCGTTCCGACGAGTCCGGCGATCGCGGCCGCCAGCGCGGGCCCCCAACCGCCCATCCAGACAGCCACCGCGATCGCACCAAACAGCGTCGCGTACGGAAGATCCGATTTCAACCAGGGCAACAGGAACCAACGCAACACGACCGCCGCGGCAGCAATGGCGAACGCGGCGGTGTACCTCACCGCTACGAGACTTGCGTCCTTGGGGCGTCCGGCGGAGGCGAGTTCGCCCAGGAGGAAGGTCAGCAAAAGGTAGGACGACACGACGGAACTGCATCGCGCGACATACCAGCCAATCGTATACCGCGCCCCCGCCACGGTGCTCAATACCAGGTCGGCCGCCGACGCGACCAGCATGAGCGCCAACCATAGGTAGAGCGGATCGTTGAACGCCTGCTTGCGCCAGATGACCAAGGCGCCAACACCATATAGAGCGATTGTCACCCAGCTGATCGCCTGTGCCGTGCCGCCGAAAGGCTCCAGGAGCATCTGTGGCAATTGAGGTTTCGCCAACGCGAAGCCAATGAGAGCGCACACGAGCATCGTCGCGAGCCATGCGAGATACAGCTGTCGCGGACTCGCCTTCCAGCGGCTCGCAGCACGCGTCTCGGCACCCACGGCCGCCACGAATAGCAGCGCCGGCCCGAGACGCAGAGCCAAAAACAGCGCCGCGGCCGTGTGTTCCGTACCAAACAGGCGCCCGGGCCTTATCGCATCGTTGAAGCTCAAGGTGTAGGCAAGCACCATACCCGCGCTGAAAAGATAGGCGCAAGTCAACAGAAGGAACGCGGGACGGCCGTGCGTCACGAATTGGCGGCCCAACATTGCGGCGGTGCATAGATCGGCAAAAAGGACGCCAATACCGTAAACGCCCACCACGGCCGGGACCACCGGTACCGCTCGCTCGGCCCAGGGGAGAAATCCCAAGACGAGCGCACCGTACAAGACCGGCAGGGCCGCAAAGACGCGTCGCTGCCACAGGGTTGGGGTAGTCATGTCCCTACTCTCCCACCTCGATGCAGCTCGGGCAACCAGATACAGAAACCGTCACAATGCGCAACTACCATTAACAGCTTTGGGAACGAGACCCTGGCGGCCTGGCCGGGACAACTACCCGAACCCGGTGGCGAAGTCCAACAACCCGTATGCGCCGACGAACTCGCCGGCCATCAGCGACTTGTTCGATCTGTTCGACTTCTCGAAGTAATTCGTCTGACAGTACTGAAGGGGCTGCCGCGAGGCAGCCCCATTTTTTATCAGGTGCCGTGGCTCGCAGTAACGCCCGGGTTCGGAGTAATCAGGTATTTCTCGCCGGTAGCGCGCTTGTTGTAAGCCGCGATAACGGCGGGCGCCAGCGCTTCGGCCAGCGAAATCTCCGCCGTGTAATTGGTGGCGAACGTGGTGGTCAACTCGGCGGCAACTCGCTCGCGCAGCCGCTGTGTGTCGCGGGAGCCGATCTTCTGCAGGAACCAGGTCATCAGCCAGCCGCCCACGCCCCAGGCCATGCCGAAGTTGCGACCGAGCTCGGTCGGAGAAGTATCGAGGCCACCGTAGATATAGACCTGCTTGTGCGTCGAGGAGCCATAGCGGTTGTAGCTCGTCATCTTCCGGGCCACCGCCCGCTCCATGCAGGACAAAATAGTTGCGACCAACTTGCCACCGCCGATGGCATCGAACGCCAGCGTTGCGTTGGTTTCCGCGATCGCCTCCGTGAGCTGCGCGGTGAATTCGGCGCTCGTACTGTCGAGCACATATTTCGCGCCGATACCGCGCAGATCCGCCACCTGCTGTGCACTGCGAACGATATTCACGAGCGGGATTCCGTCGGAGTGGCAGAGGCGGTTGAGCATGTGACCGACGCTCGACGCGGCGGCGGTGTGCACCAGCGCACTGTGCCCCTCCCGACGCAGCGTCTCGACCATCCCGAGCGCGGTCAGCGGGTTGATGAAAGCCGAGGCGCCCTGCTTCGACGTGGTCCCTTCGGCCAACAACAAACAGTTCGCGATCCTGGCAATGCGAAATTGCGCATACATCCCGAAGGTCTGTGTCGCGACTCGGCGTCCAACCCACGACTGCGCGTCCGCGCCGGCGGCCACCACGACACCCGCGCCCTCGTTACCTACCGGCATCGATTGATCGAGTCGGCCCGCGACCAACGCGAGACGCCCCTGGGGAACGACCGCGGTCGCGCTCGGCCGGCCGGTCGTTCCGCCGGCGCTGAAGGTCGACACATCGGCCGGCCCCAGCAACATGCCCAGATCCGAAGGATTGATCGGCGCCGCCTCGACGCGGATCACGACTTCGTCCGCCGCCGGGGCGGGCACCGCTACTTCTTCCAGCGACAGCTCGAGTTTCCCGCCCGAGGTGATCTTCGACCGCAACTCGAGCCCTGACAGGTTTGCCATGTTCGTACCCTTCAGTTTCCATGCGAAGGTACGGTCCAGTCGCGAGCGCGTCAATGAAGGGGTAGACTTCGCAGCGCCGGCAGGGGGAACGGACCGGTTGGAGAATTCCAATGGCGGAAAAGCGGCATGACTGGTTTCTCGATCAGATCTTCCACCACCGGGCGGCGTTGCATCGCTACCTGGGGAAGCTGACGTCCGGGGCCGAAGACATCGAGGACCTGGTGCAGGAGACGTACGTCCGCATCTACGCCCTGCCGGACTATCTCCAGGTCGAGTCGCCCAAGGCTTTGTTATTCCGGATCGCCCACAACCTGGCGGTCGAGCGCGCCCGGCGGCAGAAGACCCAGGCCACCGACACAATGGCGGATTTCGAGTCCTTGAACGTCTATTCTTCTGAGGCGCCGCCGGATGAGCAGACCGACGCGCGCCGTCGCTTCGAGTCGTTCTGCGCCGCCGTCGAGCGGTTACCGCCCTTGTGCCGGCGGGTATTTGTGCTCCGTAAGGTTCACAAACTCTCGCACGCCGAGATTTCGGAGGTGCTCGGCGTCTCTCAGAGCACCATCGAGAAGCACGTGGCCAAGGGCCTGGTGCGCTGCCGGGATTATATGCGGGAGTTGGGCCTGTTGGATGTTGTGGAGACAAGAGCTCGCTCGCGGTCACTGCGCAGCGTCGCAGACGGCGGGAGCGGTGAATGAGCGACGTCGTTAAATTACGCACGCGCGTCGAAATCGACGAAGAAGCGGCTGCGTGGGTCTGGCGGATGGAATCCGGAGCCGCCTCGAGCGCCGACCCGGAAGGGTTCGAGGCGTGGCTGCGGCAGGATCCGCGCCATCGCCGCGCGGTGGATGAACTGTCGAAAGTCTGGGAGGCCCTGGACGGGCTCACCGAGGCGCAGCACAGTACCGAGACTCTTCCCCCGGCGACGGGAGCCGAGCCGCACGCCGCCGCGCTCCATCGTCGGCCGCTGTGGTTCGCGGCCGCGGCGGCCGTACTCGTTGCGGCTGTCGGCGCCACCCTCTGGCTGAACAAAGGCAGCGAAACTCAGGTCGTGGCCACCGCAGTCGGGCAGCATCGGAATGTAGTGCTGGCTGACGGCACCCTCGTCTCGCTCAACACCAACACAATCGTCGAAACCAACATCGGGCGCCGCTCGCGCGAAATATTCCTGCGCAAGGGGGAGGCCCACTTCGAGGTGGCCCCGGACCGCTCGCGGCCATTCCTGGTACACGCCGGTGACGCGGTGGTCCGCGCTGTCGGGACGGAGTTCGAAGTCCGCCTCCGCACGGACCGGCACATTGACGTGCTGGTGA
This sequence comes from Gammaproteobacteria bacterium, assembly GCA_028293725.1. The sequence continues at coordinate 10,100 of JAQGOE010000005.1, read as the reverse complement.
CGGAAGGGCGCGTCGAGGTCCAGCCGGACGCGCCGAATCCGGAACCACACGCAACGGCCGGTGCGCATGACGCCTCAATCCCCGTTGTGCGTGTCCGTGCGGTAAGTGCCGGAGAGGCTCTCTCCACGGCCACGACTAACTATCCCGTCATCCCGGTGAGCCCCGAGCAGTTATCCAGCGAGTTGGCTTGGCGCGATGGCGCGGTGGTATTCGATAGCGAGCCGCTGGCGGAGGCGATCGCAGAAATTCAGCGCTATACCGATTCCCCCATCATCATCACCGATCCGGCCATTACCACTTTGCCGGTTGGCGGCCGGTTCAAGACTGACGATCTGCAGGGATTTCTGGACGGCCTGCAGGCAGCGCTGCCGGTAACGATTCGTCGCACCGCCGACGGTGTCGTCTACGTCGATCCACGCCACTGATTCCGCGGCGCGGAACCACTCTCAACCCGTTTTCCAGCAACTCTTCCCCCCGGCGCGTGTTAATTCGCGCGCTGGAGTAGTGCTTTTTTTGCCCCCAACCGTCTTCTCAATACCAGGCCCTTTTCAGGGCCTGTAGAGGGGAACAATGCGAATTGTGTGTTTAGCGCAACGGGCAGGTTGGGCGCGGCGGACGGGCGTGTGCCTGGCCCTGGCAATACTCTGCACCCAGGCCTACGCCGATCCTGCGCTGCGCCACTTCGACATCCAATCGCAGGTCGCCGCGCTCGCGTTGAAAGAATTCGCGCGCCAGGCCGACATCAGCCTGGTCTTCTCATCCACCGTGGTCGCCCATCACCAGACGGCGGGTCTGCGCGGCGACTTCACCGTCATCGACGGCCTCAAGAAACTGCTGGACGGCAGCGGACTGTCGTTCAAACAGGTGAGCGCCACGACCATCGCCATAAACAGCGTGACCACGACCCGCGCCGATCCGGATCCGCCAGCCGCCGAGCCAGACGCGAGCGCGGCTGACAACGAGTCACACACCAAGGGGGACCCCAACATGAGTCATCGAGGATTCTTCACGCGACTTGCCAGCCTGCTCGCGCTCAGCGGCGCGACCCTGGCCGGCAGCCACGCTTACGGACAGGAGGCCGCCACCGAGGCGGGCGCCCAGCCGCCGGTGGTCGTGGATGCCAGTGCCGCCAATACCAACACCCTGGACGAAGTAGTGGTGACGGGCACAGCCACCGCGGGTGGCGTGAAAAAGCTCGACGCCAGCTTCGAGATCACCACCGCGAGCCTCGAGGAGATCCGTGACGCCGCCCCCTCGAGCGCCGCCGATCTGTTGAAGATCGTGCCCGGCGTGTGGGCCGAATCGAGCGGCGGCGAGGCGGGTGCCAACATCGAGCTCGCCGGATTCCCCGGCGGCGGCGATGCGCCCTACGTGACCTACCAGATCAACGGCTCGCCGATCTTTCCCTCCTCGGGCAACATTTCCTTCATGGACAACTCCTCGTTGTTCCGCATCGACGAGAGCATCGAGCGCGCCGAGGTCCTGCAAGGCGGCCCCGGCGTCGTATACTCGAACGGGCAGTTGGGTGCGACCGCGAATTTCATCTTGCGAGAAGGCACGGCGGATCCCCACGGGGACATCGGGCTGACCGTAGGCACCGACCACGGCTATCGCGTCGATGGCTTCTACGGGGCCCCGGTCACACAGGACTGGTTCTTCAGTCTCGGCGGCTTTTACCGCTATTCCAGCGGCGTCCGCGACTCGCAGTTTCCCGCGGACAACGGCGGACAATTGACCGGTACACTGGCGCATAAATGGGATAACGGCAAAATCCTCTTCTATGCACGCGTCCTGAACGACAAGAACCTGTTCATCACCGACGTTCCGGTCACCGTCTCGGGGACCGGCAAGAGCCAGAGCGTGTCGGCCTTCCCCGGCTTCAATCCCAACAACGGCACGTTTGCCGGCGATGGTCTGCGCGGAATTTCGGTGCAGGAAGCCCCGGGCCAGGCGCCGATCACGGCCGACCTGGCGGACGGGCGCGGTGCGAATCTGCACACGTTCGGCAACGATCTCGATCTGCAGCTAACCGATACCATGGCCTTCAGCAACAAGCTGCAGTACACGGGGGGCGACGTAAACTGCTACTGCCTGTTCAACAACCTCGCGCCGCAGACATTGGGATCCTTCATCTCGCAGCAGGCGACGACCGTCAATGCGAACACCGCCATCACCGGCCCGTACGGCCAGGCCACCAGCGGCACGGCCACACTCGTGAGCACCGGAGCGGCAGTAAACCCGAACTCCTACGTGGCCTCGCTCGGCTTCTGGATCGTGCAGAAGCACATCCAGTCCTTCACCGACGACATGCGCTTCAGCTTCGATCTCTTTCCCGGCAACACGCTGACGTTGGGCGGTTACCTCGCGGCTTACTCCTCCGACGACCACTGGTGGCTGGGTAACAACGAGCTGGTGACGGCGACTCCGAACGCGCAGCTCATCGACCTGACACTCAACAACGGCGTCAACGTCACCAACAATGCCGGCCTGCTGGGCGCCACGTTCTTCGCGCTGAATGAGAACTGGAACGGCCTGAACACCGCTTTCTTCGCCTCCGATTCCTGGAAGCTGGGGCAATGGCTGTTCGATGCCGGCTATCGCATCGAGCAACAAAAGGACCACGGCACGATCGAGAACGATACCGCCACGGATCTCGACAACGACCCGCGCCACCTCTACAACAAAGGGGTCAGCGTTCCCAACGGCACCTTCAACCAGGGAGTCAGCTGCGACACCTCGGGCGCCAACGAGTGCTCCGAGTTCAACCATACGCTCGGATCCTGGTCCATCGGCGCGAACTATGAGCTGACGCCGCACATGGCGGTATTCGGGCGTGTCAACCAGGGCGTGCACTTCCCTGGTTTCGACGACCTGCGTAGCGGTACGCCGCAGACGCAGAAGATCGATAACTACGAAATCGGCTACCGTGCCCAGACGGAGACGATGTACGGCGTGGTGGATATCTTCCGCCGCAAGTTCTCGGGTGTGCCGTTCCAGCAGTTCACGGCTACGGGTCAAAACGTTACCGCAACGTATGGCGCCTCTTCCTACGGCCTGAACCTCGAAGGACAGTGGCACCCGATCCCGCCGGTGAGTGTCGACGTGAGCGGAAACTGGCAGCACGCCGTGTACACGAGCTACACGTCGGCGACCTCTGGAGGTGGCGACTACACGGGCCTCGAGTTGCAGCGGCAGCCCCGCCTGCAATTCCGTATTACGCCGGCCTACACGCTGCCGATGGACTTCGGTGGACTGCGCTTCTTCGCGACCTACACCCATATCGGCGTGCGTTATTCGGATATCGCCAACCAGGAGGTCCTGCCGGCGTACTACACTCTCGATGCCGGCGCGGTAGCCGAGATCGGACACAATTTCGAAGTGCGTCTGCAAGGCACGAATCTCACCAACCAGATCGGCCTCACCGAGGGTAACGCACGCATCGCGGTCGGCTCGGGCAGCGGTATCGCCAACAACTTCGAGATGGCCCGCCCCATTTTCGGGCGCGAGGTGAACCTGAACTTGAGGTATAAGTTCTAGCATGAGTGGATTTCGTCGAGGCGTGCGGGCAGGTCTATTGCTATGTGCACTTCTGCCAGCCGCCTCGACGCAACCGAAAGTACCGTCGCCAGCAGCAGCCCACCTCGCTTCACCCCAGGTTCTTTTCAGGGACCTGTTCGCGGCGGTCCAGTCAGAGGCCCTCTACGAGGATGGCAAGACATTCGTCGACGCGGTTCCTAAGACCGCGCCAGGCGAGATTCTGACTCAGTATCACCACGCGCGACCGGCCACTCCGGAAGCGCTCAGGCAATTCGTAGCCGACCATTTCGATCTTCCAGCCCAGGCGGCCTCCGTGCCATCGCCGCCCGAAAAGGTCTCCATCACCACCCACATCGACCAGTTGTGGGATCAACTGACGCGCAAAACACCGGTAGCCCCGCGTTACTCCTCGGCGCTGCCGCTCCCATACCCCTACGTTGTGCCCGGCGGAAGATTTCGCGAAATTTATTACTGGGATTCGTACTTCACCATGCTGGGCCTGGCCGAGAGCGGCCGCCAGGATCTGCTCACCGACATGGTCCGGGACTTCGCGTTTCTTCTCGACACCTACGGTCACATTCCCAACGGCGCCCGGACCTACTATCTGAGCCGCTCACAGCCGCCGTTCTTCTTCGCGATGGTGGGGTTGCTCTCGAAGGAGGACCCCGCCGCCGCCTACGCCCAATATCTGCCGCAGTTGAAGCGGGAATATGCGTTCTGGATGGAGGGCGGCACGGCCGCCTTGCGTCCTGGCACCGCGCATCGCCACGTCGTCAAACTAACCGACGGATCCATCCTGAATCGCTATTGGGACGATAAGGACACACCACGCGACGAGTCATATCGCGAGGACATGGAGGTTGCCGGCAAGAGCGGTCGCCCCGCGCCGGAAGTATTCCGCAACCTGCGAGCCGCCGCCGAAAGCGGCTGGGACTTCGGATCGCGCTGGTTCGCCGACGGCAGCAACCGCGCCACCATCGATACCACCGAAATCATAGCGGTCGATCTCAACAGCCTGTTGTATGGACTCGAGGGTGCGATCCGCTTGGGCTGCGAGCGTAAGGGAGATGCCGCCTGCGCAAGCGACTTCGCGCACCGCGCCGACGCCCGGCGCGTCGCCATGGACCGATACCTGTGGGATAGTACGCGAGGCGTCTATTTCGACTACCGGTGGACGCAAAAGGCGCCTGTTGCGCGGATATCGGCCGCGACGTTGTATCCACTCTTCTTCGGCGTCGCCTCGGAGCCTCAAGCGGCCGGCGTCGCGAAGGCGGTGACCGACGAATTGCTGCAACCAGGTGGCATCGTCACGACCCCGCTGCGTACCGGTCAACAATGGGACGCGCCCAACGGCTGGGCGCCGCTCGAGTGGATCGCCATCGACGGACTTCGCCGCAACGGGCAAACCAGACTCGCGGAAGCGATCGCCTGCCGTTGGCTGGTGAATGTGCAGAGCGTTTATCGCCAGAGCGGGAAACTCGTCGAGAAATACGACGTCATGACCACCGGGCGCTCCGGCGGCGGCGGCGAGTACCCAACGCAGGATGGCTTTGGCTGGACTAACGGAGTCATACGGAAGCTGATGGCGCTGTATCCGACAGACGCCGGGTACGTTAGTCTGAGTCAGTGCGTTGATCCCACGCCCGCAGCCTCACCGCCGAAGATCGACCTCGACGCCTTCGACGCGATGAAGAAGACCGTCGCTCTTCCGAACGGCGAGACGCTGGCCTACGTCCTGATGGGCGATCCCACAGGTAAGCCGGTCGTTCTCATCCACGGCTATACCGACAACGCCCGTGACTGGGTCCCATTGGTCCCGTATCTCTCCAAGCGGTTCCGCCTGATCCTGGTCGACCTGCGCGGACACGGAGGCTCCAGCAAACCCGACTGTTGCTATACCTTACCGGACTTTGCCTACGACATCGTCCTGCTGTTGGATTCTTTGGGCACACGCCAGGCCGATATCGTCGGTCACTCGCTCGGCAGCATCATCGCTCAGACCTTCGCGGAAAACTGGCCCGAGCGGACCGGCAAGGTGGTGCTGATCTCCTCCACCGGCGGACCGCCTCCCGGCGCGCCACCCAAAAAGCCGCAGTTCGATTTCGCCGCCCAGATCCGGCAACTCAAAGAGCCTCTCGATCCCGACTCGCCGTTCATGGTGGCCTGGTGGGATTCGCCAACTCCGGTGGATCCGGATTTCATCCGCCGCCAGCGCCGTGACGCCGCCGGCATTCCGCTACGGGTGTGGTTGGCCGTGCTCGACCAGGGACTGGGAGACCCTGCCGACCTGCAGCGCACCTTGCCGCGGCTCAAAGCACCCACACTACTGATCTGGGGCAGTGCTGACCCCATCATGGAGCCGGAAGTGCGCGTCACCTTGCGCCAGGCGTTGCCGCAGGCGCAGGTCAAAGTATTCGAGGGGTTGGGTCACAACCCTTTTTGGGAGGACCCCAGCCGCTGCGCCGAGGCCCTCAACACCTTTCTCGAGTAAGCGTCTCGCCTACGCCACCAGCGCGTCGCTATAGCGCGCGAAGTGAAACCCGGCATCTCCGAAACTCAGATCGATCAGGGTGAGCCGCTTGAAGTAGTGGCTGACGATAAACTCGTCGACGACACCCATCGCGCCGTGCAACTGCACCGCCTGTTGACCGACAAAACGCGAGGCCTGTCCAACATAAGCCTTCGCTGCGGATATCGCGCGACGCCGCTCGGCGGCATCTTCCGTGTCGGCATGCACGGCCGCCAGGATAGCCATCGAGCGAATCTGCTCGCCCGCGATATACATGTCCGCCATCCGGTGTTGCAGGGCCTGGAAGGTGCCGATGGGAACCCCGAACTGTTTGCGGCTCTTCAAGTAGCTCAGCGTCGCCTGGTTCAAGGCGGTCACGACACCCAGCGCCTCGGCGCAGAGCGCGGCAACGGCCCGATCCACGGCCCGCTCCAGGATGCCCAGCGCCTGCCCCGGGACGCTGATCACGGCATCATCCTCGACTTCCACATCATCGAGTTGGAGGTCGCCCGCTCTACTGCCCGAATGGGTTGGATATCCAACAAGGGTCAGACCAGGAGCGTCGCGGCGCACGAGAAACAGCGAAATGCCGTCCGGCTCGGAGACGGAGGCGCTGGTGCGCGCCGAAACCAGGAAGTAGTCCGCCGACGGCGCATCGAGCACCATCGTCTTGGTGCCACGAAGGATCCAACCGTTACCCCGCCTCACAGCGCTGCATGCGACATGTGACAGGTTATAACGACCGGTGCCCTCGTAGGGGGCGAGTGCAATCTGGAGTCTCCCGGCGACGATTTCCGGCAACAGGGCCGCTTGCACCGACTTCGGAGCCGAGTCGCGAATCAGGCCCCCGCACAGCACGACCGTACTCAGGTAGGGCTCCAGCAAGAGTCCCTCCCCCACCGCCTCCATCACGGCCATGACGTCCACGGCATTCCCGCCCAGCCCGCCAAATTCTTCGGGAAAGGGTAAGGCCAACAGACCCAGGTCGGCATAGCGCGCCCAGGCCTCGGCGGAGTAACCCAGGGGCGAGCGCGCCAGCATCCGGCGCCGCTCAAAATCATAATCGCGGGCAATCCAGCGTCGCAGGGTCTCCTGCAAAGCCAACTGCTCCTCGGTATAACGGAAATCCACCGCCTTCTCCTTAAAGACCCAACACTAGTTTGGCGATGATGTTCTTCTGGATCTCGGTCGAGCCGGCATAGATCGTGGTTTTGCGCTGGTTGAAATACTGGCCGGTCACCGGCGCGTCCGGCAGGTAGGCCATCGCGGCAGGACCCAGGGTGAGCATCTGCAACTCCGCCAGCTCCTGGATGATCTCGGAGCCTTTGATCTTCAGTGCCGAGACTTCGGGCCCCGGCGCACGGGCACCGGCGGCCATCGCGGACAACATGCGCAGGTTCGTAATCTCGAGCGCCATCAACTCGAGCTCCACCCGCACGATGCGATCGCGAAAGCGCGCATCCTCCCACAGCGGCCGGCCATTCACGTTCGCCGTCATCGCCATCTGTTTGAGGCGCGACAGGTTGCGTTTGCAATTGCCGATGCCCGCGGTGTTGGTACGCTCATGTCCGAGCAGGAACTTGGCGTAGGTCCAGCCCCGGTTCTCCTCGCCCACCCGGTTCCCCACCGGCACCCGCACATTGTCGAAGAAGATGTCGTTGATCTCGTGCTCGCCATCGAGGGTGATGATCGGGCGTACCCGGATCCCCGGCGACTTCATGTCGATCAGGAGGAACGAGATGCCTTCCTGTGGCCGCCCTTCGCTCTGGGTCCTGACCAGGCAGAAGATCCAATCGGCATACTGTCCGAGCGTATTCCAGGTTTTCTGGCCATTCACGACGTACTCGTCACCGGCGCGTACCGCGGCCATACGTAACGAAGCCAGGTCGGAGCCGGAGCCCGGCTCGGAATAACCCTGACACCACCAGTGCTCGCCCGAGATAATCCGCGGCAGGAAATATTCCTGTTGGGCCACGCTGCCGAAGGTCATCAACACCGGGGCGACCATTTTCACCGCGAACGGAATCTGGGGCGGAGCGCCGGCGGTGGCACACTCTTCCTCGAAAATGTGTTGCTGAAAGACACTCCAGTCTGCGCCCCCGAAGCGGCTGGGCCACATCCCGGCGCCCCATCCACGGCGATATAGGATCTGTTGCCAGCGCAACATGTCGTCCTTTTCCAGGCGCCCCCCCGAGCGGACCTTGTCACGGATCTCCTCGGGCAATTCCGTCGCCAGAAAAGCACGGACTTCGGCGCGAAACGCCTGTTCCTCGGGACTGAAATTCAAATGCATGAGGTTGTATCGCCTCGCTGGGAAACGGCCGCCTTTTCACGTTCCTGGAGCTCGCGCCATTGAATCTTGCCAGATCCTGACTTCGGCAATGACTCCACGAAAGCAACCACTCGCGGTACCTTATACGCCGCCATGTTTTCGCGGCACCAGTCGATTACGGCCTGCTCCGTGAGGCGCCCACGCCACTCGGGTCGAACGACCACCAGCGCCTTTACGGTCTCGCCCCGATGAGCGTCCGGGATACCGATCACGCAAGCTTCCAGCACTGCAGGGTGTTGGTACATGAATGTCTCGACCTCGCTGGGCCATACCTTGAACCCCGAGGCATTGATCATGCGCTTCAGGCGATCGACCATGAAAAAATAGCCGTCTTCATCGACCCGGCCGAGATCGCCGGTGCGCAAGAAGCGTTTACCGTCGATCTCGACGAAGGCCGCGGCGGTTTGCTCCGGTCTGTTCCAGTATCCCTGAAATACCTGCGGACCGTGCGTGACAATCTCACCCACCTCGCCGGTGGGCAGTTCCTGCAGAGTCACGGGATCGACGACGCGTGAATCCACGCCGTAGATCGGGATACCCAGACACTGCTTTTTCGCCCGGTGAGGAGGATTGATGTGCGTGGCGGCGATGGTCTCGCTCAGCCCGTAGCCCTCGAAGTAGGTAATGCCCCGCTCCTGCAGACGCTGCGCGACCGCTGCCGGCATGGCGGCACCGCCGCCGCTCAATCGCCGGATCGAGGACAGATCATAGCGATCGAGATTGGGGTTGGAGAAGAAATCCTGGTTCAGAGTTGGAACGGAAGTCCAACCGGACACCCGGTATCGCTGCACACACTCGGCCGCCGCGTCACGATCCCAGCGGGGCAGTATCACAACCGTGTTGCCGCAGTACATCGGACCATTCATGCTTCCCTGCATACCCGTCACATGGAAGAAAGGGACGAGCGCGAGTTGGGTTGCCTCGGGCTGTGTATCGAACCACTGCATCGAAGCCACCAACGTATGCATCGTGCTGCGGTGGGTATGCATGCAGCCTTTCGGTTCGCCCGTGGTACCGGATGTGTAGGGCATCACGCACAGATCGTCGGGTCCTGCCGTCATGGGACCTGGAGCGAGACCCATCGCCTGCACATCGCTCCAGAGAGTCAGAGCGGGACCCGACAACTCACGGCGCGGGGCCCGCACGAAGTCGGGCACCGGAAGATCCGTCGGCGTGCGCAGATAGTCCGCGTAGGCAGCTACGATCACTCGCTCGAGGTCCGGACTTCCGACCAACGGCTCGACGCGCGGAAAGAGTTCCTGTGACACGATGGCGACCCGGCCTCCCGCGTCCCGCGCGCACCGCAGGAACTCCTGCGTGAGATACATGGGGTTGAGAGGAACCACGACCGCATTGGCGCGCAGAATCGCATAGTACGCGATCACGAATTGCGGGCTGTTCTGCATGTAGAGCAGAACGCGATCGCCTTGGCGGACCCCGCAGTGCTGCTCGAGATATCCCGCCAGGCGCTCCGCTGCCGCGACCACCTCGGCAAAAGTGATCCGCGTGTCGTAATAGATGAGGCAGGGCTTGTCAGGGCGGCGGCGCGCGGAAACCTCCGCGTTGTAAAACACGTTGGTCGCCGGCAGGTCCAGGTGATGCAGCGAACGTTCCGGCCAAAATTTGAAATGCTGTGCCGACATACGCCCACGTTACGGAAAAGCCCGGGAAACGCCGCACCCCAGGCGCCAGATTATTGTCTCCCGACGCCAATTCCGCCCG
>JAQGOE010000331.1 GCA_028293725.1 Gammaproteobacteria bacterium | reverse complement strand
GACGCCCATTTGGGGCTGAACATCGGTGTGCGCTGTTCCGTTACGAGTTTCGCAGCGCTGTAGCCTGGCCAGGGGCCGACTCCACTTCGAATGGCCACATCGAAAGCGTCGGCTGGCAACACAGCCTGGATGTTATCCAGCACGATCGCGTCCGCTCCAGGGAGCGCGTGATAGGTTGCCAGCCGCGGTACCAGCCAACGTGCGGCAAACGTCGGCGCGCAAGTCACGCGAAGCGGCTGCTTGAGGCGGCGACAGTCGTCCACGGCTGACCGCATGAGCCACAACGCCTGCTCGAGTCTCTGCCCGAGCGCCTTGGCACGGTCGGTGGTTGTCAATTTGGGCCCGTGCCGCTTGAACAGCTTGACTCCGATCTGGGCCTCGAGCGCTCGCATCCGCTGGCTCACAGCCGTCGGTGTGATTCCTAGCTCGGAAGCGGCACGCGAAAAATTGCCATGTCGGGTGCAGGCAGCCAGAACGCGCAGTGAATCCAGCGGCGGTAGTGTTTTGCGCATGTTCCATTTGAAGCTGTGCTTCAAATGAATGTCAAGACTTATCGTTATGACCTGAGGGGTCTGACCGATACACTTTCGTCAACACCACTGAAGGGGTTGGAGGACTTGGTATCAATGAGACAACATCTCGCTAATGACGCGCCACGGTCGCCGGCTTCCAGTGTTGTGGTGAGGGCGGTCTGCCTCACCTGTATGTGCGCGGCCTTCAGTGCTGCCGGTGCCGACACGACGAGCGGAGCTTTACCCCCCGGATATTCGACCTCGCGCACCGGCGACGTTCATGACTTCGATTACTTCCTCGGCGGATGGATCACGAAGCAGCGCCGCCTGAAGGCACGTGGGGTGGGCAGTTCCGAGTGGGAGGAGTTCCCTGCAATAGAGTGCCTCACCTTGTATCTTGGTGGTCTGGCCACGGTCGATGAGCTTTACATGCCCACCAAGAATCGCGCGGGGCTCACACTGCGAACGTTCGATCTCGAGAAGCGGCAGTGGTCGATCTTTTGGGTGAGCAGCAAGGACGGCAAACTCGATCCGGATCCGGTTGTCGGTGGATTCCAGGGCGATCACGGGGAGTTCTACGCACAGGACGAAGATGATCACCGGGCGGTGAAGGTGCGTTACACGTGGGACAAGATTGATCACGACCATGCCCGCTGGCAACAGGCGTTCTCCTATGACAACCGGACTTGGGAGACGAACTGGGTCGGGGAGTTTACCCGCGCGGATCCGTCTAAGGTCTGTGAGAACGGGCGGCCCAAGCGTTAGTCGCGCTCCGGGTCGTTTCTGGAGGGGGCTGAGGGGACGGCGTTAGAGTACTGTCGCGCGGGATTGGCGCTTTCGAGTCGGTTGGTGCGGACTCAAGTTATTCTTTCAAGACCGCGCGACATTGTTGCGATCAGGCGTTCGGTAAATTTTCGGGCGTCTGGGTGATCCTTGCCGTAGGTCCTGGCTTCGCGCAGGGCCGTGTCGACGCCCTGCTTTACCTGATCGAGCAGTTGGATGGCCGAGCGCTTTGCTTTTCCCGTTACTAGACGGATAAAACGCAGCAACTGCTCTCTGTCGGGAAACTGTTTGGATCCGTCCAGGGTCAGCGCCAAGGTGTCCTTGGGTATGTAGGGTGTCGTGGCGACGAAGTCGTAGGCAGGCGCGAGGCGAACAGGCCCTTCCGGGTTTTCATAGATGACACTGAAGTTTTTCAGATGGGCGTCGCCGTTCTCAATCGCGCAGGCGTAAGCCACCATCAGCGCGTATTGCTCGCAGGCGTGAGGGAGAGAAACGGGCGAGACGAAGTCTGAGATTCGCTTTGCGATGTTCTCGTACGAGCCGTCGTAACGTCCGTGCGCACGCCTGCCCTCCAGCACACAGAAGTCCTCGATTCCGAGGTAGACGCCATTGGATGTGAGGTCGAAGCGGTCGACTACGAGGAGGCGGCGGTTTTCGGCGAGGCGTACTGTGGGCGTTAGAATCCCGGCGGCGGCGGCCCCCCGCATACAGATGAACTCATTCGCGGCTAACTCTGGATACACCGTGGGGTCGAAGGCCTTGATAATATGCGTCGCTCCGTGGTGTACGAGTTTTGACGGCACATCTCGCTCGCGGATGAGCACCTTGGGCTGCATGCCCGAGATGCCGGAGTAAGTTGCGAAACGCTCGAGCAGGGTCGCGAAGAGATCCGCGGTACCTGTGTAGGTCAGGATGTCGTCGAGGTCCTGTGTGGGGATCTCCTCGATGAGTTGCTCGCGCGTGGAGTAGCGCAGTCGGCCGATCTGGGACGAGCCGACGATGGACAGCAGATCCAGGTCGTCGAATTCGGGGATCGCCTTGGCGAATTGATTGCCCAGTCGCTCTCTCAAGGCCCCTTCCGGGAGGTTCATTTCAAAGATCGGCAGCAGGCCTCCCATGGCGTCATATTGATCTACACGCACGGGCATCGTCAGCGAAACGGCACCCCGGGGGGTGCAATCCGCGTGGTAGCTAAAGAGGATTTCGTCCTCTTCGCGATCGCTGCGATCGAGGCGTCCCACGGGGACGCCTTCGGCAAAAACGTTAAGCGCGGCCTTTTTCATTGCGGCGCTCCGCGCGGAGGTCGTCGAGGGTCGGACGGGTCTTGCGCGGGCCGACGACCAGGTCCAGGCCCACCGCTTCCAGCAGGGCGGTTAGTTTCCGGATGCCGATTTCTTCGCAGCGGCCGCCCTCCAAGGCGGAGAGGGTCGCGCGACTCATGCCCAGTGCCTGGGCCAGTTCGGCCTGGGTGCGGCGACTGCGCTTGCGGGCTTCTTGGAGGAGGAGGCCGATTTGGGGGAGGTTCATGGGGTGGTGGGCTTGGTGAATTATATGTGATGCATTATTGGGGTGGTTCGTTATTATGCATTATTTGTGATGCGTGCGCTATGAGGGCTTATGGTGGATTGGGTGGGGCGGGCGCCGGCATCGCGACGGTGTGAGGTAGGTCTGGCCGTCGTATGCGCCGGGCGCCGCGAGGCTTATCCCTTATGGGGGATATATTGATTTTATCCCTTTGGGGGGATATTATTTGGATATCCCCTATAGGAGATACGCAGTGGACTACGTCGCACGCACGCCTGCGCAGCTGGGGCCGATTCTCAGGAGCATACGCCTCGAGCGCGGACTGACGCAGCAGCAAGCCGGAGCGAAAGTCGGCCTGAAGCAGAGCACGGTATCCGCCATCGAAAGTAATTCCGAGCGCACGAGCGTGGATACTCTCTACAAACTGCTATCGGCACTGGAACTGGAACTGGTCGTTCGAGACAAGCCGAGCGATCGCGGTCCTGCCGGCGCCCGCAAGCAGGAGTGGTAGTGCATGGCACGGCCGTCGAAAAGCCGAGCTCTCTCAGTATGGATGAACGGCGAGCGCGTGGGCACCTGGATAGCGCATCCGGCGAAGGCGGACGAATTCCGCTACGCGCCGGAGTGGCTCACTGCTGACGGTGCACGTCCGATCTCTCTGTCAATGCCGCTCCGGCCCACCGAATATAAGGGCGAGATCGTCACGGCATACTTTGACAACCTCCTCCCGGACAGTCGGCGAATTCGCGATCGCATCCAACGCTATTTTGGGGCATCGTCCTCGAGTGCGTTCGATCTGCTCACCGAAATCGGGAGGGACTGCGTCGGCGCTATCCAACTACTGCCTGAGTCAGAGCCGACACCTAACGTTCGGAAGATAGAAGGGAGGCCACTTACGCGAAAGGACGTCGAGCATGTATTGACGGACTTGCTGCGCGCAACTCCTGGCGGCGCGGACGAGAGCGACGACTTTCGAATCTCCCTCGCAGGCGCGCAGGAGAAGACCGCCCTCCTCCGGCTCAATGGGAAATGGATGCGGCCCAAAGGCACAACGCCAACCACACACATTCTGAAGCTACCCATTGGCACTGGAGGCGGCGGCATCGACCTGACGACTTCTGTTGAGAATGAATGGTTGTGTGCAGAGATTTTGCGTGAATACGGTGTTCCGGTTGCGCGGTGCTCGATGGATCGCTTCGGCGAGCAGCAGGTGTTGGTCGTCGAAAGATTCGACCGTCGGATGTCATCCGACGGCTCATGGATCGTCCGGCTTCCGCAGGAAGACTTGTGCCAGG
>JAQGOE010000300.1 GCA_028293725.1 Gammaproteobacteria bacterium | reverse complement strand
CAGAGCGAGCTCGACCTGCGCAACTCCGCACTGGATGCGACGGGATCTCATTTTGTCATAGCCGACTCGCGCCGGCCGAAGGGGCCGATTGTGTATGTGAATCGCGCGGTGGCGCGCGACTGCGGTTATGCGCCCGAGGAAATGCTCGGCATGACGCTGAAGAACTTCTTTCCTCCAGAGCTGAACGAAGCACAGTTCGAGCTACTGCGCGACGCGGTGCGGACCGGAAGCGACCTCCGCACCGAATTGCAGGCCCGGCGCAGGGACGGCTCGACCTTCTGGGTCGGCATGTTCATGACATTTCTGCGCGACGCACACGGGAAAATCACGCATACCGTTTCAACCGGCGCAGACATAACCCGACGCCTCGAACAGGAGAGTGCGCAACGGCGCCTGCAGGAGCAACTCCTCAGCGAAATGCAGGAGCGCGAGCGCATGGCGATCGAGCTGCGCCTGGCGCAAAAGCTCGAGTCGGTCGGACGGCTGGCCGCCGGAATTGCCCACGAGATCAACACGCCGATCCAATACATCGGCGACAGCCTACACTTCCTGCAGTCCGCCACCTCCGACCTGCTGCGCCTGCTCACTCACTACCAGGCCGCGATACCGCGGCTAGCGGACCGGACATCTAACGTGCCGCCCATTCTTGAGCTCGGGGATCTGGAGGCGGCCACGGACTTGCCGTTCCTGACGGTGGAAATTCCCAAAGCGTTTGAAAGGACGCTGCTGGGAGTGGAGCACGTGGCGAGCATCGTCCGTGCCATGAAAGAATTCGCCCACCCGGATGCAACCGAACACTCGGCAGCGGACATTAACCATGCTGTCGAAACCACCCTTGTGGTGGCTCGCAACGAATACAAGTACAGCGCCGAGATCCAGACCAATCTCGCCCTCCTGCCGGAAGTCATCTGCAACGTCGGCGAATTGAACCAGGTATTCCTCAATCTGATTGTCAACGCCGCTCAAGCCATCCGGGAGTCGGGCCAGGATGCGGCGACGGGCAGGATCACGATCACCTCGGAGAGGTGCGGCGACCAGGTCATTGTCTCGATTGCGGACAATGGCTGCGGCATCTCCCAAGAGAACGTCGAGAAGGTCTTCGATCCGTTCTTCACCACCAAACCGGTCGGCCTCGGCACCGGTCAAGGGCTGGCGATTGCGCGGTCGATCGTGGTCGAAAAGCACGGCGGTGCCATCGACGTGCAAAGCGCGTTGGGTACCGGAACTCGTTTCACCGTACGGCTGCCCATTTCGGGCCGCACCCCCACCGAGGCCGCATGAAACGCATTTTGTTTGTCGATGACGAGAGTCCGGTGCTCGAGGCGCTGCGCGCCCGGCTGCATCGCTTGGCCGACCGATGGGATATGCATTTCGTCGAGAGCGGCGAACGCGCGGTCGAGGAGCTCGAGCGGGGCGTCTTTGATGTAGTCATCACGGATATGCGCATGCCACGCATGGACGGCGCCGAGCTGTTGTGTATCGTCAGTGAGCGCTGGCCAGATGTCATCCGGATCGTATTGTCAGGGTATGCCGAGTCAGAGCAAACAGTACGACTCGTCCCTTACGCGCACCAATATCTGAGTAAGCCTTGCGAGCCGAAGCAGCTCGAAACTGTTATTGACCGCTGTCTGCGACTGCACCAGCTGTTACGACAACAGAATCTGCGCGCGATCGTCGGACGCATCAAGAAGCTTCCTGCCATGCCACGGGTCTATGCGCAGCTGCGCAGCGCACTGGCCAAAGACAACGTGACCACCGGCGAAGTGGCACGGATCGTCGCCGCCGATGCGGTGATCGCCGCAAAAGTATTGCAGCTGGTGAATTCCGCCTTTTTCCGACTCGCCCGACGCATCACCAATATCGAGCAGGCCGTGAATTATCTCGGCTTCGTGGCAATCCGCAATCTAACGCTGTCGGTCGAGGTATTTTCCCATTGGCCTGACAGCAGCCCGACGATGAGTCTGAATTTCGAGCGTCTGCAATCACACGTGCAACTCGTAGCCGGCGCATCACGCGCGCTCGCCGGCGCGGGCGTAACCGCCGATGACGCGTTGCTGGCAGGACTGCTGCACGACATTGGTTACTGGATCCTGGCGCACGAATGCGCCACCGATCTCACCAGGAGCATCGAGACTGCGGCACGACTGGGCATTCCGTTGCATGAGGCGGAGACCCAGGTCATAGGGGCTTCGCACGCCGAGATCGGAGCGTATTTGCTTGGAATCTGGGGATTGCCCTATCCGGTGATCGACGCAGTGGCTCACCACCACACTCCACTTAGTGTGAAGCCATCGGAATTCGACCTGCTGGCCGTGCTCGCAACCGCCCACTCGCTCGTGCCTACGGACGACACCGCAGTTTTCGACGCCAAAGTTGCACCCGATCCGAAGGTGGATGCGGAGTACCTTTTGTCGATCAACGCGCCGTTCTCGTGGACCGAGGCAACGCGACGGGTAAATGAGTGCTTGGAGGCCGAGGAGGTGCCGTCGTGAGCAAACTGGGCTTGCCCCGCGTGTTATGTGTCGACGACGAGGCGCGGGTCGTGGAGGGACTCGTCCTGCACCTCCGCAAGGACTACGAAGTGCACACCGCGCTCAGCGGTGCCGATGCTCTGAGACAACTCAAGGAAATGGGCGGGGCGGCGGTGATCGTCTCTGACATGCGCATGCCCGGCATGGACGGTGCGACCCTCCTCCAGCACGTCATGCAAGTCTTTCCCGACACCACCCGCATCCTGCTTACGGGCGAGCCGGGACGCGATGCCGCGGTCTCCGCGGTCAACACGGCGCATATTTTCCGGTTCCTGACGAAGCCCTGTCCGCCGGATCAGCTCAAGGCCGCCGTCGAAGCGGGTGTCGGACAGTACCGCCTGGTGAATGCCGAGCGCTCGATTCTCAAAGAGACCCTGATTGGGTGCATCAAAGCGCTGGTCGACGTGCTGTCCATCACCAATCCGGTCGCGTTCGGCCGCGCCAGCCGGGTGAAGAAGCTCGCCATGGAGATCGCCGAGCGGGCCGACTGCCGGCAATTCTGGCAGCTCGAGGCCGCGGCGCTGCTGTCACAGCTCGGCTATCTGTCATTGCCGCCCGAACTCGTGGAGAAGTTGTACTACGGCGAAAAGATGACGCCTGAAGAGCAGATTCTGGCGAGCGGTGCGCCGCAGTTGGCCACCGCTCTGCTCGAGAACATCCCGCGACTGGAGCCGGTCATTCAAATACTCGTCGCGCTCACCTGGACCGACGAGCAACTCGCCCGCCTGGGGGACGGCACGATCGGGCTTGGCACCCGGATCCTCGATCTCGTACTCAGCTATGACACGCTCATCACACAAGGCCACGATGCCAATGTTGCTTTGCAGACACTACGAGGTCGTAGCTCGCGCTTCGGCGTACGACTCATCGAACAGTTGGCGGAGCATGTGGGTGCCGGCACGACCGCAACCGTTGCGCGCGAAATGCCTCTGCGCACGGTGCAGCCCGGGATGATCATCATGCAGGACGTACGCACCCACATGGGCACGCTCCTGGTCCCGCGCGGCTTTGAGGTTACCAAGCTGTTCCTCGAGAAGCTTCGTAACTTCGGACCGGACCTGCTGAGCGAGGTCGTGAAGGTAGCCGTGCAGCAAGACGCGAGGGCGGCCGGCGCAGCCGGCAGCGGCTAACTGTGGCCGCCGGTCGCGGCTTTATGCGATTGCGATGGCTGGTGGAGATTGGGCCGCGGGCTGCGATGGCGCACGCAGCAGGCCCCTCTGCTCCAGCACATCGCGCATCGTCGAGAACGAAAAGTCCCCGAGCACGCGGCGGAGGCGGCTCTCGCACCGGTGGAGATTCGTGTAATGGCGGAAGCGCGAGAATGCTTTCACCTTCACGCGAGGCTGCCCCGGGTCCACTTCCCACGGGTGCAGATAGAAAGTGAAGGGCCGACCGGCCTCTTCATTGATCTGCTTGAGCCCGGCGCGGGTCACCCAGTAAGGCAGAATCCGGAAGTACCCGCCGCCCGACACCGGCACCTGCACGCCGAAGAATTTGGCGGCCGACATCGGAAATTCCACGAGCGTGCGCTTCGACGGCGCGACGATCTTGCCGGGCTCGGGCGACGCCCCCGGAATCCCGTAGCGATCGTGACGGATCGGAAAGACGGACGAGTCGTATTCGAAGCCGGCGTCAATGAGCACGTCGAGCGCCCACAGCGAATCGCGCGTGATCGAAAAGCTCGCGGCCCGATAACCCGTGACGGCCTCGCCGATCGTGTCTTCGAGGAAGTGCTTCGACCGCAGGGTCTCTTCCCGGAAGAGACCCTGCGTCTGGTTATAGATGAGCTGATGCGAGAACCCGTGGCAGGCGATCTCGTGGCCAGCCGCCGCAATGCGCTTCACCAGCTGCGGCGACTTCTCGGCGACCCACCCCAGAATAAAGAAGGTGCCGCGGACGCTCTTCTCCGCGCACAGCTTCAGAATGACCTCGGTGTTGGCCTCGACCCGGTATTCCCAGGTCGGCCAGCTGTCCACCGCAATGGCAGGCGCCAGGGCCGCGACCTGGAAATAGTCTTCCACGTCGACCGAAAAGGCATTGACCAAGGGTCCGGCTTTCGCCTGGTGGGGGCTGGCTGTCATAGCACCGCGGATTGTGCCACCAGCGCAGGACAGCCCGCCTGGATTTAGCGCCTATAAATCATGAAAATAAAGACGCGAATTCCTTGACGACCCCGGCGCTGGTACCGGAGAATTCGCGCCCTTCGATGGGTGACCCACCCCGCTTCCCCGGTAGCTCAGCGGTAGAGCGTCGGACTGTTAATCCGTTGGTCGTTGGTTCGATTCCAACCCGGGGAGCCAATTAAATCAGCTAGTTACGCTAGCTGGCCGCCGCGGCACCCTCGCCCTCACTACCCCTTCCGTTGCAGTATGGTTGCAGTAGCGCGCTAGTCTGCGCTTGCTGCAGCTCTATCGCGGCCTGTCGTCCTTTGAAGTCCCACAAAGGCGCCGCCCGCCCGTGCGCTAACACGGAGCGAGCGGCTAACCACAACCACGTACCTAGGAGTACGCCGTCATGGGTTCTTCACGTCCGCAAAATTCTACCTGCGCCGAGCGCGCACGCTTCCATAGATCCGTTTACAGGCCCTCCCCTCCGATTCCAGGTCGGCTTCGTCCTCTGGCGTTCGCGCCGATGGGCCGCGTATCTCCATGGGAGGGGCGGCCATGAACGTCGAACAGCCTTCTCATCAATCTGCCCCGCCGCTGCTCAAAGGCAGTGAGGAACAGGTCGTCAAACTGCGCAAGCGTCTGGAGGACGTTTTCAGAAACGTGTCGCTGGCCCATGACGTCGTGGCCATTTGCATCGAGCTCACCGAGGGCAATTCAGGAGACTTCAATCCCGAGATGGCGCATGTCCTGCGGCGCTGTGCCGCCGACCGACTGTACTTTCAGTTGGAGGTTCTGACCAAGGTCATCGAGCGGCTTGGGGGCACCACGGTTTTGAGCGATGCCGAGGCCGCGACCGTTGGGAGGACCACCCCATGAGCACACTTAATTATCAGCGGTCGAGGCAGGTCCTGCAGGCACTCGTCCAGGGTGTCGACCCGGAGACGTCCGCCGAGCTGCCGAAGGACACCGTTCTGAATCGTGTGGATATCGTCCGTGCGCTGTTGGCGGCGATAGAGGCGCTGGATACCGTCAATACGCGTGCCCTTCGCCGCGCGCAGCTACCCGAGAGCGTCGGCAAAACCTGGAGCGAGGAGGAGGAACGGCAACTCAAGGCGGAGTTTGCGGGAGGCGAACCTGTACCGCTTATCGCCACGAAACACGGACGCACCGTGCGCGCGATTGAAGCCCGGCTCGAAAGACTGGGCCTTTTGCGTGCCGACCAGCGCACTACGAACAACTCATTTCTCGGCGGCAGCGGACCGAAGGAGGATCAGTGAACAGCTTCAGACTGACCGCCGTCGGCCAGCTCGCGCGTAATCCGGAGTTGAGCACCAAGGGCGAAATCACTTTTGCTCGCTTCTGTCTGGTCGGCGACGACGAGGTTTCAGAGGGTGAGCAAGACGGACCCCGAGAGGTTGTAACGAGTCTTTGGTTCTTCGCATTCGGCGACATCGCATCGACGATCGCGCGAAACGCCAGGAAAGGCGATCAACTCATCCTTGAAGCGAGGGTCGTTGCGAACCACTGGACTGACAAAGGTGGAGAAAGGCTGTACGGCCATACCTTCATTGCCACCGGGGTGAAGTTCGGCGCGCGACGCGGCGGAGACGGATCGCCGATTGCCGTTCGCACCAAGCCACCCGACAAGCCGCTCACCGACGCTGCGGAAGCGGCGATGGAGGTCGCCGTCTGAGACTGATACGGCAAGGCCCTCTTCCGCAAGGAAGGGGGCTTTGCCTTTGCAGTCAGCGCATGCGCTCCAGAGGGGTGCATACCGTTGCAAGGCGTTGCAAGTGATTGCAAATCGATTGAATCCGTCAGGGCCCCCGTCATCTGCAACACGAGTATGTGGGCTAACTCGGTACAAACGCAGTCTATTCGATGCGAGACAGTCCAGTTAGATTGGTTCTGCCAAGTGAACCGGTGGCGAGCACTGCCTCCCGACACTCGGTACGTCAACAATCCCTTTTTTTCCAATGAGTGGGTGTGTCATGAATGATCGCGCACTGTACTCCGTCACCGAAGCCCGTGAACTACTGGGCAGAATTTCCCGGAACTCGATCTATGCCCTGCTTCGCAGTGGCGAACTCGCCAGCGTAGTCCTCGGGTGCCGGCGCTTCATATCTCGTGAAGCGATCTCGGCACTCATCGCAAAGTCCACCACGACAACGAGTCCTGCGATCGAACCGACCCGTTCCAGGAAGCCAGAACAGAATCCTCTGCCTCTTCCGCTGACCCCGGTGGCCCGTCCAGGTCGTCGGAGACGCAACGGCAAGTAGAACACGGGAACGCGGCACCAGGCTTTCCTATGCGGTCGCCTCTTCATCCGTGGTTCTTTCTTTGGCGTGACGAATCACGTTCGTCACGAATGCCGGCGACGGTTGCTTACTCTGCTCAATCTATTCATTATCGGTCGCGCCAACCGAGTTGGAACGGACTTGTTTCGAGTCAGTGTTGTTCGGATGGCAGGATAGCGAAGTGTCCGCGTTTTGCTGCACGAGAGGTACGTACCTCGTGAACAGCAGCAATCCTACGGTACGCATTCCATCCATCACTGCGCGCCCTACCCTTGCCGAAAAGGAACGATTCGCGCAGGTGGCGGCCAGAAGTGGCATCTCAGAATCGGCGTTGGCACTGATCGCCATACGTGCGTTGCTGGAATCGAACGAGTCTCTGGCCACCACGACTGCACCCGAATCCGGACATCAGCCCGCGACCGACCGGATCACGATACGGCTGCGCCCCGGCGACGGGCGCGCAATCAATCAGCGGGCCGCACAGCGAGGCATGCGGGCCTCAACGTACCTCGCCGCACTTGTCCGCGCCCACGTCGCGGCAAGGCCGCCACTGACCGTTGACGAACTCGCGATACTCAAACAGGGTGTTGCCGTGCTCGCGTCACTGGGCCGAACGCTAAGCCACATCTCTCGAAACGCCGCGCAAGGCGACACGCTATCAGCCGATCTCCAGAGACACCTGGGGCAAATCCGCGCTGTCGTCGCGGCCCTTGAACGCCGGACACACGACATAGCGCGGTCAGCCCTGGTCACATGGGAGAGCCGGTTTGACTAGAAGACCCGTCAGACTGCCGACCGATGGGCGCCCCCTTCTGGATATATTGAGCCTCGGGCGTGCCGGACCTTCCGGGCACTTCACGCCCGCCCAGATCAATTACATCCGGCGAACCGTTAGAAGAGCGCCCGAGGTCATGGTGAAAGTCACCGGCGGCGGAACGAAGACCGGCGCCGTCGCCGCGCACTTCGCGTACATCTCCCGCAAGGGCAAGCTGGCGATTGAGACCGACGAGGGAGACAGGATCGCCGGCCGCGACGCGCAGAAGGCGCTCCTGAACGATTGGCATCTCGAATTATCGGCCGGTCAGTATCGCGCGCCAAGGGACGGACGCGTGACCGCTCGGCGAGTGAAGCTGGTCCACAACATCGTGTTTTCGATGCCATCCCCGACGCCGCCGGAAAAGGTTCTGGCCGCAGCGCGTAAGTTCGCGCGCGAGAAGTTCGCGCTTCAGTACCGATACGCGATGGCGCTCCACACCGATCAGGAACACCCGCACGTGCACATGGTCGTCAAAGCCGAAAATGACCAGGGGCGCCGACTACACATCGACAAGACCATGTTGCGCGAATGGCGGGAAGACTTCGCGCGACTAATGCGAGAACAAGGAATTGCCGCGAATGCCAGCTCGCGAGTGATCCGCGGAAAGAATAGAGGCAAAACACACGACGCGATCTACCGTGCGCAACGGCGCGGTGCATCCCACGCAGTTCGAGACCGGGTAAATAACGTCGTGAATGAACTGAGGTCAACCGGCACCGTGCGTGATCCGACGAGAAGCCACCTACTCGAAACACGCAAAGCCGTGATCGCCGGATGGATTAAAACGGCCGATCAACTTGACGCTCAGGGCGAAACTACACTCGCTGGTGAAGTCAGGTACTTCTCCCGACACTTGCCGCCTGTGCTGACGGACAGGGAGCGCTTGGCCGTGCAGTTCCTGCAACACCGTGCGTCGCGGCACACGACGCCCCCTGCGGTTGGAGAGAGTATCCGCCAGCGCGACGACGACCTCACGCGATGAGGACGTACCGCCGTACTCACGCCGCTCACGGGTTCTTCGATTTCAACTATGCGCCAACAGATGTCGATTATATACTACGACGATGACATCGATAATAAACGAACCGTTGAACGTTAGTCCTCCAGCAAAAGCGGCATCGGTGGCTGGAGAGTCTCATATGGCGATCGCTTCGTCAGAGCACCGCAATGAGCGCCCCTTCAAGCTGCGGGAGGCGTCAATTGCCGGAGACGGCCTCTGCAGGGATGCCGCCGGACATTCTTGGGATGCACTCCGGGCGCGAAGCTACGACGCCGAGCAGGCTGAACACGATCGTGAGTACGATCCGCACTACTCAATTCCAACGATGACCCTGTCCGGCTCCTTTGGATCGTTGACCCAGATCCGAACCAAAGTCTCGTATTGCGGTACCGTAGTCACGAGTATTAGATCACCGAGCACGGAGCTGATTTCGAGCCTTCGGCTAGGCGTCCCGAGCTTTCCTTCGAATGTCGGAGGTTCGCCCGGATTGACTTCAGAGCTAACACCCAATACGAACTCAGTCTCTCCATCCACTTCTGACAGACAACCCACAGCAACACAGGAATTCGTGGCCACGATGAGCTGCCCTCTCATAGCATCGAGAACCTTTCCTCCGCCGGAATCTGAGATCACGACAACGGAATATGGTGGGGCAAGCCTCTTCGAATCAGCCATTACTGACCTCTCTCTTGCAACCACCTAATTATCGCAAGTCCTTGCTTCCTGCTGCAATCGCCGCATATTGGCGCCGCGTTGTTGCCGGCAGTGTGCGAGAACAAGACTGGTAAAGCGGTGCGCGCGCATCGAGTCAGGTGCCAGATGTCGTCGACGTGCGATCCCGAGCGAAACAGCACTGATGCCGGACCATTCAGCCAGATCCGGGAGCTCCCGTGGGCAAAGTTTTGACAGCATGAGGCAGACCATGAAAGCGCAGGTCTCGAAGCGGATCGCCCGCAAGCACCGCAATGTGTTTCTACGCGCAGATTTCGCGGATCTGGGAGGCTATGAACAAGTTGGTCACGCTCTTCGTCAATTGGTCCGGGATGGGCGGCTCGTGAAAATCGGTTCGGGCCTTTACGTCCGGGCGCGGCCATCGATGCTTGACGGCATGCCGACACCGGTCAGGGGTCTGCGCGGCCTCGCAGACGAAGCCCTCCGCCGCCTCGGCATCAGAACGGCGCCGACACGCCTTGAGCAGGACTACAGCGCTGGCAAGACGACACAAGTGCCATCTGGCCGACGTGTCGCCGTCAATAGGCGGGTACGTCGCAAGATCGCCTATAACGGTGTCATTATGAGTTTCGAGCGCGCTCGATGTTCGCTGGGCGGGCCTAGGCAGATTACGGCGGCCATTCGGAGCGACCTACCCGACAGGGCCCGCGTAATCGTTCGCTCCTGGCGCACAGCAAGATCCCAGGCCCCGGATGATCCTTGCAGTTTAACGGTAAACGGTATACGCTAACCATGATCAAAAGCTTCCGCTGCAAAGATACTCAGAAGCTGTTTGAGACGGGACGCTCGAAGAAATTCGGCACCGCCACAAAGGTCGCGACGCGCAAGCTCGCCCAACTGGACGCGGCGGAGACCTTGGCATTTCTCCGCTCTCCCCCAGGAAATCGCCTGGAGGAATTGGAGAGGGACCGCGATGGCCAGCACAGCATTCGTATCAACGACCAGTGGCGCGTCTGCTTCCGCTGGACTGACGCGGGGCCGGAGGATGTCGAGATCGTCGACTACCATTAAATTTTTTATAGGCTCGTATATGGCATTCAAGAATGGCATGCGGCCGGTACATCCCGGCGAGGTATTGCGGGAGGACTATTTGAAGCCGCTCGACTTGAGCGTGAATGCTCTTTCAAAGCGGTTGGGAATTCCGACCTCTCGCCTGAACGATGTCGTGCTAGAGCGCCGCGGCGTGACTCCGGATACTGCTATGCGTCTTGCGCGTTATTTCGGAGGCGATGCGCGCTCCTGGCTCAACTTACAGACGGCGCATGATCTGCGTGTTGCGGAGATCTCGAATGCGAAAGAGATTGAGCGCACGGTGGAGCCGATGCGAAAGTCGGCATAGACATCCTACATCCCTTACGCCTGGCGCCTCTTTAGAATAAGGAAGAGCTGCTCAAAAACGTGGAACGATGCCAGGTGCGGGTGCCGTGATGTGAAGACCAACCTTTCCTCAGCGAGAAATGCCGGAAGCACACCGTGGCCGCACCCTTTAAACTAAGTGATATTGGCGCAGCAGCGTCGATACATTTCGAGGTCGCCTTTGACCCGTCGGCGCAGCAAGGAGCCGATGTGGAGGTCGCTGAATTCATGGTTTGTCACATCGACTGCCGGGAGTTCGCACCACAGAAAGACTGCTTTGAGACAATCGGAGCCGCCATCGGCTTCCCTCATGAAGATTTTGCGTACGGTCACAACCCAAACGCATTTCTTGATTGGCTTACCGACCTCACTTGGATCAAGAATCTGCGAGGCATTTTGGTTGTGCTCCATTCGAGCCAAGCTCTCTGGGCGCGTTGGCCATATGACGCCGGCATCCTCGTAGAGGTCTGGTTGCGAGCCGCAGACTCCTGGGGCAAAGACGATATTCCTTGCCACTTGGTGTTCGACTTGGCCCCTGATTGGGCTCGTTGGAGGCTTCTCGATCGGACACAAGAACGCGGTTGTCTACTCGCTTACGGTGTCCGGACCCGACGGTTATCGCTTGTCCTTAAGATCAAGCAGACGCACCAGATCTAAGGCGAGTCTCGCCAAAATGCTCCGCACCAGTCGGATACAGGTCAATCGCCTGCTTGATCCCGCCAGCCACGTCACGCTCTCTAGCCTCCAACGCGCCGCAACGTTGGTCGGGCGTCAAGTCAGACTGGAACTCGTTTAGGAAGCGAAACGTGCGGTGACCGCGCCCAACCCAGCCACCCGTCAGGCTGTGAATGTCGGTTGTCCATGCAATCTCACTCCAGAAATCTCCAGAAGGCTCGCTAGCTCCACCTTGAAAAGGCGTGGGTGCGCCAGTCAGTGCGGACCAAGAGCGTGGAACGCCCGGAATGAGAAGCAGCCACGCGAATGATGAGCTTCTGCTCAAATGAAGCAGTTTCAGATCGCAACGACCTCTCTCGAGAACAGAACGATATCCAATTTGTGCAGCGCACTAACGACCCACCGAGAGGAGTCCGATCAATCCTCAACGGCAATGATCGCAAGCACGGTCGCCAAGCAACCATTCCCAAGCGAGACGAGATTCGCATTGCCAGTGGCCAAAGCTTGGCATTTGATGGATTATTGTCTTAAATCGAGCCACGAAGTGAGGATAACTCAAGACTATGGAACAGCAGGACCTCCAGACCGGACGCGTCCCCGAGGAACAGGGCAGGAAGAACGAGGCTGACGTGTTGAGCCGAGTTGTGCACGCGTTTCAAGAGTTATCACCAGAAGCTCAGCAACGAGTTCTCAATGCGGTCATCGCATTTCTAGGTCTTCCCTTCAATGGCCAGCCAACCCGGTACACCACAGGCGCACCGCCCGCGCAAGACCAGCAGGTGCCCGCACCGCGCTTCTCTGAAGATCGGGCTCCAACTCCGAAGGTATTTCTATTCGAGAAGCATCCCACTACCGACGTCGAACGAATTGCCTGCCTCGCGTACTACTTGACTCACTATATGGGCACGCCGCATTTCAAGACTTTAGACCTGAGTAAACTGAACACCGAAGCCGCTCAACTCAAGTTTTCGAATCCCGCCCAAGCCGTAGACAACGCGGCCAAAGCTGGCTTTCTGGTTCCAGCCGCCAAAGGAGCCAAGCAGTTATCCACACTTGGCGAGCAGTATGTGCAAGCCTTGCCGGACCGCGATGCGGCACGGGCGGCCGTGGCTCATTCGCGCCCTAAGAGACGTCGAAGCCGTGCCGGCAAGTATGGGACCTCCGATGACGGCCAAAAGGATAACGAGTAACCAAGACCAATGAGTGAACCCAACTCTCTCCGAAGGATCCCGAGGTTTGTTGTATTCAATCACAAGGGTGGTGTTGGCAAAACAACACTCACCGTGAATCTCGCGGCCGCAATATCGGAATTTGGGAAGCGTGTACTCCTTGTCGATTCAGATCCCCAGGGAAACCTTACCTCTTACTTGATCGAGGACTCCGTAGTCGACGACCTCTTGGACAGGTCAGATGGACCTGACGGCAGCACAGTCTGGTCAGCATTGAAACCTGTCACAGAGGGTATAGGAGATCCTAAACCAGTGGGCCCGATAGAACGCTTCGGCGGGTTGCAACTGGTCCCTGGAGACATTCGGCTAGCTGAATTTGAGGCGCAACTTTCAAGCTTCTGGAGTGAATGCTTTCAGCGGAGGATTCGCGGCTTTCGAGGCATTACTGCGTTAAGTAGGGTGGTCGAAGAAGCGGCGCGCCAAGTCGGTGCGGATATCATCTTCTACGATGCAGGCCCCAACATTGGAGCCCTGAACCGGGTCATCCTCCTCGATTGCGACTACTTCGCAATTCCGGCTGCAGCAGATCTCTTTTCGTTAAGGGCAATCAAGACTCTCGGCCACACGCTTGTCGAATGGATTACGGAGTGGCGTACAATTTCCGAGCTTGCCCCGGACAACATCTATTTGTTGCCAGGTGCGCCTAAGCCAATCGGGTATATCGCTCAGAGATTTAAGGTTTACGGAGGCGGTCCGGCGGCGAACTATGCAGCAATGTTCCCAAAGATCGAGCGAGCAGTTCAAGAGGAAGTTGTCTCTGTACTCCGAACCTGCGACCCGGACCTTGTCTCGGCAATATCAAGTCCGCTACGAATAGGCGAGATAAA
The DNA here is from genome assembly GCA_028293725.1 of Gammaproteobacteria bacterium. The sequence goes on along the minus strand of JAQGOE010000300.1, from coordinate 3,244 downwards.
GGAATTCGGGGCACTTGCGGCAGCTAGCCAGATCGAAGGCGTTCCAATTTGGCAAGTCCACGCTGGCACTCCCGACCAACGCCAAGCGGCGAAAGAGGCTTTTGACGAGCTTGGCCGTGTTGTTATCAGCAGGATTTTCGGAGCGCCTTAGCCATGGCCGGCGAAACCATAAGTGAGGCAGACAAAGCGCAAATCACCGAACTGGTGGAATACTTCAAAAAAAATACTGGAGTATTTGAACTCCTGGTTAATAGTCTGCAGGGCATTATCCTAATGCCACCATTGAAGACATTGTTCCACTCGATTCGGTGGCGAGTGAAGGACCCTGACCACCTCAGAGATAAGCTCGAGCGCAAAGCGGACAAAGCGATGAAGGAAGGTGTCGCCTTCGACATAACGACTGCGAATCTGTTTGAACGCATTAACGATCTTGCTGGTCTGCGCCTACTACATCTTCATACAACAGAGTTTCCACGCATTAATGCAGCACTCCTTGAAGCTCTTGAGGAGCACCAGTATCGGTTAGTCTCCGGCCCCGAGGCACGAGTTTGGGACAGTGAATTGCGGGAATACTTCAAGTCGATCGGTGTCGCGACCATTGAAAGTGATCGCATGTACACGAGCGTGCACTATGTGATCGAAGCAAATCGAAAGACCAAAGCAACAGCCGAAATACAAGTACGAACCCTAGCCGAAGAGTTGTGGGGAGAAGTCGATCACAAGATCAACTACCCGAAGCCATCCCCAAAGCTCGCGTGTCGAGAACAGATCAAGGTGTTGGCACGCGTGACGGCAAGCTGCACGCGCCTGGTTGACGCAATTTTTCGAACACACGATGAAAAGGCACTATCGCTGGAAGGCGAGGCAGCGTCCTCCGGCGGCCAGAGCTCACCCAATAGCACCCCACCCCCGTCACAGGCCGCCTAGATCGTCGCCCGCACGGCATCGAGCGGACGCCCATCTATTCGGCTCGACGCCCTCAGGCTTGGGCATCGCTACGATGGATCATTATACCCTTCGGCTTGGACACCCGACAAAACTCCTCGGCCGAGTACTTCATCACCAGAGCGGCGACACCGCTAGCGAGAAGAGGAATTCCTATCCGAGAGTTCTCCATCGTACTCACAACTGCCGCAGCGAAATATCCTTGGTTAAAGACCTGCGGAACCCGCTTCGCCCACATCTTATAAATGGCGCTGTCAGGATTACAGAATGTCTTCCACGCCACTCTTCTCAGCACAGCAAAGGTTGTTTTCCCTATATGTTTTGCGTCTTCAGAGATCTTGGAAGATGGAAGCAATTTCTGGTCCGACTCTGGTAGTTGTTGTATTGAGAATTTCCGAACCTCTCCCAATAGCCGAATTCCCGCCACTGGCACCGAATTGCCAATCAGCCTGAGTATCTCATCGTCGCTACTTCCCTTAACCAACAGGACGGCTTTCGAGTGAACCTCCTCGGCATCCAATTGTGAATCTCCGCTTCCAATCAACTCTACGAATATGCACTCCTCCTCTATTCTCTCGATAAGCCGCCTCTGAAATGCATGCCGTGTCCTGCTGGAGTTGATATTATCAATATTATTGATAACCTCCCGAATAAGTCGCTTCGCGTCTGTGACTCTCTTCTGCCGCAAATAGCAAACTGCTAACAGGCTTGATGCCTCCAAATGCAGACGAGTCTTGAGGCCCGCAAGCCCACGAACCCCAACTAGACCGCTCTCTGCGAACGTGAGGCGTTGCGCGTCAAGACACGACTCAAAAGTCCAAAGTTTCGCTCGCAACAGTCTTGGATGTCTACGATCGGACCCAAATAGGGTCTGAATTTCTGATGCTATCTCGATAGCCCTTTCATTCGCTCCGGTGCGAACAGCTTTTAATAGCTTAGTTTCTAGTTGGCGCAAGGCTGTTAGTGTCTTTCCGGAGAGCTTGTTATTTGTCATTAACCAGTCCTACAAAGGGCGCGGCGGGTGACTGTGGCTGCAGATCAATGCATTATACGTCCGTTGCCCAAACGTACTTGGCAGTCTCGCACAGCGTCTGCTCACCAACACGAAGATCTGGACGCTCTCGTTTGCGGCGGCAGGGGCAGCGCAGCCCTTAGTGCTCGACAGCTTCGAGTACCGCTTTCCGCGTTAATGGAGGAAGGTCAGCAGGGACGAAGTCATGCCCGGGATACAGGTAGTCCTCTCCCGATTCATCAGTAATGCGAATTTTCCCGACGCACTCAGCGCGCAGGTCCGGAACGGCGATGTATATTTTTCGGCACTCAAGCGACGCTTGATACCCGGAGTTGTCCACGCATATGACCAACTTCTTCGTTTCTTTCGACATAGATTGATCAATCCACTCGGTCGGCAATTCCCGCTATTCGATTTCGCTTACTCTCGACAGCCTACCCGAGTTCATGACCCCGCGACACCTGTGCCGAGGGCCTATCCACACGCTCGGCCGTAACAGCACTGCAGCCAAACAGCTGACGCGGGTTTCCACGCTCATGTCCGATCCCTCAATGCGCAATCTCGATGCCGCGCGGTCGCCTACTCGCAGGAAACGCCCAGTAACTGTTCAACGCCTCGGTCGCATGATCAGCATTCCAGGTGCCCTTGTTTGGGTAGGCGACGATGTAGCTCAGAAAGGCGACGACCGCTTCAACTTGCCGCGGCGTGAGTTGCCTGAAGCGTTCGATCGTCCGCCAACCTAGGTCCTGATGTTTATTGTCATAGGTCAAATGGAAAATCATCGAGCCTGGTAACCACGCATCGGTGTCAAGCAGCTGGAGCGCGCGCTTCATATACGCTGGCATATGGAACAGCCAGCTCTTAAGAGTTGAGTGCAGAATTTCCCCGGTTGAGGACCAGGCGATTTCCTCGGTTGGGGACCACCTGATTTCCTGAGTTCAGGACCACCCGATTTCCCGGGTTGGGGACCACCGGCGGAGCGCTTTTGAAGCGCCCGGTGCGGGCGCAGGAGCAGTCCTGCGATGTCGAAATCCGAGGAAAATCAGTCCGTAGGGGCCGTCTACGGCACCCCGTTGCTCCAAACCGCTACCGTCGTTCCCAGTCACGAAGGGGAAGACGGCATGGGCTCACGCAGCATGACGGTCGGGCGGTACGAGGAGATCCGGCGGCGGCTGGCGGAAGGCCGCGGTCTACGCGAGATTGCCCGAGCGCTGAGCTGCTCGCGCGACACCGTACGCGAGGTCCGTGATGGCGCAAGACAATCCCCCGATGCCAGATCGGAAGAGC
>JAQGOE010000243.1 GCA_028293725.1 Gammaproteobacteria bacterium | reverse complement strand
CGGCGGTAGCTGCGCTGCCGAAATCAACGCAACAGGTCGTCGCTTGCGGTGATTCCCTTTTCGGTGATGTAGCCCGTCACGAGCCGTGCCGGCGTGACGTCGAAAGCGGGGTTGCTCGCGGGGGAGTCCGTGATTCGGACCGCGACGACATTTCCGTGCTCGTCCCTGCCGTGGATCAGGGTGACCTCGTCGGCCGAGCGCTCCTCGATCGGAATCTCGCCGCCCGTGGCAACCGAGCGATCGAAAGTGGAAAGCGGTAGTCCGATGTAGAAGGGGACCCCGTTGTCATGCGCGGCCAGCGCCTTCAGATAAGTCCCGATCTTGTTGCAGACGTCGCCGTTGCGGGCGACCCGGTCAGTTCCAACAATACAAAGATCGACTTTTCCCTGTTGCATCAACAGGCCGCCGGCGTTGTCGGCGATGACCGTGTGAGGCACCCCGTGGTGACGCAGTTCGAATGCGGTAAGCGATGCTCCCTGATTGCGTGGCCGGGTCTCGTCGACCCACACATGCACCGGGACGCCTTGGTCGTGCGCCAGATAAATGGGCGCCAATGCCGTCCCGTAATCAACTGTGGCGAGCCAACCCGCATTACAGTGCGTGAGGACTTGTACGGGGCGGCCGGGATTTTTGCGCGCCATGGCATTGATGAGTTGCACGCCGTGCTCGCCAATCGACCGGTTGGTGTCGACGTCCTCGTCGCAGATCGCCCGCGCACACTCGTAAGCGGCGACCACACGGCGTTCCCCGGTGACTTGCTTTACGGCCGCCTTCATTCTGTCCAGGGCCCATCGCAGGTTCACTGCCGTTGGGCGAGTTGCGAGCAGTGTCGCGTAGTCCCGGTCCAACGCCGCGTCCGACGGATCGGTGCGCAATCCCAGGCAGAGGCCGTAGGCCGCCGTCGCGCCAATCAGGGGCGCGCCACGCGTCCACATTTCTTTGATGGCGCGCGCCGCGTCCTCGATCGAGGTGAGCTCCGCGATCTCAACACGCCAGGGTAGCTGGCGCTGATCGAAAATCCGCACCGACCAGCCGTTGTCGTTGAGCCAGATGGAGCGATGGTGGACGCCGTCAATTTTCACAGCTTTGCCCTCATGACGCGCCCATTATCCTCGCAAAGCGATGTCGTTAAAACTGCGGGCGAATTCCGCGCTCGGGCTAGTCCGCTCTCGCGCCACAAGGACGGTCTGCATACCCGCCGCGGCTGCCGCCTGTGTCTCGCCAGTGTGGTCGGAGAGGAATACGACGGAACCGGCCGGCAGATGCAGCGACGCGGCGATCTTCTCGTAGGAGCGGGACTCCAGCTTCGGTCCAGTCGTGGTATCGAAGTAGCCGTCAAAGAGTGGCGACAGGTTGCCGTAGGCAGTATGCGCGAACAGTAGCTTCTGCGCGGCGATGGAGCCGGAGGAATAAATGTAAAGCTTCAACCCGTCCGCGTGCCACTTGCGGAGCGCGCTCACCGCGTCGTCGTAAACATGACTTTGGAGCTCGCCGCTCTCGTAGCCGGTTTTCCAGACGATGCCCTGCAAGGTTTTCAGCGGTGTGACCTTGCGGTCCTCATCCATCCATTGCAGAAGTACGTCAATCATCTCTTGCGCGGTAAGGTGGGATTTACCCAGCATCGTCGCAATGTCACTCGCGATGCCCGTGAGCTCCGACTCGTGGCTGCGTATGAAGGCAGGCAGCGAGTTACGTGCGTAGGGAAACAAAACATCTTTCACGAACGCAAGACTGCTGGTAGTGCCTTCGATATCGGTCAAGACTGCGCGAACACCGCGCACCTCGATCACGTCGGTGGACTGCCGAACGAGGGGAAGCTGCGCGCAATCGGCTCGCCCGTGAACTTCGCAACCCAGCCCGCGGGTGTCGTGAAGAGGCGGATCGCAGTGAAGTGGGGAGCAGGTCCCATGTCGAACCAGTGCCGGGTGCCGGCGGGTACGCCGATCAGGTCGCCGCGCTCGCACAATGTCATATGGACTTTGCCGGCGGCGCGCAGATAGAACACTCCGGCGCCCTCGACGAAGAAGCGCACTTCGTCTTCGTCATGCGTGTGCTCGTCGAGGAACTTGCGGCGTAACTGTTCCCGGTTCGGGTTGTCCGGCAGGCAGCGCAGAACGTCGACCGATTGATAGCCGCATTCGGTTTTCAGGCGCTCGATGTCGCCCTGGTAAGCCTCCATGACGGCGTCGTCGTTGACATCCGCGGGTAACTGCCGGGACGCCGACCATCGTTCGAACCTTACGCCGATCGGCAGCAATGCCGCTGCGATCTGTTCCCCGTCACGGGTGTCGAGGAGCGCGTGTGAAGCGCTGTCATCCCGGTAAATGGTCAGGCGGCTCATGCTCGGACTCCCGCTTGCAGGCGTATTGCTTCGATCTCGCAGCTCAACAAATGTTCCAGGGCCTCGATCACCCGCTCGGCTTCTTCCATGTCCTTACCCCAGCCGTAGGCTCCGTGCCCTCTGATGAGGTACGCCGGAACCGGTGCTCCGGTCCGCAGCCGGTTGTCCACTTCTTGTGCCAGTGCTTCGATGTTCTGAGAGTTCTCGAAGATGGGGATGCGCACCACGGCTTCGTGTGTAGTGATTCCAGGAAAGGCCTTGAGCATCTCGTAATTTCTCAAAACGAGCTCGGAGGCCTCGGGTAGGTGTCGGGTCAGGGTGACGACCGGTACTGAATGAACATGCAGGACCGCATTGATCTGCGGATAGAGCTTGTAGATCAGCGTATGTAAGCCAGTCTCGGCGGAGGGCCTCTTGTTTTCCAACGCGACGCCGGCATCGTTGACCAGCATCACGTCGTCCCGGGTCAAGCGTCCCTTGTGACGTCCGGACACCGTGACGGCGATCCGTCCTTCGCTCAAACGGACCGAGTAGTTGCCGGAAGTCGCCGGCGCCAGCCCGCATGCGTCGAGACGCTGGCCCGAGGCAATGATGGCCTCCACGGCCTCATCGTGTGACATGGACATAGGATTGGGGATGGAGGCTCTCCGAAGGTAAACGCACAGAATGGCGGCATTCCATTAATGCGATATTACAGTGGACCCCTCAGAATGTGGCCATGACACTCGATCTCTTTCCCGACGAGCCCGCGGTCGAGCAGTGGGATGAGCCGCTGGCGCCGGGCGCCATGCTCTTACGGGGATTTGCGCGGGCTCGGGCTCCCGCGCTGCTCGAGGCTCTCGGCAAGGTTACGGCCCAGGCGCCGTTTCGCTTCCTGACCACTCCCGGCGGATATCAAATGTCGGTCGCCATGACCAACTGCGGGGCGGTGGGCTGGATCAGCGACCGGACCGGCTATCGCTATGGCGCGCAGGATCCGCTTTCCGGCAAGGATGGGGCGCCGATGCCCGCGGAGTTCGCCGAGTTGGCTAGCGAGGCGGCGGCACGTGCCGGCTTCGCCGTCTTCGCCCCCGACGCTTGTCTGATCAACCAATACGAGCCCGGCAGCCGGCTCTCGCTCCACCAGGATAAGGACGAGCTGGACTACGCCGCGCCGATCGTGTCGGTTTCGTTAGGTCTGCCGGCCGTATTTCTGTTCGGCGGAGATCTGCGCACCGACAGGACACAACGTGTTCCGTTGGCTCACGGTGATGTTGTAGTGTGGGGTGGTCCGGCACGCTTGCGCTATCACGGCGTGTTGCCCCTCAAGGACGGCCAGCATCCCCTGCTGGGTCGGCGCCGTATCAATCTCACGTTTCGCAAGGCCCTATTCGAGTGACATTCGCGCGCCAATGACGCGCGTATAGTCGCGCCCGCCAACTCTTAACAGTTCACCAAGCTTAACAATAAGGCGGGAGGCTCCATGACCATTTCCAGATCTCGTATGACAGCGCTTCTGACGGGTGCGGTCGCCACGATTTGTGGCGCCGGCGCATTCGCGGATGATTTCGCGGCGGACTGGGGCGGTGACGGCTCACCCTCCAAACTATGCGCCGGGCTGCCCAGCCAGGCTGCGCTGAAAAGTGCCCTGACGATGGCGCGCCATCAATCCAATGGTGGTTTCAACCTCGACATGTGGGGCACCATCGTGAATCGCGACGGCGTGGTCTGCGCCGTGGCGTTTACCGGCTCGGATCGCGGCCAACAGTGGCCGGGTAGCCGGGTCATCTCGGCACAGAAAGCCAACACCGCCAACGCGTTCAGTCTTCCGGGCCTCTCGTTGTCGACAGCCAACCTCTACTACGCCACTCAGCCGGGCGGCAGCCTGTATGGGTTGCAGCACAGCAACCCCGTCGATACAGAAGTGGCTTACCGCGGACCTGCCGCCAACTTCGGCACGGGAGATGATCCCATGAGGGGGCGTCGCGTCGGCGGTGTGAACGTGTTCGGTGGTGGCCTCGGTCTGTACAACGCCGCGCATGTCCTCATCGGCGCTGTTGGAGTGAGCGGCGACAGCTCCTGTGCGGATCACAACATTGCCTGGCGCACTCGCAACGGGTTGGGCCTGGATCATGTCCCGGCGGGCGTGAGCGGGGATAAGAATCGCCCTGACAACATCGTCTATGACATCACGCCGCAACCCGGGCAACAGGAAGGCGTCAGCCCCAGCGGCTGGGGCCACGCGGAGTGCAGCACCGCTGCGACTTCGGCGGCGGCGACCTTGCCCGTTACGAGTCCCTGATCGAGCCCGCGGCTTCGGTCGCGTTCCCGAGGAGGGTTCCGCGTGGTGGAAGGTTCTATAACCTCGCCACGCGGCGGCTTGCGGTCCTCGCGGCGGTGGGTGCAACATGTGCGCCCGAGCGATTGGCAGGAATTCGCTCATCCCATTTGCACCGCCGGAAGCCAAAGTATGTGTGACAACGATGATCTGAACGAGTTTGCGCAGCGTGGGGCCGACGTTTCCCGAAGGCACTTTGGCGCGCTGGCGGTGGGCGCGGGGCTCACAATGATGTTGCCTCCACTCGCGAACGCCGCGGATCTGACCGGGACGGACGTCGAGATCAAGACGCCCGACGGTACTGCGGACGCCTATTTCGTACATCCCTCCGCGAAGGGAAAATATCCGGGCGTGCTGATCTGGCCGGATATTTTCGGCCTGCGGCCCGCGTTCAAGGAAATGGCCCGCCGCCTGGCGGAGTCCGGCTACGCGGTGCTCGTGGTGAATCCGTTCTATCGGGTGAAGAAAGCGCCGACCGCCCCGGAGCATCCGAACTTCCAGGACCCGCCGACGCGGGACATGCTGCTGGGGTTGATGAATGCATTGACTCCGGCGACCGCGGTGACGGACGCCAAGGCATTCGTCGCCTGGCTCGATACCCAGCCGGCCGTCGATAAGAAAAAGAAAATGGGCACGACGGGTTACTGCATGGGCGGTCCGTTCACCCTGCGCACGGCGGCGACTGTCCCGGGCCGCGTGGGTGCCGGCGCTTCTTTCCATGGCGGCGGTCTCGTGACCGACAAGCCGGATAGCCCGCACCTGGTGATACCGGAAATCAAGGCGCAGTACCTGTTCGCCATTGCCGAAAATGACGATCAGCGTCAGCCTGAGGCGAAAACCGTTCTGAAGGATGCCTTCGCGAAGGCAAAGTTACCCGCGGAGATCGAAGTGTATACGGGCGCGCAACACGGCTGGTGTCCGCCGGACTCCGCGGTCTACAACCATGACCTGGCTGAAAAAGCCTGGAGCCGCCTGCTGGTGTTGTTCAAGACAGCGCTAGTGTAGGCAGGGTAATTTCGAGCAGCAGATCTTTGAATAGCTGCGCGGTGGGCGAGGGGTCCGCCGCGCAGTAGAGGACGACGTCGATCGAAGCCAACTCCGGCAGGTCGACACCGGGCGGAACGATCGACAGTCCCCTTGGGATGGCAAGCGGGGTTCGCACGGTCACTCCCAGTCCCGCTCGTACCCCACACCACAACCCCGCGAGACTCGGTGTCGTCATCGCCAGCCGCCATGGAATGCCGACTCGCGCCAACGCGTCGATTCCCATGTCACGGAAGAGGCAGGGTCCGTCGAAGACGATCAGGGGTACGACACCCTCTTCGGTGAATCCTCGTGTGTGTCGGCTGCGCGTGACCCACACGCCCGGAACAGTCGCGATCTTGTTTGCTCCGCCTTTTCCGCCCGCGCAGAAGGCAAGCGCCATGTCCAGTCTGCCGTTTGCCACGTCTTCCGCCAGGGCGAAATTCCGGCCGGCTTTGACTTCGACGTGTGTCGCCGGACGGGCTTTGGAATAGCGGGTCAGCAGGCTCGGGAGCACCGCCTCGGTGAAATCCTGTGGCATTCCAACGCGAACGGTGCCGCCTTTGTCGATAGCGCCGACGGCGAGGCCCATTTCATCGTTGAGCGCTAGAACACGGCGCGCGTATTGCAGGAGTACGTCTCCCGCCTCTGTCAGTATCAAGCCGCGACCGTTGCGCTTGAATAGGCGTTGGCCCGTCTGGGTCTCCAGCTTGCGCAGTTGCATGCTTACCGCGGAAGGCGAGCGATTCAGGCGCCCCGCGGCGTGCGAGAACCCGCCGAGCTCCACGCCGACGACCATCGTGCGCAGCGCGTCCATGTCGAAGTTCAGCGGGGTCATTTCCGATTTCCAGAAGTGAAAGTTCAAAACTATTCGATTTTCGAAAGAGTGGCAAGGCGCTAGGATCCGATGCACCTGGGTTGGGGGAGCGTCTGATGGCGGGTGAGGACTTTGTGTCTGGCGGGCTACTGAGCACGCCGCTGAGCACGCCGCTGAGCACGCCGCACCTGGCGGACGCCTGCCTCAGCACCGGCACGCCGGTCAGATGCGGGCCCGCGGGCTTGCGTCCCCTGACGGGCACGAGTGTTTGTCGTGGCCGGGTATTTCCGGTCCGTCACGTCGGCAGTGTCGATGTGTTCCTGGAGGCCCTCGAGTGCGTGCAGCCCGGGGACGTGCTGGTCGTGGATAACGGTGGCCGGCTCGACGAAGCCTGCGTCGGCGACCTCGTTGCGCTGGAGGCGAAACACGCAGGCGTGGCGGGCATCGTGATCTGGGGCTTGCATCGGGACACGGCCGAGCTGTTGAAAATCGGCCTGCCGGTATTCAGCCTGGGTGCGTTGCCAACAGGTCCGCTGCGTTTGGATCCGCAATCGCCGGACTGCATGTATTGGGCGCGTGTTGGCTCGTGGGTCGTCACGGCTGCCGACTACGTAGTCTGCGATGCGGATGGTGTTTTATTTCTGCCTGCGGTTGGGATACAGGAGATCGTGGCCGCGGCGGAGGGCATTGCCGCCAGGGAGCATCGTCACGCCGAGCAGATGAGCGCCGGGGTGTCGTTTCGCCGACAAACGCGCTTCTCCGAATATCTTGCGGCTCGTGAGGTCCACTCCAGCCTGACCTTCCGCGAGCATCTCAAGAGTGTCGCGAGCACGATCGAGAAGTAGGGGGCTGATTAGTAGCCTGGCGGCATAGGCATTGGCGCGGCCGCGGTCGTGCTGGTCGTGAGCACCATCACGGCATTGTTGTTGTCGTCATTGAAGTAAACGATCTGGTGTCCCTGGGCGTCGACCGCCGTGGCGATACCGAATAGCGCACCCGGAGCGCCTTTATCGAGTTGCACCGGCGGCCCGACGAAGCCTCCGGGAAGGAGCGGGGAGATCTCGAAAACCATATTGGGCGTCTGGGTTCCGATGTTGATATCGGCATTGCCGACGATCAGGTCGCCGTTCGAGAGGAGAGCGGCGCTCAGCGGGGCAAAGAGTAGCCCACCGGTGGCAATGACTCGCGCTGACGCGGCCGAGGGGCCTCCAAAGGTGGGTGCGGGTGTGGGTGGTGCCGAAACCGACGAGCACTGTCCGCCCACCACCACCCCGGCGGCGCCGATGTTCGATACGTTTGCGAAGGCCACGATGCTATTCGAGCTCGTGTCGACGATGTAAAGCGTGTCGATCGACGAGTCATAGGTGAGACCGGAAGGCGCGAACACGGCGCCCGGTGTTCCGCTGGCGCAGAAGCCGGTGGCAATTTGCGTAAATGCGGTCTGGGCGTCACCGCTCAACGTCAGACGGTCGATCGAGCCGTCGGAGTTCGAGACATACAGGGCAGCGGGATTCGAGCCCTTGGCTGCAACAAAGGCTTCGCCCCAAGGGTGGGCAAAGGTATCCGCGCTGAACGGGGTGCTGACTACGCCCGCCGCAGTGACCAGCGCATTCGCATTGGCCATGTAGGCGGCCGCGCTGATGCTGTCGTCAGGCAATATCGCCAGCGCGTTGCAGCCTTGCAGGTCCGCCGACTGGGCGATCCGGTAGGGTGTTGCGCCTGCCGTCGGATGCAGTCCGACGATGGTGGTGCCCAGGCCCTGGGTGTTGGTCGCGCCATCGTTGAAATTGCAGACGACCAGGTCGCCGGCAGTCATCAGTCCGGCTGTCACGGGGGCAATGGCCAGCCCGTAGGGATTGCCGCCCATTTCTACCGGATCGACGGCGGAGCCGATTGTGGTGATCCCTGCCACCGAGAGCGTGCTGAGGATAGACGGGCTTACCGTAACCATTGACGTCGTTGCGGAGGCACTGCCGCCGGCCCCCGTGCATGACAGCATGTAGGTCACCGTGCCGGTCGCCGTAGGTACGACTGTCACCGTTCCGCTGGCAGGCTGCGTGCCGGTAAATGTACCGCCCATGGTGCTCGACGTTGTTGCGGTGCACGCAGTTGCGCTGGTCGAAGTCCATGTCAGTTGCAACGATCGGCCAAAGGTGACGCTGGTTGCCTGGGCCGGGGCGGTGAAAGCGACAGTTGGCATGGGTGTTGGTGGAGGGGACATGGTTGGCGCGCTGTAACCGCCGCCACCGCCACCGCAAGCGGCCAACACTGCCGCGCAAACACCCGGAACACACCGATACCATGCGAATCCGCGAACACGCATCGCCTCTCTCCCCGTTACCTGACTTTGTGCAAGTAAGTGTGGGAGTCGCTCGCGGCGGTTTCAGTTGGTTTTATATAACCGTGTTCCGGAACGGCGACACTGGTTACGGCGGGGGAACGGTCGCCGTGTATGGAACGGAGATGCTTCCGGTTTTCGACATGCCCGAGTTGTTCGTATAGCCGAATGACAACGTCAGGGTTCCCGAGTCCGCGACGGTCGGGGCGTAGCTCAGTGAGATCTGACAGCCCGTTCCGGTGGTGACGCTCGTGCAGGTGAAGGTGCTGGAGCCACTGCTCCAACCGGCCGGGAGCGGATTCAGGCCCGCAGTCACCATCAGGGCGCTGGCTGGGTTGCCGTCATCCGTCACGAAAGTGACATTGAGCGGGGTCGTGCTCCCCGTCAGAACGCCAAGTGAATTCACGCTCGCCGTGGCGTTTACGGTGTTGTCCGTCGTTGCCACGTACGGAATATTGACTGTTCCTGTTTTCGCCTGGCCCGCGTTGTTGTTGTATTTGTAGGCGAGTGTAAGCGATCCGTTAGCAGCGGTGGTCGGTGTGAACGTTAGAGGTAACACGCAGCCGTTCCCGCCGTCGACTCCGATGCACATGAACGAGCCGACGCTGCTGGTCCAGCCGTCAGGTAACGTCGTGAGGTCGGTCGTCACTGCGAGCGCGGTCGCCGGGCGACCGTCGTCGGTGGTGAATGTGACGGCTGCCGTCGGGCTGGCCTGGCCCACGATCGCATTGATCTGGCCGGAGGGGGCGGCCATTCCTACGACGTTGTCGTTGGTCGTCGCAGCGTAGGGAATGTTGAACGAGCCGACATTATATGTGCCGCCAGCGTCCAGGTAGCTATAGTTCAAACTCAGCGTGCCGCTGTTGAGGGTAGTCGGCGCGTAGTTCAGGGTGAGCTGGCAGCCGTTGCCGGTACTTACGCTGCCACAGGACAGCTTGTTCGACGCTGCAGTCCATCCCGACGGAAGCAAGGTCAGGTCGGATAGCAACATCAGGTTGGTGGCTGTCTTGCCGTCGTCGGTCGTAAAGGTGACGTGAACCGCCTGGCTGCCTGTCTTCTCGACCGCGTTCACCTGGCCCGCCGGCGACACCGCGGCCGCGATCGTGCCATTGGTCGTCGTAGAGTAGGGAACGTTCAAGGTTCCCGTTCGGGTCGTTCCGGAATTGTCGGAATAGGTATAGCTCAACGCCAGCATGCCGGTTGCGGCGGCGGTCGGCGAGAATTTCAGCGGTAGCTGACAACCGCTGCCGGTAGTGACGATGGTGCACGTTAAAGCCGACGCCGTGCTGGTCCAGCCCGACGGCAAGGCGCTCAGATCGGTCGTGAGGGTGAGATTCGTGGCGGGGTTGCCATCGTCAGTCGTGAAGTTGACGCTGACGGGCTGCCCTGTGCCGACGGGGGCGGTGACCTGGCCGGCAGGGGAACTGGCCGCGGCGACGTTGTTGAATGTCGTCGCCACATACGGAATGGTGATGGTGCCGCCGGGTGTTTCTTGCTGTCCCGCGTTGTTGATGAAGATGTAGTTGACGGTCACGGTGCCGTTCTCGGCTACCGTTGGAGAATAAGTGAGGTTGAGAACGCAACTGCTGCCGTTTCCAACCAGAGTGCAGCCGTAGCCGTCCGTGCCGCTCCAGTCCGCCGGAAGGGTCGTGCTGGTTATTTCGAGACCATGGATCGGCCGGCCGTCGCTCGAGGTCAGTGTGAAGCTGACAGTCTGACTGGCACCGACGGTAACCGACACCGTGCCGGGCACGGATGGCGTCGCAACCACCGAGTTCTTCGTACCGGTTGTGCCGCCGGCAGGTCCACTGAAGCCGCCGGGGCCGGTGCTGCCGCCTCCGCTGCCCGTGCCACCGGTGGACGTAGTGTCGGTGACCACGGCCACGCCGCTGCTGCTGCCCGAGTCGGAGTAGTTGCAGCCAGACAGGTACGCCAGAGAGAACAGGCAGAGTAAAAGAGTACGTTGCGCGGCTTGCATTTTCCGTCGACCTATTGAGTCCGAAGACCGCCCCATCCCTTCGAAGCCGAAAGGCTACAAGGTTATTCCGCGACTCAAGTGAGGGGATTTGGTTAACCGCATCACGAAATGAGGCGGCGCCGAACGTCCAGCGGACATAACACAGGGCGATGTCGCCGGCTACCGGCAGTTTTTTCGCGGCGAGAAAGCGACAGCGCGGACCAACGTTGTCTTAACAGAGCGACAACTCGAGGCGTGCCATCAACTCGCTGGCCGGCTACCGCGCCAGCTGGAAGCGCTCGAACGCGTGCAGTGCGTTCTCGATGTGCTTCTTGTGGGCCCGTGCCGAGCCTTTCCCGACCCAGGTCCACTTCTGCACGAGCAGTTTCTGGCGCTCCCGATCGGTCTTCAGATCCAGTGCGGCGACGATCTGATCTCCCAGGACCACCGGGCAGGCGAAGTAGCCGAACACCCGCTTTTCCTTCGGAACGTAGGCCTCGAAGCGGTGTTGGTAATCGAAGAACAGCTCCAGTCTCTTACGCTGGATGATGAGAGGGTCGAAAGGGGAGAGGATGTGCACCCATTCTCCCGTCTCCTGGGGAACCGTGGCGAGTAACTCCGGCGTGACCCAGTGCTGCGTTTTGCCGCTGCCCTCGAATGCCACGGGCAGCAATTCTTTGCGGCGCGCCCTCGATTCGATGAGCCGCCGCACGGCCGGCTTGCCCGGGGCGTCCATGTAGCACGCGGAATCGACACTCACCAGCCCCTGCGCGGCCAGGGCACGCTCCAGGACGTATTTCGTGGTCTCGGTCTTGCTCGCCGCGCGGGGTAGCCGCTGCCAACCGAAGTGCCGGGTGGTGAGCTCGTAAGTCTTCAACATTCCGGCGCGCTCACTGATCGTGACCAGGCCCTTGTTGAAAGCGACCTGCAACGTGCGCTTGGAGGGCTTGCGGCTCGCCCAATCATGATTCTTCTCTACCAGCACGTCGTCATCGATATCGCGAATCGTGAGCGCGCCGTTCTTGCGGATGCGCGCCAGCATGCGGCGCACTTCTTCGTCTTTTGTGCCTCTGAGCCATGGGGTGTCGTTCTGCGCGTAGCTGCGCATATCGCGAACATGGAAGCGGAAATCCGCGGTGGGCATGTAGGCGAGCGCATGCCCCCAGTATTCGAACACCGCTTTGTCGAGCGCCTGTGCCTGGTGCAGGTGCTCGCGCCGATATTCGGGAATTCTCGTGTAGAGAATGTGGTGATGGCAGCGCTCGATGACGTTGATGGTGTCGATCTGCACGTATCCGAGGTGCCGCACCACCGCCGGCGTCGCCTGCGGGCCGTTGCCGAACGGCGCGTGAGTGTCGAGCTTTTGCGCGTGCAACCAGATGCGCCGCGCCTGCGCTTTGCTCAGCGTGATTGTGGAGTTCGCCATGGCCCCGGCAATTCCAAGGGAATTGCCGAAGAATACCTGACCCACGGAAGCGGAGCGGCTCGGCGGCGAGAAAGCCGGTCTCATGGCCAGGGTAGAAAGCCATGAGACCGGTTTGGCTCCGAGAGCTCGCCTCAGTTGACGAGCGGGCCGAAATTGCAGCCCGCCGGCGCCTCCAGCGTCGTAGCGCCACCTATGATGAAAGTGCTGGGCGTGATCGCTCCGCTCTTCAATGGCGCCTTGTAGAAGGGGATGCTGAACGGTGTCTCGGCACTCGTCGCGGCGATGTCGCCGGCGTTGTCGAAACACAGGCCGTTCGTTGCATTGAGTGTCGGATTGCCCATGTCCATGGTGGTATTGATGGTCACGGCCGGCGCGGGAGTTCCGGTGGCTGCCAGGCTGGCTTTGGCAAATTCGACCAGCGAGAAAGTCCCGCCGGAGTTGCTCGACCAGAGGTTCCCCTTGGAATCGAAGGCCAGCTCCCAGGGGGCCTGAATCGAGTTCTGTCCGTTGTCAGTCAACGTGAGATCCGGCGTTAAATCCGGAGTGAGCATGCCGCTGCCGGGTGTAGGCAGGTGAGCTGCCGCGAACTCGACGATGCTCGTGCCCGCGTCGCTCATCGCGCCGTTGGCGCCGGGGACGCCCCCGTTGTTGGCGACCCAGAGATTTCCGGCGCTGTCGAAGACAATTCCCAACGGTCCGTTGAATGCTGCCGAGCTGAGTATCACGGCGGGTACCGTGGCGTTCGTGCCCGTCGCCATCTGCTGCGCGGCGGTAAATACCAATATCGTGTTGTTGTTGTGATCGCTCACCCATTGATTTCCCTTGCCGTCGAATACCGACTGCTGGGGAAAGGCCAGGGAGGTGGAGGTGATGATAGCCGTCGGTTCGGGGTTGGGGGAGGTTTTGAGCGCGGCCAGCTGCATCGCACTGAATTTGAGCAGTGCGGGCGTATTGGCTACGCCGCCGACGGTAGCCCCCGGGTCCATCACCCACAGATCACCCGCGGAGTCGAAGGTCACCCCCTGCGGGGTCCCCACCGCGCCGCCGCTGATCATGAGGTGCGGCGCTGCATTAACCACCCCGGAGGTGAGTTGCGAGGGGATGTACTCCAGAACTGTGGTCCCGTTCGCGACCCACAGGCCCTTGTTCATTCCATTGTTGTTGTGCTTGCACGCCGTGAGCAGCGCGGCGGCGCACAGCACCAACAACGCTACCCGGGCGTCGCCCAGCCGACGAAAATTCTTTCCTGAAACGCGCATCGCGATATCTCCTGCCAAAGTCGTTGTATGAAATGTCGGTTCCACGGCGCCGATCACATTCTAGAGACCTGGCGCCGCCACGTGCCTCTCGTGGGAACAATAATGTTGTTCCGACGTGTTGATTTTTGGCGTCAACTAACGAAAAGAGAACGGCTTGTCGGAGTTTGGCGTCGCGCCGGGCGTGTTGGAAGTTAGAATTTCACGGCTGTATGAGACACATGTCTGCGGGTGAGGACGCTGTATGCAGACCTTTGTCACCGTCGCGGGGTGGCGACCCGGAGTGGCGCGGGCGAGGTGTTAGGTGCGCGCGCCCATGACCGGCCCGCCGGGTGCGAGTTGCACGGCCCGGTACCTACGTGGCGCAGCATGGCCTGGTCGAGCCCCTAGGGCGCGAACCGAGGAGACCACGATCTGAGCGCTCGCCCTCGCACTCGCACCTGCGGCCGGTCCCGCAGCCTCCGCTTTGTAGCGACTGCGCAACAGCGCCTCCCTCCTTGGCCTGCACAGCGGTGCCCCTTTCGGGTGACGCCCAAGTGTCGTTGTGCTGTCATAATTAACTATTGGCGCCTGTATCCAATTGAGGGAGTGGACCTGGCTCATGACCGACCGGATTCCGACCGTCGACGATGTCGCGCGCATGCGGCGGGACGGTTATCTAGTGGTGCGCAATTTCGTCAGCCCCCACCAGCTCGCGGAGCTCCTGCAGTGGACCGCGCAGCTCGAGGGCGCGCCTGAGGTGTCCGGGCGTCACTGGGTTTATCGCGAAGACAGCATGACCACGCCGAGGCAGCGCGTGATCCAGCGGATCGAGAACTTCTGCCCCTATCACACCGGCTTCGATCGGTTCATTCGCGACAGCGCCCTGGTCCGCTGGAGCGGTGCGCTCATGGGCGCTCCCGTGGTCCTGTTCAAGGACAAAATCAACTTCAAGATGCCCGGCGGCGCCGGCTTCAAGGCGCACCAGGATCAACAAGCCGGTTGGACGGTGTATGCGCCGCTGTTCGTCACGGCCATGGTGACGCTCGATGCGGCGACGCTGGAGAACGGCTGCCTGGAAGTGTCGGCTGGCCGCCATCGTGAGGGGCTCATCGGCGAGCAGTGGAAGCCGCTCGAGGAGCAGGGCTTGGACCTGCAGGCGATACCGACTGGACCCGGGGATGTCATTTTCTTCGACAGCTTCGTTCCGCATGCGTCGAAGCCCAATCTGACGGATTCGCCGCGGCGAATTCTCTACATCACCTACAACCTGGCCAGCGAGGGCGATCACCGGGAGCGTTACTTCGCGGACAAACACGCATCGTTCCCGCCGGACATCGACCGTGACCGGGAGAAGACGTACGTCTTCCGGGTCTGACCGAGGATCACACCTCAGGCTTGGGGCCATTGTGGGGGGCCTGGTCGGACTCGGGCTGACCGCCTGGCTGCTGGCGAGCTACGGGATCGTCAGGATCTTCGAAGTGTTGGCACACGCCGGGTGGCTCGGAATCGTGGCGGTCATCGCGTTTCACCTGCCACAGATGTTGTTCTCGGCGCTGGGGTGGCAGGTCATCGCGGGGCCGGGAGGGCGGCCATCCGGCGATCCCGGGGCCCCGCGCTTGCGAGTCTATCTGCTGCTGCGTTGGATCCGTGAGGCCGTCAACAACCTGCTGCCGCTCGCACAGATCGGCGGTGAATTCGTGGTTGCGCGGCTTTTGCAAAAACGGGGCGTGCGGCTGGCGCAGGCCGTGGGCGGCACCATAGCGGACCTGATGTTGGAAATGGGCACCCAGGTCCTATTCACCGTGCTCGGTCTCGTTTTATTGGTGCGTCTCGTCGGCCACAGCGAGGTCTCCGACATCGCCACCCGGGCGCTGCTGATTGGCGCGCTGGTAGTGGCCGGCGCATTCGTGGCGCTGTGGCTTGGATTGGCCGGGGTGATCGAAAGAGCCGTGCTGCGTCTCGGCCGCTCATTCGGGTGGCCCGCCACGGGCGAGATCGGCGGGCTGCACGACGCGCTGACAGGGTGTTTCCGGGCCCCGGGACGAGTGACGCTGGCGGCGCTCTGGCACCTGGTTTCCTGGTTGCTGGGCGGCATCGAGGTTTGCCTGATACTGCATTTCTTCGGGATCGACATCAGCATCGGTCCCGGACTCATCATCGAGAGCCTCGGGCAGGCGTTGAAAGCCGTGGGATTCGCGGTACCGGGTGCGATCGGTGTGCAGGAGGGCGGCTATGTCGTCGTCTGTCGCCTGTTGGGTATCGAGCCCGAGACGGCGATTGCCCTGTCTCTCGTGAAGCGGGTCCGGGAGGCGGTGTTGGGTATTCCCGGTCTCATTCTTTGGCATCGAACCGAGGCAAAAGCGGCCGGCGAGCCTGCTGCCCTGGTCTGAAGGAGGGGTTTACTGATGGCTACGACCTGGACTCACCTGCTTGCGCGCCCCATGGTGCGGCCTCTCATCGGTACGGCGGTGCGGCCGAATCATCTCACCACATTGCGCCTGTTGACTGGCATCGCGGCGTGCGTCGCATTGGCGCTGGGCACCCGGGCGGGTATGTGGTGGGGTGGCGGGTTGTGGTTGGTCTCGGCGTTTCTCGATCGCGCCGACGGCGAGCTGGCCCGTATCGGCAACATGATGAGTCCGGGCGGCCATCGCTACGATTACTTCGCCGATGTCTCGGTCAACACGGCTTTCTTCGTGGCCATTGGCTTCGGTCTGCGCAACACCTGGCTCGGACCCTGGTCGATCCCGCTCGGCCTGCTCAGTGGCGCGTCCATCCTGCTCGCCAGCATATTCGCAGAATCGTTGCAGCGTGGCAGTCCCACAGGCACCAAGGGCATTCCCGGCCGATGGGGTTTCGATCCCGACGACGCGCTCTATCTCATGGGGCCGCTGGCCTGGCTGGGATGGCTGAGTCCGATCCTGATCGGCGCCAGCGTAGGTGCAACGGCAATCATGATCATCACCGGCGTCCGCCTGCAGCGGCAGCGGCGAGCATTGCTCGGATGAGGGTCCGGGTCTGACCGACCCGGACCCTCATGGCCGTTACGGCGCCAGCTCGGTGATCAATCCGGCTTTCGGACTGCCCCAGCCGGTCACCAGGTCGTAGCCCGTCGTGGCCGAGAAGCTGCCCGATGTGCCGCTGGTGATGTCATGGAAGCCCGTGCTGTAGGCGGAGGTCACATTCTCCGAGTAGATCGTCGGGTTGATGAACCCGATGGTCGGTTTACCCTGTGAAGCCAACTGTTGGTTGACCAGTGCTATGTACCCCGCCCACATCGGTGCTGCAAAGCTCGTGCCTCCGAACTGATTTGCCAGGCAAGTAGTCTGGTTAGCGCAGGTGTAGAACGTAAAGTTGGCGTTCGCCGCGACGTCCGGACCGTTGCGCAAGGTCGTCGAGCCCCGGTTGGTCGAGTTGATGACTCCCGAGAGTTTCTGATACGACGGAATCGCGATCCGGTCCGGGGAGATGCCTCCGCCGCTGTCGACCCACGCGGTTTCCGAAGCCCACGGGCCACCCGCGCCAGAGGTCACCAGATCGGTTCCGCCGACGGAAACGACGTTGGCATCGTCCGCGGGCCACGCCTCGTTACGCCGTGACCAGGTGGAGGCGTCGCCGGAAGCTGCAAAGAAGTTCTGCCCCTGGGCTGCCATCCTCTGGAAGAAGGGATCGAGTGTGGTTGGATCTGCCGGCGTCCAGCCCCAGGAGCAGCCGATCACGGTGGGCAGCGGGTTATGCGTCGTCATCGCGCTGATCATGGCGGTGTCGGTGGAGCCGATGTACATCACCAGGCTCGCCAGCCCCGGGGCCATGCCGAGCGCCTGTGTCATGTCGAGAGTCTGTTCCGTATCGTCGCAGTTACCGCCCGCCCGACTATCCACGCAGGATGTGCTCGTGCCGTCGGTGGACAGAAGGGTAATGGGCACGGTGTTGGTCTGACCGACGTTCTTGTAGTACGTGTTCAGGTCGGCGAGATCGGTACCGAGGAATTCGAGCAGGCCGAGGTTCTGGCCGGCGCCGGTCAGGGCGGTGCCGCCGTAGTAGGCCTTGCGCATATCGCTGCCCAGGAAGGACGCCGACGGACCCGATCCCGTCGTGGCGTGCTTCACCAGGGATTCCGGGGTGACGCCGCGGGCGGCCGCAAATTCGCCACGCTTCTGGTACAGGGCGTGGGGGACTGAGTAGTTATCCAGCCCGGAGACATGCCAAAGCTTAACCGACATGTCGGTCGCGGGCTCGCGGTCGGGGGCGAAGAAGTTGCCGTTCCCGTTCGCGCGGGGATAGGACTGCATGCGTACGTGGAAGGCTTTCTCCACCGCGGCTACCGAGCCTTTGACCTGCACTTCCATGCCGTCGAGGCTGCCGCCGGTCACCGCGAGTCCGCTCGCTTTCGCGAACTCCAGGACAGCGTCGTAGTCCGCCTGCGTCGGTCCGAATTTAGCCGTGAACTCGGACACCGTCAGGAAGTGGTGAAAGTTGGGACTGGCGGGATTGTAGATATCGGCCAGAAAGGCGCTCAGCCCCGCGGGGTCGCGCAAGGGCAGCACGAGGTCCAGGCTCATGGTCTGTGACTTCGACATTTGCGCCGCGGGCTGCGCCGCGCCGTTGCGGACCTCGTCGCGCATGTGACGGGTCATGACCGACTCTGCGTGGGAAGTGGTGGTCGCCGCCAGCGAAATCGCGATGGCAGCACTCAAGACGGATGCTGTTCTGAAAATCACGGTGATCTCCCCTTAATCCTTTAAGACTGACTGCGGTGACTGAGTGGACGGGAACGCCGTCCGTGGCTCGCATGTTGGAGAGGTTGTTGTCGTCCGCGCCGTTCGACGAAGGTCGGCATCCTTTCCAACATCTCGTTGCGCGAAACTACGGCCATTGCACCGCACTGTCAAACCGTCGCGAAATAATCAAACATCCGGGTACAATGGCACCTATGAAACCCAACCCTGCACTCATGCTGCTTGCCGCCGCCATGCTCTATGGTGCGACGCCTTGCTGCGGCCAAACGGGAGTGTCGCCGACGCCCCCCATGGGCTGGAACAGCTGGAACCATTTCGCCGAGCACGTTACCGATGCGGATATCCGCTCGGCCGCGGACGCGCTCGTCAGCACCGGGATGAAAGAAGCGGGCTACCTCTACGTGAACGTGGATGACACGTGGCAGGGTAAGCGTGATGCGCGGGGCGTGTTGCATACGAACGAGCGCTTTCCTGACATGAAGGCGCTCGGCGACTATATTCATTCCAAGGGACTGAAATTCGGCCTGTATTCCTCGCCGGGCGCGCGGACCTGTGCCAACTTCGAAGGCAGCCTCGGGCACGAGACACAGGATGCGCAGCTGTATGCCGCCTGGGGAGTGGACTTCCTCAAGTACGACCTGTGTTACTTCCAGGAGGAGCTGAGAAAGGCGCGGGCCGGGCATCCGGGTGACCGGGACGCCGCGAAAAATCTCATGATCGCCGCATATCGGAAAATGGGCGACGCGCTCAAGGCGACGGGCCGGCCCATTCTCTACAGCCTCTGCCAGTACGGCGTGGACGAGCCCTGGAAGTGGGGACCCGCCGTCGGTGCCAGCATGTGGCGCACCACGGACGACATCGACGACTCCTATGGAAGGATGAGCGCCATCGGCTTCAGCCAGGCGGGACTGTCGAAGTTTGCCGCACCCGGCGCCTGGAACGACCCTGACATGCTGGAAATCGGTAACGGGAAGATGAGTGAGGAGGAATACCGCACTCACATGAGCCTGTGGGTGCTGCTCGCGGCGCCGCTGCTGGCCGGCAATGACCTGGCCAAAATGACCGAGGCCGACAAGGGAATTCTGCTCAACACCGAGGTGATCGCCATCGATCAGGATTCACTGGGAAAGCAGGGCGATCGTCTCTACCAGAGCGGCGACCTGGACGTGTGGACCAAACCTCTCAGCGGCGGACGGGTCGCCGTGGGCCTGTTCAACCGCGCCTGGAGTAACCGGGAGATCTCAGTCGACCTGGCCGAGATCGGTTTCCAGGGCGGCGCCGGGTTGCGGGACGTCTGGAAACATAAAGACCTCGGCCATACGGCCGGCGTTTTTACCGACACCGTGCCGAGTCACGGTGTGACGCTGCTGATCGTGAGCCGGTGAGAGAGTTCTACGCCGGCTGATATCCCGGGACCCCCGTCCGCCAGAGCAGGAACGCATAGGTATCGGCCGCTTCCCGATCCTGTTGGGCGCGAGTCGAGCCGATGCCATGGCCGGCGTCGTAGTCGACGCGCAGCAGAATCGGCTTGCCGGATTTACTGGCCGCCTGGAGCCGCGCTGTCATTTTGGCAACATGAAAGGGTGCGACGCGAGGATCGGTCACCCCCGTAGTCAGGAGGACCGCCGGATAGGGCACCCCGTCGCGTACCGCCTGGTAGCTGTCGATGCTTTTCAAGGCGCGGTAACCCGACTCTTCCGCGATGGCGCCCCATTCGGGCTCCTCTCCGTAGCCGTTCTGTTCCGCCACATAGCGCAGTGGGTTCGACCAACCTACACCATCGATCACCGCGGCGAACAGGTCAGGGCGCTCGGTCATCGCGCGGCCCACCGTAATGCCGCCGGCGGATCTACCGCCGATGGTGAGCTTGGCGGGCGAGGTGTACTTCTTTGCGCACAACTCCTCGCAGACGGCGATCAGGTCACGCCAGGTGTTGGGCTTGTTGGTCAGTTGTCCGGCTTTGTGCCACTCGCGGCCGTATTCTCCGCCGCCACGGACGGCTGCATAGCCGACAATGAATCCGGCATCGATAAGGGCGAGCGAGCGGCCCGCGAAGGTCGGCGTATAGCCGGGAGATCCATAGGATCCGTAGGCACTGATCCACACCGGGTTGCTGCCATCGAGCTCGATGCCTTTCTTATAGATCAGAGAGTAGGGGATCCGGGTTCCGTCCTTCGCGGTGGCGAAAGCGCGCACGGACTCGTAGGCACTGACATCGATGGCGGGTTTGGGTGTCAGGCCGGTGGCCTTGACGTGGCCCTGGGCATCGGTTGCCCAGATATCCGACGGGGTGAGCCAGCCCTGGAAAGAAAACAACGCGCCATCCGTATCGGGCTCGGTCTCGAGCGCACTCAGGGTGCCGTCGAAGGGCAGGGCGATTTCCTCGACATGCCCGTCCCAGCGCATTCGCTCGAGGCGGTTGATGCCGCCGTCCATGATTTTCAGATACAGGCCGTCCTTCGCCCGCGCCAGTGATTCAATCACTCGCGCGCTTTGCGGGACGAGTTCTTTCGCCTGGCTCAACTGCGGAGACTGTACCGGGGTACGCAGGATGCGGCCGCGCGGCGTGCCTTTGTTCGCCAACAGATACAGGCCATCCCGGTCGATCTCAGCGCCGGTAACTTCATCCTCGAAGCCGGCCACGGCGGTCCAGTGTGCCTTGTTGGCGATGACATCCGCCAAGGGCGCGATCAACACGCGGCTTTCCGGCCGCACGTCCGCGAGAATCAACAGAACGTGGCGCGCTCCCAGGAAGGTCCTGACATAGGGCCTCTGGATGCGCTCGAAGCTGACGCTCGGAGTCAGTCCGCGCTTCATGACGATGGGATCGAGCGCCGGGTCGGTACCGAGGTGGTGAAATCGGGCGACACTATCGAGATAGCGGTCCGGCGTGCCGACCGCACCGGTGAGCTGGTTGTAGAAAAAGCCACTGCCGTCATCGAGCCATTGGGGATCGGCCTCTTCCGTGCCGGGTATCCGGTCGGGCAGGTCCTGCCCGTCGGCAACCCGCATGACGTGCAGGATCGAATCCTCGCTCCCATCCTTGGAGAGACCATAGACGAGTCGAGTGCCGTCCGGCGAGGCGCTCCACCAGTCGAGCGAGATGTGCCCGGCGCCGGCGAGTTGTCCCAGTGCGGTCGGGTCGACCAATGTGCGCACCTGCCCGTTCTCACGCACGAACAGTTTGAAGTTGTCGGCGCCGAGCGGCCGCTGCTCGAAAAACAATTTTCCGCCGGCGCGTTGTACGTCACGGGTCGCGACGGTGTCGCCGGATAACTGTTGGATCCGCCGCAGCAGCGCGTCCCGTCCGGGAATCCGCCCCAGCACGCCGCGGGTGTGGTCGTTCTGGCCCTTCAGATAGGGCAGCCAGTCGGCGTCCTTGTCGTTCTCCATCCACCGGTAGGGATCAGTCAGAGTCTCGCCGAAGTAGGTATCCTTGACCGGCTCGACGCGCGCGATCGGGGCGGGAGGAATCGCCTCGCCCGGGCCGCTCGCCTGTGCGGCCGCCCTGGCTTCAGCCGCGATGAGCGCAGCCCCCGTACCTATGATGAGCTGGCGACGATTGATTGTTGTTCGCATGCTGGTCACCGCGGCGGATCAAAGAAAGTTGTTGGGCCAGATCATGGTGCGCCACATGTGCGCCGATTCCGAGCCGTCAAACCCTAAGCCTTCCTTGGGTTCGCGGAAGTGACGCCCGATGAGGTCCGTGAAGATTTCCAGGTCGACCTGCACCCCGGCCTCGAAAGCATACTTGTCGTTGAGCGTGACCAGCCGCGATGTCATGTACCAGCGATGGTTACGAGCGTAGTCGTGCGCCTGGCGGATGTATTCGGGGGGCTGGTAGTCCGCACCGAAAAAGCGCACGTACTCCGGCGGGTAGCGATATCCGACACTCTCGTCGGCGAAGTAGCGCAACGCCTGGTGGTGTTTCACGGCCCAGGCGATCTCCTCCGAGACGTAAGGCCCGATGAGTTGCGCACCCCAGTAGCCGTGATCGGTGCGCATCAGGCCGCCCATGGAGATGTCGTGCAACAGGCAAGCCATCACGACTTTTTCCTCGTGACCGCCATCGAGAGCCAGTTTCGCGCTCTGGGTCAGATGTTGGCGGGTGGTTTCATCGAAGCGTAGCCGAAAGAAGTCGAGCAGCCGCGGCGCCCGGGGCATCGGGGGCAACGCGGGGTCGTCACCCATCATGAAAGTCACGCCGGGCTCGAGGCGGCTCAAGATCTGCTTGGCGCTTTCGCGGGTGCCCGTGCCGAGGGCGTGAATGGGCTGCGCCATTTTCAGGCGGGTCGGTTCGTTCATAGGGGTCTGTTCCGCTCGGTGTTCAAGTCGGGTAGCATCTAACGAACAAGGATAGATTAAAAGAACGAGATCCTGCGCAAGGGTGCTGTGCGTGGTCGAGGCCTCGGAGCGTCAGCGGACTGTTTGCACTAACGCTAGGCAAACACGATACGCGGCAGATAGAAGGACACCGTCCAATTCGGCACGTCCACGATCTCGCTGATGCGCAGATCGCCACAAACGCTACACAACATATAGGCGTCGATCGCAGGCATGCCCCGCTCCCGCCCGAGGAGGTCGATCATCGAGCTCACCGCCGCACGCGCCGCTTGCATCAAGTCGGGGCCGATACCCGTTGTCGCATCATAACCTTGCGCGTCGAGGTGGCGCGTCACGGGACCCGGCGTCCTGAATCTCGGATAGGCCAGCGGAACTTGTTTGAGCAAATCGAACTGCAGTGCAACCCGCATCGGGCTTTCGATCGCCGTGCCGCACACCTCCCCGTCGCCCTGCGCCGCGTGAGTGTCGCCTACGGAAAACAAGGCGCCCGCAACTTCGACCGGGAGAAACAATTCGGTGCCCAAGGCAATGTCCCGGACATCCATGTTGCCTCCCACCCGGCGCGGGGGGACGACACTGTGATGACCTGGAGCGGCCGGAGCGACACCGATCGTTCCGGTGAAAGGCTTCAGCGGGACTCGTGCCCAACGGCCGAATAATGCGGGTGCCAGCGAGATCGGGTCGTAGCGCCAGATCTGCAGGGCGGGGTGCTTGAACTCATCCGCCAGCAGGCCGAAACCGGGAATGTTGGCCGTCCAACCCCACCCCGAGGGCGTGAACGACAACAGGGTTACTTTCAGGACATCGCCAGGCTCGGCGCCGTCGATGAAAACCGGTCCTGCCAGCGGATTGACCTTGCCGAGATCCAGGCGCGCGACGTCGGCGACGTTGGAGTCGGCCGAGAGCTGACCCCCGGAAGCCTCCGCTACATCAAATTCGAGCGATTCACCGGGCGCGATCTTTAACACGGCGGGCAGACTGTTATCCCAACCGTGGTGCTGTTGATGAATCGTGTGCTGGTGCTTCACGGCCTGAACATTATCACGCTTGCGGCTGCGGTCACGACGGCTGGCGCGTCCGGGATAGAATAGGGCCGTTCAAAGTGGATTCTGAAGAGTCGAGGGCCCCTAGATGTCGTTGTTCTCGCGCCTTTTTCGTAAAGCGCCCGCTTCCTTACCGCCGGAAAACCCTCCCCAGAGCCTCGAGCCCCCGCGTCCGGCGCCGAACGTCCCCGATCGGGCGCTAGTCGCGGCCAGGGAAGAGGCTGAGCTGCAGGCTGCCCTCGAAGCACGTGACGCCGGCACCGTGGGCCGGCTCGTTCTCGAAGGCACTTCTACCAGGATCCGCCAGCAGGCCGCCCAGGCCGTCGAGGACCTCGCTCAGCTCCGGCAACTCATCAAGGACGTCAGAGGCGGGAACGACAAAAGCGTCTACAGGATCCTCACCGGTAAGCGCGAAGCTCTGCTGGAGCAGGCGCGCCAGCATGAGCTGCACCAGGCCGAAATCACCGCGGCCGCGGCCGCCGTCGAGCGACACAGTCACCGACCCTACGATCCCTTGTTTACGGCAACGTTGGAGCAGCACCAGGCTCGCTGGAGCGCAGTGGCAGCGGATGCTGAGCCGGGCGTTCAGCAAAAGGTCCAGGACGCTATCGACCGTTCGCGCGAGGTGATTGCCCAGCATTTGCGGCAGATCGCCGCGGTGGCCTCGCGAGAGCTGGCCGCAGCCAATGCGGCTGCCGAGGCGCAGCGTCAACGAGAGTTGGCGGAAAAAACCGCCGCGGCGACGGCTGCCGAACGAGCTGAAACGGAGGCGGCGGAGCGCAAGGCGTGGGCCGAAAAAAAGGAGGCCGAATCGCTGCTCCTGCGCCAGATCGGCGGGCTGATCCGCAAGGCCCACGGCGCATTGGACGAAGGGAGCACCGGGCGGGCGGCTGGCTTGCGGCGCGCGATCGAGGAAAAGCTCCCAGCCTCGCCACCGCTGCCACCTCATCTGGCCACCTCGCTGCAGTTGTTGGACAAAAAGCTGACCGAGCTCAAGGACTGGAAGAGCTTCTCGGTCGCGCCGAAACGTATCGAGCTGATGGAGGAAATGGAGTCGCTGGTGGGGGCTACGATGGAGCCCGTGGCGCTCGCCGATCGGATCAAGGGACTGCAGGAGGAGTGGCGGACGCTCAGCAAAGGGGCCGGCGAGAATGTCGAGGCCGACTGGCAACGCTTCCAGGAGGCGGCACAAAAGGCCTATCAACCCTGCCGCGACTATTTCGAGGCGCAATCGCTGGTGAGGCAGGAGAATCTGCAGCGGCGCGTAGCGTTGTTGCAGCGGCTGGCCGCCTTCGAGTCAGGCCACGACTGGGAGCAGCCTGACTGGCGCACGGTCGCCGTGGCGCTGCGCGAATCCAAACAGGAGTGGCGCGGACACGCTCCTGTGGACCGCGCTGCCGGCAAAGCCGTGCAGGAGCAATTTGCCGCTCTGACGGCCAATCTGCAGGGCCGCCTGGATGCCGAGTACGCCCGCAACCTCAAAGAGAGACGCTCGCTCGTCGAGCGCGCTGAGCGGCTCATCGCCGCCGAGGACAGCCGCAAAGCGATCGATGAGGTGAAGGCCCTGCAACTGAAATGGAAAGAGGTTGGGTTGGTGCCGCGCGACGAAGGTCAGCGGTTGTGGGAGGAGTTCAGGCAACATTGCGATGCCGTGTTCCAAAAGCGGCAGCAGGTGTTCGCCGAGCACAGCGCGGGACTCGATGCCAACAAGGCCAAGGCCGGTTCCGTCTGTGAAGAGATCGAGAAGATCGCGGCGCTTTCCGGCGCGCAGTTGTTGGAGGGCGCGGGGCGGATTCCGGATCTGCGTGTCGCATTCGAAGACGCGGGTGAGTTGCCGAGGAGCGATGAGCGCGGACTGCGCGCAAGATTCGAGCGTGCGCTGGAGCGTTGTGAAAGATCCGTCGCCCGACAGGAAGCGAGCAACGCGGAGCGGAGTTGGACCGATCTTCTCGACGCGGCGAACCGAGTTAGAGCGTATCGCGCGGCGGTCGCCCGGGACTTGGATGCGGACGAGCGAGACGCCTTGAAGCAGGCGGCGGAAGCTTACATCGCCGCTGTCGGACAATGGCCGAAAGGCGGCCTGGAAGCCGTCAAGAAAGCACTCGTGAGAGATGACTCGCGCGATTTCGAGGCGAACGAGACGGTGTTGAGAACGCTGTGCATTCGAGCGGAAATCCTGACAGATCAGGCGACTCCGCCAGAGGATCAGACCCTACGCCGCGAGTACCAGGTGCAGCGCCTGATGCAAGGCATGGGACAGGGTGTCAGTGCCGATGAAAAACAGCTGGACGCCATGACGATCGAATGGATCGGCATCGGGCCCACTGAAGAGACGACCTACCTTGCGCTCCTGGAGCGCTTCAAGCGCTGCCGGCAGCGGGGACTCGCCCGTAAAGGTTGAGCGATGTCAGGCCTTGATGTCGAGGAGTGTGCCTAGCGTCTGGTCCGCGATGGACAGCGCGGTTGCCGAGGCCTTCACATCCAGGGCCTGTTGTTGCGCATCGACGAGAGCGCCGGTGACCGCGCCGCCTTGCGCGACGGTTTGAGCGTCCTGCGAGAAATTCGCCATGCCGCGGTTGATCCCGAGCAGTGCATTTTGCACAGCGTCGGACCCGTTACCGATGCCGGAGGTGTAACTCATAGTGCTGACACCATAGGGGATTGGCACCTGCCGGACCAGATTTCGGTCCCGGTACCGTGCGCCAGCTCACGGCCCGGCAGCTTATGTCTAACCGCTACTTCGGTGGCTCGGCCCAGACATCGCTTTGCTTGATGCGGTCGATGAGGGCCCGCGGATCTGATTTCCGATAGCTCGCGGGCACCGTGAACAGACTGGCCGGTTGCGGCTCGACTCGAATGTGCTCGAGCGCCAGGGTTGCCCCGTCTGACTGGCGCAGCTTTACCGGGAAATCGAGAGCCGTATCGATCCAGCGTTGAGTGGATTCCCGGTTTGGGGACACGACTGTGTATTGAATGGTGGTGTCATGGCCGTCGACGGGAGCAGTGTCGATACGTTCGCAATGCCAGTCACTGCCGGCGTTGGGTACGCCCGCATTGCGCGCCGCCGCCTGCCATTGTGAGCAGGGGACGTTCGGGTCGACCGGAAGGAAAATCTGGGTGAGGCGACTGGATTGCCTGGCATCCATGAACACCTGCTGGGCCGGCCGCACGAACAGGGCAGTCGCCGCTGCTCCATCGATGAGAAAAAAGCCGGCCGGCGTGTTGGTTGGCTCTATACGCACCTTGCCGTTCGAAACAAATACCCTGCCGCCACTGTCCGTCGCCGTGCCGCTAGCGTCGCGGCTGACAATATCCGCACAGAAGTCGTGTGCCGGAGGCGTTTCAGCAAACGCTCCGGCACACGCGAGGAGCAGTACCTTACTGCAGGTAACTCTGGTTGACCGCATGGTCGAAGTCGAACATGTCGAACAGGTCGTCCAGCGCCGGCATGTTGGCAGGCACGTACGGCTCTTCGAACCGCATGCGCGGGTTCGGCAGGTTGTCGCGGCTGCGATCGGTCAGCGGACGGAGGTGCCAGTTGCGCTCGATGAACTTCAGGAGCGAGACATGGTCGCTGTACGCGTGATTGACCTTGCCGCCGGTGGTGTACGGGGAGAGCACCAGCAGGGGAATGCGCGGGCCGTCACCGAAGAAGTCGATCGGCTGGATGAAGCCCGAGTCATAGTAGCCGCCGGCCTCGTCCCAGGTGATGAACACCGCAGTGGTGGCCTTGAGCTTCGGATTGGCCTCGAGCGCATCGAGTACCTGCTGCACATAGGCCTCGAACAGATCGATCTTGGAGGATTGCGGATGGCCGTCGAGCAGTCCGTCCGGCTTGCCTATGGAGACCGCCGGCAGGGTGTTGCTCTTGATGTCGGTTAGCAGGTCGACGGTGTCCTTGATATGGGCGGCCCGCTGGGCCGTGTTCCCCATGATCGAGGTCGCATACTGGAAGGGATTGCAGATCTGGCAGTAGGCGATGCCGAGTTCATGAGCGGGGTCGGAGAGCGCGGCCAAGCCCATGGCCGTCGACGAGTTGAGCGTCGCGGCGGTCCCGGCTGCTACCGCGTCGTTCGACAGAGCGACAGCGTCGTTGTAGCCGCCGCCGAAATAGGCCCAGCTGATGTTCTTCTCGTTGAGCGCATCGCCGATCGTCCGGACCGGCGAAGGGGGCAACATGCTCTGCGTGGCCGGCGCGGGTGCCTGGAAGCCGTTCGGGAAGAAGCCCGGGTTGGTGTTATCCAACATGTAGTAGTGGCCGGGCGCGCAGTTCGGCTCGGCGCGGTACGGCAGTGCCTCGAGGTAGCTCACGATCGGAGCGACGCCCGGCTGCGCGAAGTTCGAGCAGTTGCTGAAGTTATTGTCGGCCGTGTACTTGTTGGTCGTGCCCGCCACCGGGTTGGGGTTGGCGATCGCGTTGGCCGGTGGCGTGATGGCATTGCCCTTGCCGTCGCTCCAGAAGCCGGCATCGCCGGTGCCGAACATGAAGTGATTCGCGCCGGTGCCGCCCTGGAAGGACTGGTGGAAGTTGTCGCTCAGGCTGAACCGGTCGGCGAGCGTCTTCAGCGTCGAGACTTCCTCCTGCTCGGCATCATAGAACCCCATCGAGTTGCCTTCGCTGAAGTTACCCTGGACAGCCGGAGTCTTGCTGTCGTTGAGGTTGTAGGTCGCCATCACGAAGGGGAACAGGTCGTTGAGGCACCCCGCGGGATTCGCGCGAGTGGCATTGGCGATGCTGCAATCGGACTGCTGCCAGGCCTGGTAGAACCGATGGGTCGTGTCGCCTGTGTAGTCGTCGTCGCTGAGATTGAGTCCCTGCAGAACGTATGGACCGTTGGGCAGGATGCCGGCATCGGGTACGCGGGTATCGAGCGAGTTCGCAGCCAGGCCTGTGGCGCCTGTCGTCAGGATGGTATCGGTGAGTGGGCCGAAGTCCGGGCTCGGGTCGATCGTGGGCACTGCCGCCACTACGGCGGGCAGGAACGGAGCGGCGGTCGCGCCCTGGGCAGATGGGGTGCCGGCCGTGTTGGGCTGGGGCATCTGGCCGCGATTACCGTAAAGGGTCTTGGCCTTTTTAGGAGCGCCGATGTAGTACGCCGCCTGCGGCGCGACCTGGAATTGTTGGGCCTGCGCGAAGTTGGGGCCCGGGGAGCCGTCCTTCTCCACGATACCCTTGGAAAGCAGGTTCGAGATCGTCTGGCCGCGGCCTTTCGGCTTGTAGACGCCGAAGGTGTGGTCGGTGCCGCGATTCTCACCGATGAGAATGATGACGTGCTTGATCGGTGATTCGGTGCGGACGAGCGCCTCCGCTTCGTGATCGTGATCCTGCGTCTCGTTCGCCAGGCCTGCCGTGGCAGCGGCAAGCGTGACCGACAACGCCGCTGCGCTGACTGCCCACTTCCTCCGATTTCTACGCGTGTTCCCCATATGGAGCTCCCTAGAGTTGGAATGGTTTGAAAACCGCGCAGGGAGGCTAGCGGGCCACTGTCTCAGTTTTGTGACCGTTTGGTGTCAGCAATTGGTGTCACTGACTTTCTGTGTTCCTCCTGTGCCGAATGGAGTTCCGGATCGAACAGCGACCAGGGTTGCGCCGCTTGGAGTGTTAAGGGAGCGGCGGCTACGGTGAGTTTTCGATAGCTCAGATACTCGGCGGCGGCCTCGTTGAAATGACCGGCAGCGACATTGGTAGCAACTCGATGGAGAGACGCGATCAGGGCCGCGAGCGTGGCGCGTGCCAGGGCGCGTTCCTGCGTTCCTCCCGAAATCCCGCTGTCCGCGGGATCGGGGTAGTGGTCGGCGAGATCCTGCAGGAGACCGCTCAGACTGGGCACCGCAAGCGCAATGACGTCTGTATCGTGTTGTGAAATGGCAATCTCGAGGATGCTGGCGAAATCGTCGATGTCCGAGAGTACGTTGGGTCCGCTGAGGCGATACCTGGGCCGCACGCCGTCGCCGACGGCCGTGAGATAAGCAGCGAGATCGCTGCGTTCCTGTGTTGTGAGGCCCAGGTTGAACGACCGGTCGAAGTAGTCGACCACCTGGTCGTAGCTGTCGTAGCGGCCGTCGTGGAAGTAGGGCGCGTTGAAGTCGGCATTCATCAGCGTCGGCGTCTTATAGAGACCCCCCGAGCCAATATCGTGTTGCTGATGATCCACGAACGCGGCGGACGGCGTATGGCACGCTGCGCAGCTCAGGCCGGGATCATGTGGGAACGGTTTATTGAAGAGCGCTTCACCGCGCTGTTGTGATGGACTCGCGCTGGCCGTGAGACGGCCCCCCTTATCCAAACGTGGATTGGGAAGGAAGTCGATGTCCTCGATGTAGACCACGATGGCGTCCAGGATCTGCGCGGAGGGTGCCGCTCCCGCGAACTCGTTGACGATCACGTTGCGCACGAAATCATGCAGCAAGGGTGACCGCCCATCGTGCCCGTAAGGGCCCAGGTACCTTGCACCCCGCAGACTGGGGATGGTCACGGGATCGAGCACGCCGTTGTCGGCCTTTGGATTGAAGAAGGCGCTGGTGGTATCGAAGTTGCCGGGACGGCTCGAGAGTCCGGGAATGAAGAGCCTGGGGTTTGACGCCCCATTCACGTGACAACTGCCACAGCTGATGCCCGCCTTCTGGGCCGCCGCGCCTAGAGTCAGAGGAGAGTTGAAAGCCAGGTTGCCGAGGTTGGAGAGGTAGGATTTACGGCCGTGCAGGGCCTCGGAATGGAAGACTTCGCGGGGATTCTCGATGGCGTCCTCGTTGAGCTCGGAGCCGATGGGCAGGCCGGTCCGCTCGTCGTCGACTGGAAATGCGTGGGCCTGCGACCCGAGACTCAGGAGCAGCACCGCCGCCCCCTTCGCAAGCGAGCCGCCAACGATTTTCAATAAGATCTCCTCGGCAAAACGCCGCTTCCCCGGGGGGAAGATCTACCAGGCGAGCATGTCGCATTTGTGACGGCGGGCGTTCCCCACGCGTCATGTCATTTATTCTCTTCCAGTTGCAGCTTCGGGATGCCGAACTTGCCTTCGAGCCGGTGCAGCTTCTGCAAATCGATCGACCCCACGATGTTCACGATCGTGAACTGGCGCGGCTCGCTCGAGATGATCGCGAGGCCGTTGGCGCGTCCCTGCTCGATCGACACATAAATATCCACATTCGCATGCTCCTTGCCGCTGTGAACCCCGACTATCCGTTGCCACCCCGGCGCGGATAGCTGCTTGCGTACCGCGTCGAGGTCCGCTGCCGCATAGACAAAGTCCTGGTCGAACGTATAGCTCCTGACATAGACGCCGCGCAGCCCGGCGACCAACTCTTTCGCGGCGGCATCCTCCGGTTTGCTGGAGTCCAGGAAGCCGGCGGCCAGGCCCAGAAGGTTGGAGTCCAGGGTGATGTTGACGGACTGCGCCGCCTTCGCGGCCAGAGCATCGAAGTCAGGCAACTTCAACGGAGCCGGTGGCGCGGCGACGGCCATTCGGGACAGCAGGGCCAGCAGGGCCAACATTGCAACGAGCGCCGGCAGTTTTCTCTTGGTGAGAGTGTTCATGGCTTACACACCGGAATCCTTGGCCGGCTCCGTATGCTCTGCGTCGTTGACTACACGGTAGGCGATGTCCAGTTTCTCACCCGTCAGCTTCAAGGCTTGTATCAACTCTGCTCGCGCTTCGAGCCCTCGCTGTGTACGTCGCAATTGCAACTCACGAGCGATGAGGATTCCCATCACGAAAGAAACCGCCAGCGCCACCGAAGTCCAGCGCAGTGCGGTGGCATACGGTCGTGGCGCCCGCAATGTGTGCGTGGACTCGTCGGCAATGCGTGTCATCACGCCTGCGGTGAATTTTTCACCCGGATCGACGGGCCGCAGCGCTGCCCGAAGCGAGTCTTCCAGATCGTTACTCATGTCGGTGACCTCGCGGTCTCCCCGAGGCGCTCACGCAATAATGCCAATGAGCGCTTCAGGTGACTCTTAACGGTATTGACAGACATACTCAGCATTCGTGCAATCTCTGTTGGATCGAGATCTTCCTGGTAGCGCAACAGGAGAACCGCCCGAGGAGCCGCCGGAAGCTGCTTCATGAGGCTGTTCAGTCGGCGCAGCAGCAGAGGGTCGGTGTCTTGCGCTTCGCAGGCCACAGAGTCGGCCGCTTCCAGCGGTAACGCCTCGAACCGGGGTTCCCGCCGTAACCGGTCTATCGAGCGATTCACCGTCACCTTACGCAACCAGAACTGCAGGTGCTCGCCGGATTCGACCGACGCCAGGTTGCGATGGAGTTGCAGGAAGACTTCCTGCGCCAGGTCTTCGGCCTTCTGGCGGTCCGACAACATGCGCAGCGCGAGGCTGTACACCGAGCGCTGCTGTGTGCGAACCAACATCCCGAACGCCGCCGCATCGCCGGCGAGCGCCCGGGTCAACAGCTCTTCGGTCTCGAGGGCCGGGTCTGCGCTCACATACCGGCGCCGCCCTGGGCTCCGAAGGTCTCGCGCAGTTTCGCAACCTGTTCGAGGGCGACGGCGCCCACGATATTGAGAATCGTGAATTCGTGAGGGTTGGCCGCGATGATCGCCAGTCCCTTGATGGTCTGCTTGTCGAGCGCGATGTAGATATCCACATCCTCGCTCTTGTGTTGATCGTGCACCTTGATCAACTGGCTCCAGCCGGGTCCGGACAGTTGTGACCGCACAGCGTCCACGTCGGCTCGCGAGTACGCGAAGTCCGAGGTGAACTGATAACTGCGGATCTGTACCGACTTCAATCCGGTGAGAGTTTTCTTCAGCTCCACGGTGTCCTTGTCGTCACCGTGCATCATCCAGCCCATGAAGCCCAGCACAGATGAGCCGATCGTGATGTCGACCGATTTGACCGCTTTATCCTTCAGGTCCGCAAACGAGGGTAGCTTCAGTTGCGCGTCTTGTGCGGTGGCCAGCACGGGAAGCATGAGGCAGGCGAGTGCAGCAGCGAGTTTCCGGGTGTGCATGAGATTTCCTCCCTTTCATATAGAGGAATACGCATGAGGAAGGGCCGTAGGGTGCACGGGTACGGCGGTAAATTACCCGTGCCCGCTCGAGTCGGCCCAGATATTCAGACCGCCATCGGGGGCGTGTTGATCGATCTGTGCCAGCTCGTCGGCACTGAACTTCAGATTCTTCAAGGCCCCCAGGCATTCCGCGATCTGTGTCCAGCGACTGGCGCCAATGAGTGCGCTGGTGACCTCCGGCTTGCGCAAGACCCAGGCGATGGCCATTTGTGCGAGGCTCTGGCCGCGCTCCTGCGCGATTCGATCCAGCGCCCGTACGCTTTCGAGGTTCTTCTCGTTCACCAGCCGTTTTTGAAAGGAGCCATTTTCCGCGGCACGTGAGCCAGTCGGCACACCCTTGAGGTATTTCGCGGTGAGTAGACCTTGGGCCAGTGGCGAGAATGCGATGCAACCCAAACCCTCCTGTTGCAACACATCGAGCAACTCGCTCTCGATCCAACGATTGAGCATCGAGTAGGAGGGCTGATGAATGATGAACGGCGTCTTCAGGTCGCGCAGGATGGCCGCGGCCGCGCGGGTTTTTTCCGGACCGTACGAGGAAATTCCGACATACAGGGCCCGGCCGCTGCGCACGGCCGTGTCGAGGGCTCCCATGGTTTCCTCGAGCGGCGTGTTCGGGTCATAGCGGTGCGAGTAGAAGATATCGACGTACTCCAGGCCCATGCGCCGCAAACTCTGATCGAGACTGGCAAGCACGTATTTGCGCGAGCCCCATTCGCCGTAGGGGCCGTCCCACATCAGGTAGCCGGCCTTGGTGGAGATGACGAGCTCGTCGCGGTAGGCCGCCAGGTCGGCGGCGAGAATGCGGCCAAAATTCTCCTCGGCCGAGCCCGGCGGTGGCCCGTAATTGTTGGCGAGGTCGAAGTGTGTGATGCCGTGATCGAACGATCGCAGCACCATCTCGCGCGCACCTTCGAAGGGCGCGCTGCCGCCGAAGTTCTGCCAAAGGCCGAGTGAGATGCGCGGCAGGCGCAGACCACTGCTGCCGCAGCGGACGTAGGGGAGTTCCTTGTAGCGGCTGGAATTGGGCAGGTACATCAGGTCATGCCTTTGCAATAAGGGGGCCCCGGTCGGGGCCCCTAGAGTACAGGGCGTGCCGTGACGAGCGCCCGAGACTTTGTCTAGTCGAGTGAGCTAGGCTGTGTACCACCGTGACCTCGAAAAACACATCAGGGCACATCCGGCTGACTTCGCACCCTGCGGCTGCGGGGGGCAAGGCACACTCCTACCCGATTACCTGGGGGGCACCGGAGGCACGGGCGCGAGGCCCTGTTATAGCTTCGGTCACGGCAGGATCCAATCGTAACGTCATCGGCGCTCACGGCGGGGCCTACTCAATCTATCGCGCGCTGGCGGTTTCTTCGGGGACGCTCGATCCGGTGGCTCGCCCCGATCTGAAGGATACCCACCCGGTCGTTGAGGTGGGTCCACACCCCCAGTGGGCCGGTGACACCCGTATCGTTTCGTTCGATCCCTGGGGCCATCGGGTGGCGGAGGATTTCCGCCCCGAAATTGAGACCGGCCTGGATATCCGCCCGACCATTGCCATCACGCGAGCCAGGCTGACACTGCATGAGATCCGCGATGCGATCCGGCTCGGCCGTATCGAGGAGGATGGCGTGATCGTGCACCCGGGCGGGGAGGTCAGTGTCACCAAGGCCGCTATCGATCCGGTGTGGTATCTGCCGGGTGTGGCCGCGCGTTTCGGGGTAACGGAGGGTGTACTTCGCCGCACCCTTTTCGAGCAGACTGGCGGCATGTATCCCGAACTCGTAACGCGTCACGACGTCCACGTGTTTCTGCCTCCGATCGGCGGCATGACGCTCTATATCTTTGGTGACCCCGCGGCCATTCACGACCCCGCGCGCCCGCTCACTTGCCGGATTCATGACGAGTGCAATGGGTCCGACGTTTTCGGTTCCGACATCTGTACCTGCCGCCCGTATCTCACGCACGGCATCGAGGAGTGTGTTCGAGGGGCTCAGAGTGGTGGGGTCGGGTTAATCGTCTACAACCGCAAGGAAGGGCGAGCCCTCGGAGAAGTCACCAAGTTTCTCGTCTACAACGCCCGCAAGCGCCAGCCCGGCGGCGACCAGGCCGCGACCTATTTCGCGCGTACCGAGTGTGTGGCGGGTGTGCAGGACGCGCGTTTCCAACAGCTCATGCCCGATGTGTTGCATTGGCTCGGTGTCGGTCGGATCGATCGCCTGGTGTCGATGTCGAACCTCAAGCACGATGCGCTCACCGCCGCCGGGATCGAAATCGGCGAGCGGGTCCCGATCCCCGCCGAGTTGGTGCCGCCGGATGCGCAGGTCGAGATCGAGGCTAAAAAAGCAGCAGGCTATTTCACACCGGACGCGGTTGTGGACGACCTCGCATGCGTGGTTGGGCGTGATCTCAAGGACTATTGAGCAGCGGGCGGAAGGCTCGCCTGACGATAGCGCGCGGTCGCTGCTTTCCGCGGCGGCGGTGCGGAGCACGGCGCGTCGTGTATTGACCTTGGCACTCGATCGCTCCCTGGACGATTGGACCGTCGATATGGACCGGTTGCGGGATACGGCCGAGTTCGTGGGGAAGGTCGTGCGCGATCGGTATCCCACACTGCACCCACCGTTTCATGCGCGCTGGCGGCACTTTGTGTTTGACGGTCGGGATCTTTGGAGTGCCATCGCGGCCCAGAGGTCTTGGGAGAACTCCGCAGCTGCGGCTCGGGCTGCTTTCGATCTCGCCATTACGTCTGTATTGCTCGATGCGGGCGCGGGTGCGGAGTGGCGATACCACGACTCTACTACCGGTCTGACCGCGGCGCGATCGGAGGGTCTTGCGCTGGCGAGTCTTCGTTGGTTTGAATGGGGCGGCCTGTCGGACGATCCTCGCGATCCACTGCGCGCCGACGCGGCGGCACTTTGCCGTCTCGACGCGCGAGCCGTGGATGACGCGTTTCAGTCAGGCGATGGCAATCTCCTGCAGGGAGCGAGTGGGCGTGCCGCGCTGTTGAATCGGTTGGGTAGCGCTATGCAGAGTCGCCCGGACCTGTTCGCCCTGGCCGACCTGCCACGGCCCGGCGGACTGTTCGATGTGTTATCAGCTCGCGCTTCGCCGCAAGGTCGCCTCGCTGCGGCCACCATCCTCGAGGTCCTTCTGGAAGGTCTTGGATCGATCTGGCCGAACCGTCCGGTGCTGGATGGCGTTCCGCTCGGGGATTGTTGGC
Source organism: Gammaproteobacteria bacterium (assembly GCA_028293725.1). The sequence continues at coordinate 48,500 of JAQGOE010000243.1, read as the reverse complement.
CGTATCCGGCTCTGCGGGGCGAGCGACCCGCGGACGGTTTCGTGCCGCTGCACAAGTTGTCGCAATGGCTGGCGTACTCGCTCATCGAACCGTTGGAAAACGCCGGCCTGACTGTTGTCGATGTCGGTGCCCTGACGGGGCTTGCCGAATACCGCAACGGTGGGCTGTTTGTCGACATGGGCGTGCTCGTGCCCTGTGACGCCGCGGCGTTTTCCCGGACCTACAATGTGTCGGATCCATTCGTCGTGGGTTGGCGCTCCGCCACCGTCGCGTTGCTCGACGAGATCGTGCCGCTGGTCGCTGCGCAACTCGGGCTCGCCGCGGAGGAGTTTCCGCTCCCGCGGGTGCTCGAGGGCGGTACCTGGGCCGCGGGCCGTCTGATCGCCCGCGAGAAACGCGCCGCCGCGGGTCCACCTTTTCAGATCTCGAGTGATGGGACGGTGTTTTAATGAACAACGTAACTGTGGTCGGGCATCCGCTGGTTCAGCACAAGCTGACACTGATGCGCGACAAGACCACTTCGACAAAGGGATTTCGCCAGCTGCTGCGTGAGATTGCCACGCTGCTCTGCTACGAGGTGACGCGCGATCTGCCGCTCGATCCGATCGACATCGAGACGCCCCTGATGCCGATGCGCGCGAGTGTGCTGTCTGGCAAGAAACTGGTGTTCGCGCCGATTCTGCGCGCCGGGATGGGGCTTCTCGAGGGCATGCTCGACCTGGTGCCGTCCGCCCGCGTGGCCCACATCGGGCTGTATCGCGACCCGGAATCCCTGGTCGCGGTCGAATATTACTTCAAGGCCCCGACCAACCTGGCTGAGCGTGTCGTCATCGCTGTCGATCCCATGCTCGCCACCGGCAACACCGCGGTCGCCGCGATCGACCGCCTCAAGGAGCACGGCGCCGGCGAGTTACGTTTTGTCTGCCTGCTCGCGACCCAGACAGGGCTGGCGAAGTTTCACGCCCACCACCCGGAGGTCCGCGTGTGGACCGCGTCGATCGATCCGGAGTTGAATGATCACGGGTACATTCTGCCGGGGCTCGGCGATGCGGGAGACCGCCTCTACGGTACACGGTAGAGCCGGCACGCGCTGACTCAGGCTGTCACTGTCGCCGTTGCGCGGTATTCCGCTACCGTGATGATCCGCTGCGCCCGCGTGTCCCAGAGAATGCATTTCAAGGAATTCTGCACGTCGGACAATCGCAGGCGTCTGACATCCGTGAACAGGTGCGGGTAGGTGTTGTGACACTCGACCAGGCAGTAGTTCGGAATCCGCGGCGAGAGGTGGTGAATGTGGTGATAGCCGATATTGGCGGTAAAAAAGTTCAGGAATCCCGGCAGGATCAGGAAACTCGTCCCGTTGATGGCGCCCCTGTCGTAGTCCCAGTCCGCATCGTCGCTCGCATAGGCGTGCTCGAAGTTGTGCTGGACGGTGAACAGTATGATGCCGGCGCCGCCCGCGAGGGAGACGCTGATGAGGTAGATGGGGAAGAATAGCGAGGCGCCGACGAACCAACACATCACTGCCCACCAACTCAGCAGTACGGCATTGTTCCAGAACATGTGCCAGTACTCTTTATCCGATTTCCAGTAGCGTGTCTTGAAACTGGCGGCGTGCGACTTCAGCGACACGCCAGGCTGCGCGATCTTGTTCCTGACGATGTGAGCCACGAGGGCGATGCTTCCCCGCAGCCACGTGTATCTCGGGTTGAAAATCAGGTAGATGAAACCGACGAGGGGCGCCAGCACGATGCTGCATTTGGTCTGGTAGAGGCGCTGCTGCAGCTCACTCAGGGCCGCATATTCGCCGATCGACATGGTCGTGTACGGTCCACGATACTTTTGCCAATTGCCGTTATGGGTATGGTGATAGTCGTGATTCCGCGCCCAGACATACTGCGGCATCCCGGCGACGACACCCAGGACGAATCCGAAGCCGCGATTGAGCCGTTGACTGCGGAAAATGCTGCCGTGCCCGCACTCGTGCATGAGAGCGAACACACGTAAGGTAAACAGGCACATGGCCAATACCACGATGGCGGTGAGCCAGAGCGAAATGCCGCTGCTCGCGATGGCGAGCAGCCAAAGCAGAGCCAGAGCCGCGAGGGTGGTCAGAACCTGGGACAGTCCCTTCAGGTCATCGGGCTGGGTATGCTCACGGATAAGGGACTGCTTCTGCTCCTTCAGGAGCTGCATTGGAGAAGCGATAAACCACCTCGAATAGTCGGACGTTTTTCGTTTGAGTAAAGCCCCGCGCACCCCGCGCGGTCTGTGCGGTACCGTACCTATGAGTAGAGCGGTGGCCCCCGCCCACGATCTGTACGGTACCGTACATAGTCGGGATCAAAGCGCCCGGAACGGGCCTGAAGCCCCGGTGCTGGGCCCGATGGCTCCTTACGCAAAACTTCTAAACACCGTCTGAGTCAATCCCCCATTTGACAGAGAAAGGTAGGCGATAGTTCGCGAAACTACCATAAGTTTGTACAAGACAACGGACGCATTTCTCCAATTTGTCTTGGAAATGGCCGGAGCGCGGTCCTAGGACCACGGGGGCGTCGATGATCGACGGTGATCGGCGACGCTGTTGACCGAGGCGTGGGCAGAGCCGCCCGCGCGGGAACTGTCAGCTGAGGCGCTCGGCGATGGCGAGGTCATCGCCAACACGAGCTTCGGTCAGTGGCGCTACCCGGCGAGGTGTAGCAATGGCCCGGAACAGTTCGTCGGGATCGGCGGGTTTGGTCATGTGCTGGTCAAAGTCGGCCGCACGCGTGCGCTCCACGTCGGCCGGCTGCCCCATGCCCGTGAGTGCGATGAGTTTCACGTTTTCGCCCCAGGGTTGTCGGCGGATCATCCGGGCGAGTTCGACTCCGTCAAGGTCCGGCATGTTCAGATCGATGAACGCGATCTCGGGCGGCGAGTGGGTCGCGACCTCGAACGCGGTCGCTCCATCGAAGCAGGTCCGGACGGAGTGTCCCTTGTATTCCAGGAGGGTGGTGAGACTCGTCGCGGCGTCGACATTGTCGTCGACTACCAATATCCGCCGCGCGGTATGAGCCGGACGCACGGTCTCGGGCTCATCGCTGCTATCCGCGGGGGTATCTGCCAAGGGCAGGCGAATTCTGAACTCGCTGCCTTTACGCAGGCCGGCACTGTGCGCCGTGATCTCGCCACCGTGTAGCGTGATCAACGATCGGGCGAGCGCCAGTCCGAGACCGAGCCCTGCCACGGAATGGGTTTCACTCGAGCCCAACTGAACGAACATGTCGAAAATACTGGCGAGATCGGCGTGTGCGATTCCGAGACCGTTATCACGCACGCGGATGATTACGTGCTCGGCTTTCGCGCGCACCCAGATCTCGATGCGGCCCTTGGGCGGAGTGAACTTCGCCGCGTTATTCAGCAGGTTGGCAATAACCTGGACGAGCCGGATGGAGTCGCCGTCGACGTAGAGAGGGCGGGGGGCGTGTCGTACCAGCAGCTCGTGCGACCTGCCTTCGATGTTCGGCCGCGCGGTCTCAATTCCGGCGCTGATGACCGAGTCGATCGCCACCCTTTCCCGATGCAATTCCAGCTTGCCCCGATCGATCCGGGCCGCATCCAGAAGATCATCGATCAATCGGGTCGCCATCCGAACCTGGCGCTCCATCATGGCCTGGACGTCACCGACGTCGTCCGGCATGCGAGTCTTGAGAATCGCGAGCCCGTAGCGCAGTGGCGCGAGCGGATTGCGCAATTCATGGGAGAGGGTGGCCAGAAACAGGCTCTTGATGACGTTCGTCCGTTGTAAGTCGGCCGCGCGTTGCTTCAGCTCCAAAGCCAGCTGCTTGGTTTGCGTGATGTCGGAGAAGGACAGCGCGATCCCGTCTTCCACCTTCACGATCAGATACCGGATCCACGCGGCAGGTGAGACGCTCGAGTCGGCGAGCTCGATATCCGCGGGCGCGCCAGTCTTAATGACTTCGCTCGCGGCCTCCAGCAGTCCCGCAGCGCAGGAGCCGGGCATCACGGTCGTCAGGGGGCGTCCCACGACTCGCTCCGGCTCGGACCGGCCGATGGCAGCGCCGAGCGGGTTGATGTACTCGAAATCGAAGTCGACGATCTTTCCGGCGCGATCGCGGCGAGTCTTGAGCAGCGCGTAGCCTTGAATCGCGACCTCCTGGGAGCGCAGGAAGCGCTCTTGGGAGCGGCGATAGGCGTCGCGAGCCCGGCGCATTGCTTCGCCGAGGACAATGATGAGCAAGCAGGTGACGGCGTACAGCGTCACGCCCACGATCGTGTGGTTGCGATCTACCGGGAGACTGCCGAGTGGCCTGCCTATGACGAATGCGGTGCCGACGAAGCCGAAGACCGCCGCGGCGAGCGCCGGTCCCCACCCGCCCATCCAGACCGCGATGGCGATGGCTCCGATCAGCGTCGCGTACGGAACGTCTGACCCGAGCCATGGAATCAGCAACCAACGTAGCGCGATAGCCGCCGTTGCGATAGCAATCGCGCCAGCATATTTAATCGCCCTCGACATTAGGGGTAGCGTGGCGAAAATCCGTCGCTTTGGCAAACCCTGTCGGGCAACTTCGGTGGCGGGGCTGTTGGTTTCGCGCAAACGCTTGCATTCATGAAAATGCTGCGCCACGCTAAAAGCTCACCGCTGGAGAGCCTGATGCACAGAAGAAGATTCCTCGCCTCCGTTCCTGTCGCCGCCGTCGCTGCGCCACTTTTGGCGTCTGGCGTGGAGAGCGCTCAGGGTGCCGCCGCGACGCCCTCATCGGGACAAACTGCGGGGCCGCCGGCGTGGGCACCTGGCGAAGAGCGGTTCATTCGCAATGATGTGCATGCCGGCGACCGTGTGACGGGAGCGAGCTTTGCGTCGCGAACCGCCGTCTACGGCACTTCCGGAGCCGCGGGAACCGCGCATCCGTTGGCGACTCAGACCGGCATCGAGATTCTCAAGCGCGGGGGATCCGCGGTCGACGCGGCTGTCGCCATGAACGCTTGTCTCGGCTTTCTAGAGCCGACGTCGAGCGGAATAGGTGGCGATTGTTTCGCCATGTTGTGGGATCCCAAGCGGGGCAAAGTCGTCGGACTGGCGGGGTCGGGTGCGTCACCGCGGAAGCTCACTCTCGAAATCGTGCGCTCGCGTGTGAACAACGGCTCGTTGCCGCCCGTTGGCGCGCTACCTGTGTCCACGCCCGGTGCCTGCGACGCCTGGTGGACGCTACATCAGCGCTATGGGCGGCTGAAATGGGCGGACTTATTCGCGCCCGCTATCCATATGGCCGAGGCGGGCACTCCGGTTCCCGACATGATCGCCCACTACATACGTGGCGGCATGGCGGCTTTCCGCAATCGACGCGCCGCTATCGAAGAGCTCGATAACGCCATTCATACCTACGGCGATGGACCGGCCAACGGGGCTGTGTTCCGCAATCCCGACCTCGCGCGCACCTATCGCTTGATCGCGGAAGGTGGACGTGATGCGTACTACAAGGGACCGATCGCTCAGACCATCGACGCCTATTTCAAACGCATCGGTGGGTGGCTGAGCGCCGAGGACCTCGCCGCGCATCACAGTGAATGGGTCGAGGCCTACAAAACAGATTACCGTGGCGTCGATGTTTATGCGCTCGGCGCCAACACTCAGGGCATCGCGACGCTGCAGATGCTCAACATACTCGAACAGTTCGATATGCGCGGCGCCGGGTTTCAGTCACCGTTGTCGCTGCACCTGCAGGTGGAGGCGAAGCGCCTCGCGTACGAAGACCGCGCGCGCTACTACGCCGACCCGCATTTCTCGAAAATCCCGGTCGAGTGGCTCATCTCCAAGGACTACGCCGCGCAGCGGGCCAAACTCATCCGCCCAGACCGCATCCTGACTCCGGTGCACCCGGGTCAGGCTCCCTCGCACGGCGACACGACCTACCTTACTGCCGCCGATGCGGATGGCTTGATGGTCTCGATGATTCAATCCAACTTCCGCGGCATGGGCTGCGGCCTGGTGGCCGACGGCCTGGGCTTCATGTTCCAGGATCGCGGGCAACTCTTCAGCCTCGTCGACGGACACCCTAACATCTACGCGCCGGGCAAGCGGCCGTTCCAAACCATCATCCCCGGTTTTGCCGTTCGCGATGGCAAACCCTGGCTGAGTTTCGGGGTCATGGGCGGTGACATGCAGCCGCAGGGGCAGACTCAGATCATTGTGAACCGCCGCGACTATGGCCTCGAGGTCCAGTCCGCCGGAGACAGCCCGCGCTGGCATCACGAAGGCTCATCTCAGTCCATGGGTGAGGACGAAGTCGGTCTGGGGCCGACCGGACTCTTGCGTCTCGAGGCCGGCATACCGGAGGCAACACGGGCCGCGCTGGCGGCTATGGGCTGGAAGATTGGCGAATCGGACGGGGGCTTCGGGCGCTATGAATGCATCGAGAACCGGCAGGACGGCAAGGATCGGGTGTATGCGGCGGCGAGCGAGATGCGTGCTGATGGGTGCGCGCTGGCGTACTAGGCGCAAAGGCGAGACGCTGCTCATGACATGACGCTCCGAAGCGCCGCGGCAATGCGCGGCGGAGCGTGCGGGCGGCGATACATTTCCTCCATGTAGGCGAGCAGTTTCGGGCAATCGCCCAGGAGCCCGGCTTCGTTGCCCCAGTCGAGCGTGTAGGCAAGTACGAAATCGGCGACCGTTACAACACTACCCACGACGAATTGCCGCTGTTGCATGTGTTGTTCCAATATAGCGGCCATGCTCCTGAACTCGTTGCCGGCGAGAGTCACGTCACCGGGCAGACGATCGCGCTCGGGATACAGGAACGTGTGCCGGGCGATGCGCCACAGGGGCTGCTCGAGCTCCGTCGCCGTAAACAGAAGCCAGCGATTGAGTTCGGCACGTTGCACGGGATCTGTGGGCAGGAGGGCCTTGTCACGGTATTTCTCCGCGAGGTACACCACGATGGCGACGGATTCGGTCAGCACCAGGTCGCCATCGACCAGTACCGGGACCTTGCCGGTGGGGTTGAGCTGGAGAAATTCGGGTAGGCGGTTTTCTCCCTTGACGAGATTGACGGTAATGGGCTCGAAGTCGACGCCCAGTTCCTGGAGCGTCCAGCGTGCGCGGATCGATCGGGTGGGGGCAAATTCGTAAAGTCTCATTTCGACCTCCGGGGGTAGCGTGGGCCCCCGAATTGGGGGGCGGTGTCCCAAAGACGCTCGAGCGCACCGGTTTCCGACTGTAACTATGATTTTTTCGATGATTTCGTCTGCGCCGGTGGCTTAGCCTATAATTTTGTATCACCTGTGACTAATGGATGGCGCCGTGAAGCAACTTCTCTCAGGTCTGGTGGGTCTGGTGCTTTGCTCGAGCGCATGGTCGGAAGTGCCCATCGAGCGTCCGGCCGTGAAGGAGGGAGATACCTGGACGGTTCGGACGACGAGTGAGAAGGCCCCCTCGGCGTGGAATCAGACACACAACGAAATCACCGTGACACGTGTGACTTCCTCCACGATCTTCCTCTCCGTGAAGGCGAGCGGCTCGACGCAGCCGCCCAGGGAGATTTTTGTCGGCGCTGACTGGGCGCGCTTGCGCGATGTCAATGGCAAAGAGACTGTCGTGAATCGGCCGGTGGTGTTTCCACTGTCACAGGGGAAATCCTGGGACGTGGCCTACAGCGAAGACAATCCCAACAAGAACCACAAGTCCGAGAAGTTCAACACTCATTTTACCGTCGTGGGCCTCGAGACGGTCGAAGTGCCTGCCGGAAAATTCCAGGCCTGGAAAATCGAAGCGGACGGTCGTTGGCAGGCGGAACTGGCGCCCGGCCAGAACGTCGTGCAGAGCGCGCAGTCCGGACAGAGCGGAGCCACCCTGGTCACCCAGGTACAAAACACGACCGCGCGGGAGACTACCGGAAGGCTCTACAAGGCGTACTGGTACGTCCCCGAAATGAAACGTTGGGTCAAGTCGGTGGAGGAGGATTACTCCAGCGGTGGCGTGCGTAATGCCCGGTATACGGAGGAGTTGGAGTCTTTCAAGGCTGGAGGGGCGAAGGGCGAGTAGGTCGGAGTCGTCAGTCTGGCGGGCCCGGCTGGCATTCGTCGCAAGGGGGCTGGTCAGCTAGTCGTCGGCAGGCGATAGTCATGGAATGAGCGCGGCCGTACCCCCGCGGGCGGAAATGAAACCATGACTCGACGATCCAAGGTGCTGAGCGTCGTTTTGTTGCTGGTGGTCGTGGCGTTGGGGACGCTGGCGGGGGTTCTGAGCCACGATTCCCCGTGTGGCGCTGCTGCGGCCTTGCCCGCCAATGCGCAACCGATGAAGGCGATCGTCTATCGGTGTTACGGCGGGCCCGAGGTCGTCAAGGTCGAAGACATTGCGAAGCCGACCCCGGCGGATGGCCAATTGCTGGTCAAGGTGCATGCGGCATCCGTCAACCCGCTGGACTGGCACTACATGCGGGGCAAGCCTTACATCATGCGCGTCGGGGGTGTCGGGTATGGGGTGCCCGAAGACATCCGGCTGGGCGTTGATTTCGCGGGCACGGTCGAGGCGGTCGGAAAGAGCGTCCAGAGGTTTAAGCCAGGCGACGAAGTGTTCGGCGGTGCGGACGGGTCGTTCGCGGAATATGTGACCGTTCGAGCCAATGGGGCGGTGGTGCTGAAGCCGGCGAACATGACATTTGAGCAGGCGGCGGCGGTGCCAATTGCGGCCATCACAGCGTTACAGGCCTTGCGTGATAAAGGGATGGTTCAGGCCGGTCAGAAAGTGCTTGTCAACGGGGCGTCGGGAGGTGTGGGTCCGTTCGCCGTGCAAATCGCAAAGGCCCTGGGTGCTGACGTGACCGCTGTATGCAGCACCCGGAACGTGGCCATGGCGCGCTCCATCGGCGCTGATCGTGTCATTGACTACACGCGCGAGGACTTCACGCGCGGCTCGCAACACTACGACCTGATTATCGACAGCGTTGGGAGTCATTCGCTGTCGGAATATCGGCGCGTGTTGACTCCGACGGGCAGGCTGGTGATGGTCGGCGGACCCAGCGATGACCCCTGGCTCGGGCCTTTGCGGGGCTCGCTCAAAGCGCTGCTGGTTTCACCCTTCGTCAGCCAGAAGATGATCTTCATGCTGGCGGATTTGGACCAGGCCGATCTCGAAACGCTGCGCCAGCTGATGGAGACTGGCAAGCTGGTATCGGTTATCGACCGGCGTTACAAATTGAGCGAAACTGCGGCAGCCATCGGCTACCTGGAGCAGGGGCACGCCCGGGGCAAGGTTATCATCGACGTTGAATAACAAGAACACTGGAGAATAATCCATGGCCCCTGGAACGAGGCGCAATCGACGCCTGGCGTTGCTTGCGAGCTGCTTCCTTTCGGTCGCCGTGGCAGGGGGAGCCGGAGCGGAGGGCACCGTCCTCGACAACGCGGCGGTGTATCCGGAAGCCCCGCTATGGCATAGCGGCGTGCTGTTCTATGTCGAGTACGCTGGAAACGATATCAAGTCGTGGGACGGTAGCAAGGTCCGGCGGTACTGGAAGAAAGAGGGCTGCGGACCAAGTGGTCTGATCGAGTTCGGCACAGGGCATTTGCTGGTCGCTTGCTACGACGCCAACTCCCTGATCGAACTCGATGAGCACGGTGGAGAGGTGCGTGCTTTCTCCGCGGACAGTGGGGGCCGCCCGTTCCACGGCCCGAACGACTTTACCGCCGACGGACATGGAGGAATCTATTTCTCCGCGTCGGGCACTTACGATGTCGCAGCCCCCATTACGGGTGCTGTGCTCCACCTGGGCCCCGGCGGTGCCGAACTTACCGAAGTCGCGAATACCATCCACTATCCCAACGGCCTGACACTTTCCAAGGACGGCAAGTCCTTGCTGGTCGCCGAGATGCTGGCAGGACGGATTCTCGCCTTCTCTGTGCGTGCGGATGGCTCTCTCGGCGAGCGACGGGTCTGGGCGCGCATGCAGGATCTGGCCGCGCCGACCCCGAATCAGGATGCCTACAACGGGCCGGATGGATTCAAGCTGGGTCCCGACGGCAACTACTACATCGCACAGAATGGATCCGGGCGCGTGTTGGTAGTGGGAGAGGACCGCCACCTATTGCGAACAATCAACGTGACGGTCCCCTATGTGACTAACATTGCGTTTGGTTCTGACGGGGCACGAACGGTGTTCGTGACAGGGGCGTTCGATCAGTGGAAGCCTCCGTACAAGGGGGTTGTCTACCGGTTCGTATTCGATTGACCTCCACACAGGACTGAGGCGTTGGCACGACAATATCGCGTCGTACTGAATACGATCGGATCACTCGGGGACCTGCATCCCTTCATAGCACTCGCCTTGCAACTCAAGCGCCGCAACGTCGCCGCGGTTATCGCCTCGTTTCCTGAATACCGGGAAAAGGTCGAGTCCGAAGGCCTCGAATTCCAAGCGACCCAACCCGCATTTACCGACGTGTTCAACGACCTGGGAATGGAACAGGCCGAGGTGTTCCGCCGTGTCATTGAGTCCGAGGAGTTCCTGTTCCGTAAGGTCCTGTTTCCCTATCTGCGCACGGCCTATGAGAATGCATTGACCCTCCAGCGTGGGGCGGACCTGGTGCTCTCGAACAGCATTGCATTCGGTGCCCGCCTTGCCGCCGAGAAGGAGCGGATCCCGTGTATTGCGATCGTGCTCCAACCGATGATGTTCATGTCCGCCTATGATCCGCCGATCGTTCCGCACCTCACCTGGCTGGGTCCGCTGCTGCGGAAATTGGGTCCAAGGGTCGCCGGCGCAGTTTTCAACTTCAGCAAGCGCACCCTGGTGCGATGGCTGACGCGTCCGATTCGGGTATTTCGCGCCGAGATAGGTCTGCCGAACGACGGTAGCGATGTCTTCTTCGATGGCCAATTCACGCGGCCCGGGGCTATCGGTCTGTACTCGCCGCTCCTGGGGGCGTCTCAGCCGGATTATCCGTCGCCGAGTGAAGTCGTTGGATTCGCGTACTACGACAATGAAGGGGGCGGCCGGAGCGGACTCGCTCCCGAGATCGAGCAGTTTATGGCCCACGGGAGTGCGCCGATCGCCTTTACACTCGGCAGTATGGTCGTGAACTATTCTGGCGCCGAGGCTTTTTATCGTGACAGCCTGGCAGCTGCTCGCAAACTGGGTCGCCGAGCGATCCTTCTCATGGGCGATCGTGTCGATCCCATCCTACAGCAGGACCGGGGTGGCGACTTTCTGGCGTGCCGCTATGTCCCCCACTCGCAACTTTTCCAACGTGCCGCCGCCGTAGTGCACCAAGGCGGTGTTGGCACGCTTGCGCAGGCCTTGCGGGCCGGGCGCCCTGAGTTGATTGTCCCGTTCTATGGCGATCAGTTTGATAACGCGGCTCGTGCTGCACGGCTCGGCGTAGGGCGCTCGATTCACTACCGACAATACAAACCCGCGACAGCGGCGCGGTCACTCGAGCCGCTACTCGCTAACTCGACTTACGCGGTGCGAGCGGCGGAAGTGGCTGCGCAAGTCGTCGTGCAAGACGGCGCCGAGCGCGCAGCCGAACTGGTATGCCGGTTTCTCGACAGCGGCTCTATCGCGGCGCAGCCGTGAATGCGTGAAGCGCCGGAATGAGTCCGGCGCTTCCTCCGCGAGTAGAAATGCGGGTTAACGTGATTCCGCGCCTCATGGAGTACTGACACGCGTGTAGTCGTTGATCCAGTTGACCTCCCAGGTCGTCCCAGAATTTGCGCACTGTCACCACGCCCGCCATTGAGCTCAACGTAATCGCTCGAGCCTGACAACGGGTGCGTGAGGCGCTTGATATGCGTGTTCCAGACTCCGATATTGAAATCGAAGTCATGCTGCCCGTCGTGCTCGGCCGCGTCCGGGCGCTGTGTGTCCTCTCCAACCGCGCCGACGGGTAGCGACAGCGTTAGTGCGCTGATGCCAGCGAGGAGGGCGAGGGTGGCGCGACGCGTGGAAAATGTCATCATCAGCTCCGCGGATCCATTGACCTCCATCTGAACAAGAGGCCTACTTCCCGTGAAGGGCCACTTCGGGGAAAATCGAGGGGCCACTTTCCAAGGCCAGGAGCGATGGATCCACTGTTCGAACTCGACCTCGATGTGGCGAAAAAAGGCTCCCGCGACGCCACGCACACCCTCTGCAGTCAACTTCGGCAGGCGATCGTTGAGGGGCGGTTGACGCTCGGCATGCGTCTGCCGGCAACCCGGAAAGCGGAGCGGTACTTCGGCGTCTCGCGTAACACGGCCGCCAAGGTCTATGAGCAACTGTTGAGCGAGGGGTTTCTGGCCGCGCGCCGTGGCTCGGGCACCTTCGTTGCGAACCGGATTCCGGGCCCGCCGCGGTCCGCAGAGCGTCTCGAATCGAGGCCGGCCTATCCGCTGAACGAGTTCTGGCTGCGGCCGGACGTCAGCGATGCGATGGGGTTCTGGCGGGACGAGATTGATTACACGTCGCGTACCCGGGACCCGGTACGTATCGACTTCAGACCGGGTCTGGTGGACTGGCGACGCTTCCCCTTTGACGTCTTCCGCCGCGTGAGCGCCAAGCAGTTACGCGGTTTGGAACGGGCACCACCGAGAAACAAGAGTCCGCAGGGAAATCAGGGGAATTACGCGCTACGTGCCGCCATCGCGAAGCACATTGCCGTGACGCGTGCGGTCGCATGTCAGCCGGACGACATCGTGGTGACCTCTGGAGCGCAGCAGGCATTCGACCTGTTGGCCAGGATCCTGGTCACTCCGAGCCAGACCGTGGTTGCAATCGAAGATCCCCACTATCCCCCCATGCGTGTCGCGTTTGCCGCGGCCGGCGCGAAGGTGGCGTCGGTCGGTGTCGATGCGGAAGGACTCATTGTCGAACAGTTGCCACGGGACGCGCGCGTGATCAGCATCTGCCCGTCGCACCAATTTCCGCTTGGTGTGACCATGTCATTACGTCGACGTCAGGAGTTGCTCGACTTCGCGGCTAGGTACGGCGCGGTTATTGTCGAGGACGACTACGACGGCGAATTTCGCTTCGACGGCAGCCCTTTGCCCGCCCTGCGAACCTCTGACGCCGCGAATTCGGTGTTCTACGTCGGCACGTTCTCGAAGTGCATGCTACCAGCCCTGCGGTTGGGGTTTATCGTCGCGCCTGCCTGGGCGATGCGCACACTCGTGTCCGCGAAGAACTGCCTGGACTGGCATAGTTCAACACCGATTCAACGCGCGGTCGCGAAATTCATTTCGGAGGGTCATCTGACGCGTCATGTTCGTACCATGAGCAAGGTTTACGGCGAGCGGCGCAAACTGCTGTTGAAGTTGCTGCAGGAGAATTTGAGTGATTGGCTGACGCCTTTGCCGTCGTTCTACGGCATGCACCTGACTGCCCTTGCGCGTCGGTCCGTTGATCTCAGTGCCGTCTCACGGTCGTTACTTTCTCAGGGAGTGAGTATTCACGCGCTCGATCGATACTATATCGATGGCGCGCCGAACTCGGGTCTGGTACTGGGGTACGGCGCGGTGGAGCCACGGGATATAACACACGGGGTGGCGCTGTTACGGAGGGCTCTGTCCAGGTAATCGCTGCCGGCGTTGCCAGCCTCGGCTCGACTCGGCTATCCGGCAGCTTGCAACTTGGCGCGATCAACTCGGAGCACCGTCCGCAGGAGTACGTCAGCACCGTTCGCACAGTCTGACCAGCGGGAAAGCTCCTTGGGTGAATGGCTGATGCCGCCGATGCTCGGCACGAAAATCATGCCCATGGGCCCGAGTTTGGCCAGGAACTGCGCGTCGTGACCTGCGCCGCTCGGCAGGTGCATGGTTTTGAGGTTCAGGGTCGCGGCTGCTGCCTCGATTTGCTTCTGTAGCAACGGGTCCGCGAGCGCCGGCGGATCATGAGCGACACGCTGTAGCGAAATCTCGGTGTCGGTTTGCCCGGCAATTTCCTTCGCGCGGGCGGCGATTTCCGCGCCGAGTCTCGCGACCGTATCGGCGGACAGGTCACGAAACTCAATGGAGAGTTTGACGAGTCCCGGGATGACGTTGGGCGCGTTCGGAAATACCTGAAAACGCCCGACAGTGCCAACCTGCCGCCCGGGTGTGCGCGTGGTGATTTCCCGCACCGCTTCGACCAACTTCGAGGCTGCGAGCAGCGCGTCGCGACGCTCTCCCATGGGGGTGGTACCGGCGTGATTGGCGAAGCCATGCACCTCGACGACATACTCGTCGATACTGACGATGCCATCCACAACGCCGATCGGAATGGCCGAATTCGCCAGGATGCCGCCCTGTTCGATGTGAAGCTCCAGGTAGCAATGCAACGATCCGGCGGGCCGCACCGCCTCGGCAATTCGATCCGGATCCCCACCGATGCGGCGTAGACCGTCGCGCATGGTGACTCCGTTGAAAGGCAACGCCAACGTCTCTTGCGTCACCGGCTCGACGACGGCGGCGCTGCCAAACGGGCCGCCTTCTTCATTCGACCACAAGGTGACCTCGAGGGGATGGCGGGTCCTGATCTGGTGGTCGTTTAATGTGCGTACCACCTCGATCGCCGCCATCGAGCCCACATCGCCGTCGAAATTGCCCCCGCTCGGGACTGAATCGATATGCGAGCCCATCAGAATGGGTCGCGCCGCCCGGTCGAGCCCGGGGCGTCGGCCGATGATGTTGCCGGCCGGGTCGATGACCGGAGCGAGACCGGCATCCTTCATGAGTCCCATGGCATAGGCGCGGCCGGCGACATCCGCATCGGAGTAGGCCACCCTGCTGACACCGTCCACAAAGCTCCCGCCGGTCGGTCGTCCGAAGGTGCTCAACTCTTCCAGGGTGCCCTGCAGTCGCCTGGCGTCGATGCGAGGCTCGGCGCTCTTTGACGCTCGGGCACCGGTAAAGATCGATAAGGCCAGTACGCTGCCGGTCAAATTGGCGATCATGCGCCTTCGATCGATCTCCAAGGGCATTCGGAGGCTCCCGTTCGGTGGTTTCCGCATCATAAGCGGGAACTCGCCGGCACGGTCAGGACCAGGAGACTCCTGTGCGTAAAATCAGCGATACTCTTGTTATTCCCCGCGGTACAGGGGAGGGATAGAGGGGATGTCATGGCGTACATGCTTCTGGTGATTGAGCCCAAGGGACAACGCGATACACGGACGGATGCCGAGGGCCACGCCGTCTACGCGCGCATGGTGAACTTCAGCGAGGACCTCAAGCAACGCGGCTTGCTCGTGATGAGTCAATCTCTCAAGGGCGACGCTTCGGGCGCACGAGTGAAGTTGCGAGACGATTCAGCGATGATTACGGATGGTCCGTTTGCCGAAACCAAGGAGGTAATCGGCGGTTTCTTCTTACTTACGTGCGAGACGCGGGAGCAGGCGATCGACATCGCGCGTGAATGCCCGGCCGCACAATGGGCGACCATCGAGGTGCGCGAGCTCGGCCCCTGCTTTTCGTAGTGAGTCCGAATACGCCCTATAGTTGGCCGATCCGGCGTTTCCCGCGGTGTAGGCTCGAGTGATCACCGCTGACGGAACTTCCGATGGTCACGACGCCGCGAGCGATCTCCAGGTTGAGCCTGTTTTTGTTGCTTTTGTTCACCTTCTTTGGCGCGCGGACAGCGAGCGCGGCGCATCTGTCCTATGGTTGGCAGAGCGTTGACGGAATCCAACTGTTCTTTCGAGAAGGTGGCCCCGTCAAGGCACCCACGATCGTCTTTCTACACGGGAACCCGTCTTCCTCGATCATGTATCAGGAGTTGATGGAACATCTGGTCGACTCGGGATCTGTTCACGTCCTCGCTGTCGACTACCCGTCATTCGGCTACTCGGGTGCGCCGGATCACCAGTCTTATCGGTATACGTTCGACCATTTGGCCGAGACGGTCAGAAAGTTTCTGACGGCGCGTGGGGTCGAGCGATATGGCTTGTATATGCAGGATTACGGAGTTCCGGTCGGCTTTCGGCTGCTGACCGAAAACCCCGCGGCGGTCACGGTGATGATCATCCAAAATGGGGTCATTCATCTCGACGGGTTTCCTGCCGCACAGGATCCTAATGGCGAGTTGAGGCAACACTGGGTGAAGCGCAACGCCGCCGTTGACAAGCGCCGCAAGGACTACGTCGGCAATCTCGCATTTCCCAGCGCGTCGAATTGGACCGAGAGTCAGCAATTGAGCCCGGACGCCGTGTTGTTAATGCTGGCGTCTGAGCAAAGGCCCGGAGTGATCGAGGCACGCAATGATCTCTGGTTCGATTACGGATCAAACGTTGCGAAGTATCCCACGTGGCAAGCGGCTCTGCGCCAGACGTCCGCTCCGGTACTCGTGCTCTGGGGAAGTCGCGACGACTTTTTCACCACACCCGGCGCACTGGCTTATCTTCGTGACGCTCCTCGCGCCGAGATTCACATTCTGGATACCGTGCATTTTGCGACAATGGAGAGTCCGGACGAGATCGCGGCTCTCGTTTTCGGGTTTCTGAGACGCCATGAGGTTATCGAGAATGTCTATCGCCCGGCTGTTGGCAACTGGAATGTTATGGATGTGCGCAGCCGCGGCGGCGGCGGAGAGTCAGCACACCCCGAGCGCTGAGGCCGGGTCCCGAGTCGTAGCCTATGTGCAGGGCGGGTCGATTCCCGCGGTGATTCACGCGGAAAAGCTGACACACATCAACTTCTCTTTCGCACGCATCGACGCCGGTCGGGCGCTGTTGGATCAGCCGGGTGTTGCCGATGACCTGGCGAAGCTGCGCGCCTTGAAGAAGCAGAACCCAAAGCTGAAAGTGATCGTCTCCGTCGGTGGTTGGTTGGCCGACGGATTTTCGGATGCGGCGCTCACCGATTCGTCGCGGCGTACATTTGCACGCAGTGCCGTCGCGCTGCTGCGAGAATACGCTCTCGACGGTATCGACCTGGACTGGGAATACCCCGGGCAGGGTGTTGCCGGGATCAAATATCGTGCTGAAGACAAGCAGAACTTCACACTCCTCCTGAAGACCCTGCGCGAAGAGTTCGATGCCGAGAGCGACACTCGGGGTCGCGCCGGGAGCGGCCGCTATATTCTCACCATCGCTACCGCCGATCGGGAGTACTTCGATCACGTGGAGATGAGCAAACTCCACGTGTATGTCGACTGGATCAACGAGATGGCTTATGACTTCTTCAACAGCCTCACGTCCACGACGGGTCATCAAGCCGGCTTATATCCTTCGCAATTTTCCTCCGCGACCGATCGCAACGGCGACGCAGCCGTCAAGCAGTACCTGGCCGCGGGCGTGCCATCCGCAAAGATCGTGCTGGGAGTGCCGTTCTACGGTCGTGGGTTCGCGGGGGTCACTTCACTGAACAACGGGATCAAGCAACCCTACGAGCACTACGAAGGCGATCACAGTTACGACGAGTTGGTCGGGAAGTTCATTGGCAAACAGGGATTCGTGCGCTACTGGGACGAGCATGCACAGGCGCCGTATCTGTGGAACAGCGCTTCCAGGACCTTCATTTCATATGACGATCCGCAATCCATCGCGAACAAAGTGTGTTACGTTCGGGAGAGACATCTCGGTGGCATGATGTTTTGGGACCTGGGCTCGGACCGGAATGACGAACTGCTGAACGCCATCGCGGGGGGGTGCTCGCGCTGAGCCAACAGTGACGGGAAACTGCGACGTGGGAATTCGTCCAGTGGAGGAGCGAGTGCGATGCACGGAAAAACTGTCGTCATCACTGGTGCGACTTCGGGTATAGGGGAGGTCGCGGCTTGCACACTCGCGCAGCAGGGTGCACGGATCGTTTTAATCGCTCGCGACCGCGTCCGTGGCGAGCACACACTCGAGCGTATCGAGGCCGCCGCTCCTGGCCTGCGTCACGTTGTTCACTACGCCAATCTCTCCCGTCTCGCCGAGATGAAGCGCGTGGCCGAAGTGATCGCGGGGAGCGAGACACGGATTGACGTGCTCATCAACAACGCCGGCGCGCTATTCGGGACGCGACAAGTGACCGGGGACGCGTTGGAAATGACATTCGCCACGAATCACATCGCGTATTTCGTGGTGACGAATCTACTCCTGGCGCGGCTGCAAGCAACGCCGGGAGCCCGCATTGTGTCCACGGCGTCAGACGCACATAAGCGCGCAAAGCTGGACTTCAGCGATCTGCAGTTGGAGAAGGGTTATAGCGGGTTCGGCATGTATGGCCGCTCCAAGCTGATGAACATTCTGTTCACCCGGGAGCTGGCGCGTCGCCTCGCGGGAAGTGGCGTGACGGCCAATTGTCTCCATCCCGGCTTTGTCGCCACTCGATTCGCGGACGCCAGCGGTGGCTTGACCTCACTGATGGTGAAGGGAGCCAAGAAGTTTGCATTGACGCCGGCAGAGGGTGCGAAAACGCTCATTTATCTAGCGTCCTCGCCCGAGGTCGATGGTGTCACTGGCAAGTACTTCGAAAAGTGCAAGGAAGCGGTGCCAACCGCGGAAGCTCAGAATGACGCGGACGCGCGCAGGCTTTGGGAGATTTCGCTGCAACTGAGCGGGTTGGAGGGTTAGCGACTCCCATCACAAACCGGGAACCGGGGGCCGGGGCTCCCTGGCGCCTGTAGAACAAGTGTCATACGCTGGGTCAGTTACAATTTGCAAAGAAGTCTGTGGCGAGCCAGGTACGCACCTATCGGCCGGGAGACGAAAATCTCATCATCGAGCTGTCTAACCGCAGCCTGGCGCCGTATGCGGGTTGGGTGCCGAGGACCCTCGAGAACTGGCGTTGGAGCATCCTTGGACGACCCGGCATCCGGACAACGGATCTCCTCGTACTCGAAAGCGAGGGCAAGCTCGGCGCTTATGCGGTCCTGAGCCCGGATGGGAGTGTTCTGGATTTTGCCGTGGATCCGGACCAGCGTCCCAAAACGCGGCGATCCTATATAAAAGAGATGGTCGACGCACTCGAAGAGTGCGCTCGGTCGCGTGACTGCGACGCCCTGATGTTCTCGCTGCCGGCGTCGGACCATGCGTTCGACGCGGCGCTGCGTGAAGCAGGCTATGTTGTGGAGCGGTCCGATTACTTCAGCATCGGAATATTGAATCCCCAGGAACTGTTGCAACAGCTCCTGACTGCACGACGCTCGCGCTTGCGGTCGCTGCGCCTCAACACCTTGACGTTCGAATTGACCCCGGGACAATACCCGTTCCTGCTGATGCGACGCTTGTGGGTCCGGCTCCATCCCAGCGTGCAGGTGGACGATGTCAGCGGCGCTGCCGAATACCCACGTGATTGTGTTGTCCGCATCGACCTCAGCTCCCTCACCGAGTTGATTTTCTGCCGGGTGTCGGTGGAGGCATTGCTGGCTGGTGCGCAACTCGAAATAGAATCTGACTCGAGTGCTGCCGAGGCTCGCGAAGTGCTGCACGCACTCGTCATCGACGCTGACTGGCATCTGCCGCCGTACGACGGTTTCTAGGCATAGCACTGATGGGCGACAGATCGACGCAACTCCTTCAGCCTCTCGAGATTCGGGACTACACCGTTGGGTTGGAGCCGGACATCGTGGCGATACTCAGGGAGAGCTTCGGGGAGAAGTGGGGCGACGGTGATTTCTGGCGTTGGAAGCACTCGAGCCGCCCCGGGTTCGTGCCGGCGGATGTTGCCGTGTTCACGGACGAGGGAACGCCGGTAGCCTGTTTTCACGTCTCGGTGCGCTCGCTGCGTCTGTTACCCGGGCTGGATGTCCCCTGCAGCATCGAAGGTGACTTTGCAGTACGGTCGGAATCGCGCGGGGTCGGGCTTCCCCAACAGGCCTATCTCTATGCCGCACCTCGCCTTGCGGACCGGTCCGTCGTGTTGCGCGCTGGATTTTCCTCACCGGAGCTCTATAACCGCGTCTACAAACGGAAATTCGGCCATCGAATGATCCCGACGGTCACTACGCAGTATCGGAAGATCCTCAGTGATCGCGCCCTGTGCGGCAAGCTACAGGAGTTCGGTGACAAGCTTCGATCGCGCCCGTCATGGCAACGTATGCTCAAACATCGTGCGGCGACGATTCGAGTCGATGTTGCCGGGTTCCAACCCTGCAGCCTGGTTCTTACACATGACTCGTCGCACTGCACCGGAGACCTCCCACCGAGGCCGGATCTGAGCTTGAGAATGCCTTACACGGTGCTGGCGGCGCCCCGCATGCGGCCTTTACCGGCACTGTTCACGGTTGCCCGCGCAGTCTTCTCCGGGCAGGTGCGGGCAGCCGGATTGATGCGCATCCTCGTGCGATGGAGCCGCGCGCAGGTGTAAGCCCTCGTTCCGCAGCGCACGCTGCCACCGAAGGGATTCCAGGCGCCGCCCTTCACTTGACGATCCCTCCGATCGGAGTCCACTATTGTTTCGTAAACCGACAGTCTTTTCGCTATGCGAAAACACGACGATGATCGAGGGGGACGTCGATGCTGTTTCCAACAATGCTGGTCGGCAGCTATCCGCAGCCAGACTGGCTGATTGATCGCGGACGCCTTGCCGGCCGCTTTCCGCCACGGGTGCGTGCGCGTGAGTTGTGGCGTGTGCCCGGGCCGTACCTGGCTGAAGCCCAGGACGATGCGACTCTCGTCGCCATCAAAGCACAGGAGGATGCGGGGCTCGACATCATCACCGACGGAGAAATTCGTCGCGAAAGCTATTCGAATCTCTTTGCGACCGCGCTCGAGGGTATCGATCTCGATAACCCCGGGGTTGCGCTGGATCGCAGCGGTCATCCGAATCCCGTGCCCCGCGTGGTTGGAAAAATCAGCAGGCGCCACCCCGTCGGTCTGAGAGATCTCGAGTTCCTGCGGCGTCACACGCAACGACGCGTCAAGGTGACGGTGCCGGGGCCTTTCACAATGGCGCAGCAGGCGCAGATCGACCACTACGGAGGAAGTCGCGAACTTGCAGCGATGGACTATGCCTCCGCTGTGAACGAGGAAATCCGCGATCTCTTCAATGCCGGTGCCGATGTTGTACAGATTGATGAGCCATACATGCAGGCGCGGCCTGAGGAGGCGCGCGCGTTTGGAGTTGCGGCCCTGAATCGGGCTCTGGAGAACATCACCGGTGCCACGGCGGTGCACATCTGCTTCGGCTACGCGGCGATCATTCACGTGCGGCCGTCGGGTTACTCCTTTCTCCCTGAGCTCAGTGGGTGCAGCTGCACGCAGGTATCGATCGAAACAGCGCAGTCGGGTCTCGACTGTGCCGTTCTCGAAGGGCTGCCGGGGAAGAAAATCATTCTTGGTGTCATCGATCTTGCCAGTCAAACGGTCGAATCGCCTGAGCTCGTCGCGAGCCGCATCCGTCGAGCGCTGCCGCATGTCAGTCCCGCCAACCTCCTGATTGCGCCGGACTGCGGCATGAAGTATCTGCCTCGCGAGATTGCGTTCGGCAAGCTCCAGGCCATGGTCGCGGGGGCGCGCATGGTCCGCGCGCAGTTGCAAAGCGAGTCTGGAGCAAGGCCAGCGGGGGCGAATTTCTAAGAAACGGAAAAAGAAGAGGAGGGGGTCACATGTACGCTGCTCTACGCTTGGTTCTATCAGTACTAGCTGTCGCACTGGGAATCGCCCTGTTTGCGGAATCCGCCTGGGCGCAATCCCAACCTCCTTCACTCGACGAGGTGGTGGTAACGGCGCGCAGGCGTGACGAGACGTTCCAAAACGTACCCATCACGGTAAACGTGTTCACGGCTCAGCAGATTCAGTCCGCGGGAATCGAGAATCCCCGCGACTTTGTCGCGATGGTCCCAAACATGACCATGGTGGAGGTGCAGAACGTCGGCAACTCCTTCATCACTGTCCGCGGTATCTCCCAGGCGCGCAACAGTGAGCCTTCGGTCGCCGTGCTGGTCGACGGGGTGCTCGAGACCAATCCTTACGAGTTCAATCAGGAGCTGACTGACATCCAGCAGATCGAGGTGCTGAAGGGTCCGCAAGGCGCGCTCTACGGACGCAACGCCATCGGCGGCGCAATCATCATCCACACCGTCGATCCTTCAGATCACTTTGAAGGGACCAGCAAGGTCGGCATCGGTAACGGGGTGTCCGAGAAAGCCCAGGTGGCCGTCAGCGGGCCGATCGACTCGGCAGGTACGCTCAGGTACCGCGCTTCGGTCAATTTCTACAACACCGACGGCTTTCTGGAGAACACTTATCTCGGTCGCAAGGCCGATCCCTATCGGAATTACTCCGGTCGGCTGCGCCTATTGTGGAAGCCCGCCGATGACTGGAGCGCGGACCTGCGGGTGTTTCGCGATCGCGTCCAGACGTCCGCCTACTACTACATCATTCCGCGTGATAGCGAGGCGAACCCCTTCAGCACTTTCACGACGCCGCCGAATGCGAACGACGTCACCAGCCCGATCCAGACCAACAACCTGGGCGTTGACAACCGCGACGTGCTGGATACCGCCCTCAAGCTCGATTACACCGCCGAATTCGGCACGTTTACCGCGGTGTCGGACTACAACCACACCAAGGAGATCGACACCGGAGACGCCTACGATTTCCGGCCCATCCCGGGCTCCATCGCCTATAACGCCTTCTTCGCAACCATCCCGGCCGCCCTGGGCGGCCCGTTCGATGAGAGTCAGAGCCAGTTCATCGATATGAAGACCTGGAGCCAGGAGCTGCGTTTCACCTCGAACAAGGTCGGCGGGTTCTCGTGGATCGCGGGGGCGTACTTCGTCCACACCGAGCGCTTCATCTCCACCGACAATATCGTGGACCGGGGCGCGGGCGTGCCGCGCGTCTATCAGAATCCGCTGATCGATCCGACCAATCCGTTTGCGACCAATACCAACGTCACGTTCCTCTCCGACTCGCAGAACAACAACGCCTGGGCGGTGTTTGGCGATGCGACCTACGAGATCAACGATCAGCTCGAGTTCGATGCGGCGATCCGCTACGACGAGGATTCGCGCCAGAACACCACCGATACGCCGACGCATTTCCTGCCCGATCCAACGGCCTTCAACGGGGAGGTGCGCAAGCACACCTTCAGCGAGACGCAGCCCAAGGGCACGCTGCGCTACAAGCCGCTCGACAACCTGACGATCTACGGCGGCTGGAGCCGTGGGTTTCGTAGTGGTGGCTTCAATCAGACCGGGGTGGGAGCGATCGCGGCAGCGTCTGGCCACCAGGGGGTGCATGACCTGTTCAATGCCGAGGTGGCCGACACCTGGGAATTGGGCGCCAAGAGCCAGTTCCTCGACCGGCGGCTGAACGCGAATCTGTCGCTATTCCACACGAAGTCGCACAACGGGTACTTCTTCTACTTTGACGCGACCACCTCGACACAAAATCTCGGCAACCTGGACGCCACGTACAAGGGCGTCGAGCTCGAGCTGAACGCGAAACCCACCGACCGGCTCGACCTGTACGCGAACTTCGGCTACACAGATGGCAAGATCACCCGCATGGAGGATCCCACGGTCGTGGGCAATAAGCCGCCGCTGCTGACGAAGAACACCATCGGCGTCGGCGCGCAGTACCGCCAGCCGCTCGTCGACGGGATTAGCGGCACGGTTCGTCTCGACTACCAGGAAATTGGCCGTACCTGGTGGGACCCGTACAATGTAACCTCACGCGATCCCGTCAATCTGATCGACCTGCGGGCCGGCCTCGAGGGGGAACGATGGACGGTGACCGCCTGGTCGAAGAATCTGACCAACAAGATTTATAATGCCGAGTTCTCCACTGGCGGCTTCCTCTGGAGAGCCTTGCCGCGCCGTTACGGGGTCGATGTGACTTACAAGTTTTGATGATGCGAAAGAGGCAATGAGAGGTAGCATGAACCGTATTCTGACCACTCACGTCGGCAGCCTTCCGCGCAGCCAGGCGGTGACGGATGTGATTTTCGCTCGGGAACGCAACGAGGTGAGTGACGCGCAGGCAGCGGCAGCCGTTATTGCGAATGCCGTCGCCGACGTCGTACGGCGGCAGGTTGACGTCGGCATCGACATCGTCAGCGACGGCGAAATGAGCAAAATCAGCTACGCCACGTACATCGCCGATCGCTTTACCGGATTCGACGGTGATACGCCTCGGGAACCGGGCCAGGATCTGGTCGAATTTCCGGGGCTGCTGAAGAAGCTGGCGGATCGAGGCGCGACAGCAAAATACCGCCGTCCCCGCTGTGTTGGTGAGATTCACGTCAAGACCCTGGAGCCGTTGCACACGGATCTGCAGAACATTCGCTCGGCGGCCGCCGCGGCGGGGCCGACTGCGGCCTTTCTGAATGCAGCCTCTCCCGGGGTCGTGGCGTTTTTTCAGCCAAACGACTTCTATCGCACCCAGGATGAATACCTGACCGCTCTAGCCGAGGCGCTGCGTGTGGAATACGAAGCGATCGTGCAGGCGGGCGTGATCCTTCAGATCGACGCGCCGGATCTCGCGATGGGCCGTCATACGATGTATCGGGATCGCAGCCTGGAGGAGTTTGAGCGGGCGGCGGCGCAGCACATCGAGATTCTCAATCACGCACTCCGTAACGTGCCAGCGGACCGTGTTCGCATGCACGTCTGCTGGGGAAATTACGAGGGCCCTCATCATCACGACATACCCCTGGAGCGTCTGCTTCCCATTGTGCTGAAGGCGAAGCCGGATGGCCTGTTGTTCGAGGCTGCGAATCCACGGCACGCGCATGAGTGGGTGGTGTTCAAGGACGTGAAGATCCCGGAATCCAAGGTCATGATCCCGGGTCTCCTGGCTACGACGACGAATTACGTCGAGCACCCGCAGCTCATTGCGGAGCGAATCGAGCGCTTCGCGCAAGTCGTCGGGCGTGAACGGGTTATCGCGGGTACCGACTGCGGGTTTGGGACCTTTGCGGGATTTGGTCCGGTCGAGCCGGACATTGCGTATCTGAAGCTGCGATCCCTTGTCGAGGGGGCAGAGATCGCCTCCCGCCGGCTCTGGTGAAGAGCATGCGCGAGTTCGATGAGAAGAGTATTACCCAGGCTGTCATCGGACGGCTCTCCCAAAGCGACGACCCGCGATTCAAGCGCGTCATGACTTCGCTGATCACCCATCTTCATGACTTCGTCCGGGAGGTGAAGCTGACCGAGCCCGAGTGGCTGGCGGCGATTGAATTCCTCACCGACGTCGGTCAGACCTGCACGAGCAAGCGCCAGGAGTTCATCCTCCTGTCCGACACGTTGGGTGTGTCGGTGCTCGTTATCACTCTCAACCATCCCGCGGACGAGGGCAGCGCCGAATCGACGGTTCTGGGTCCTTTCTATTGGGAGGGTGCTCCCGATCTGCCGCGCGGTAGCAACCTTGCGGAGGGCGTGAAAGGGGAGCCGACGTTTTATTCCGGGCGCGTGCTCAGTGGAGATGGCCGGCCGCTCGAGAATGCGCTGCTCGACATCTGGTCGGGCGACGGCGAAGGCAACTACGACATGCAGATTCCCGGGGAGTCGGGTATGAAGGCGCGCGGGCGGATTCGAACCGACTCCGAAGGACGTTACGCATTTCGCTCCATCAGGCCGACGTTCTATCCGGTTCCAACCGACGGCCCGGTGGGACGCATGCTGCGCAAGATGGGACGCCATCCCTATCGCCCCGGCCACATCCACATGATCGTCTCGGCGCCCGGACATTTGCCGGTGACCACGCACCTGTTCGTTGCCGGGAGTGAGTACCTGGATTCCGATACAGTGTTCGGGATGAAGGAGTCACTCGTGGCGCGATTCGACCGGCACCCTCCGGGCGTCGGGCCCAATGGCGAGCGTATGGAGACGCCGTTTTATACTGTCAACTACGACTTCCTGTTGAGGTCAGCCACTCCGGGTAGCTGATCCGGGGCAGCTCGAACCGATCGGTGGTGCGGCAGTACGTTGAGGGCGACCCTAGGCGGCCGATGGGTGCGAAACCCTGGACGCGCAGTCGCGGGCCCATCAGGTGATCGGCGACATGAAACATGACGACCTCACCGACATAGAGGGTATTGCTGCCGAGGGCCATTGTCTTGAACAGCCTGCATTCCAGGCTCACTTGGGCCTCGGCCAATCGGGGTGCCCCGACTTTGACGGAGGGCGTCCCATGCAATTCCGCGGCGACCAACTCGCTCTCGTCCGACGGAAAATCCGCGGCCGATATATTCATGGCGCGCAGCAATTCTTCGGTCACCAGGTTCACCACGAATTCACCGTGGGCTTCGATATTTCTCGCGGTGTCCTTGAGCGTCCCGTCATCACGCAAGCCGACACTGACGGCCACATATAGCGGCTCGCTGCCAACCGCGTTGAAGAAACTGATCGGCGCGAGGTTGATGACACCTGTTTGACTCACACTGGTAACCCAGGCGATCGGACGCGGCACGACCACATTCGTCAGTATCTTGTAACCATCGGCGCTCGCGTGCAGGGCCGGATCGATTTGCATGAATTTACCTGCCGGGGACTCGCCTGGATACGTGGGACGATAGCAGATTTACCGGCCGCAATTCGCTTAGAGTATGGGATGCGCCGCCCGTGCGCTCGAGGATAACTTGCCACGCGAACCGATCGACATCGAGCTGCGCCATACCGACTCGCTGGCGCCCGAAGAGTTCGACGAGATTTGGGCCGTCACTGAGCGGTACGTCGATACCAACCGCACGTTTTTTGAGCCGAAGCTTCGTGCGTTGCCCGAGGTTGGTCTGTGGCGCGAGCGGGGTGGGGCGCTCGTTGGTCTGGTTGGCCTCGACGTGTACCCGGTCGAGTGGGAAGGGAAAACATCAACGATCATCTTTACGTCGAGCGTCGTCATCGATGAGCGCTTCCGGGGACGCAACCTCGTGCTGAAGACGGGACTCCGCATACTGTTGCGCGAAAAGCTCCGCCGGCCGCATGCGCGGGCATACTGGTTCTTCGATACGTTCAGCTACAAAAGTTATCTGATTCTTTCGCGCAACCTCACTGAGTTCTGGCCGCGCCGCGACCGGGTAACACCCGATGGCGTGGCGCGCTTCGTTGATCGCCTCGCGCGACGGCACTACGGTGATGATTGGTCTCGCGCGACGGGGGTGGTTCGTCGCTCAGGGCAAAAGCGGTTGCTACCAGCGACAGCGCCGATCGATACATTGGCGTCCGCCGACCCGGACGTGAGCTTCTTCCAGTCGGTGAATCCCGGTCATCGCGACGGCGACATGCTCGTGTGCCTCGCGCCCCTTTCCGTGCAAAATCTCGTGGCGGCGATGTGCAATGCGCTCAGGCGCCGCCCCCGCTAGCCTACGCTGCAAAGCCCCGCACAGGCTCGAGCACTTCCAACACGCGCCTTGTCCACTACACGAGTGCGCCTGCTTCCGTTTCGGAGGTAATGGGTTTAGTGTGGTGGTGGCCCTTACCACATACTGTTGGGAGTTGCCATGCCGCGGATGAAAGCCGTTCAGGTTACCAAGCCCAATACCGGGTTCGAAGTCGTCGAGCGTGACATACCCGAGCCAAAGGCGCGGCAGGTGCGCATCAAGGTTCAGGCCTGCGGCGTGTGCCACAGCGACATGTTCACCGTGGTCGGCGCGATTCCGTCCATACGATATCCCCGCGTTCCGGGCCACGAGGTGGTGGGTATCATCGATGCCGTTGGGGCGGACGTGCCGGATTGGAAACTGGGCATGCGTGTCGGCGTAGGGTGGCACGGCGGTCATTGCGGGCATTGCAATTCATGCCGCCGCGGCGATTTCATCACCTGCGTCGTTGGGGAGATTCCCGGCATCTCCTATGACGGCGGCTATGCCGAGTACATGATTGCGCCGTTCGAGGCGCTCGCCGCCGTACCGGACGACCTGAAATCGGAGGACGCCGCGCCACTGCTCTGCGCCGGCATCACTACGTTCAACTCACTGCGTCACAGCGGTGCGAGCGCCGGCGATCTGGTCGCCGTACTGGGAATCGGCGGCCTGGGTCACCTGGGGGTGCAATTCGCGGCCAGGATGGGATTCAAGACCGTGGCGATTGCGCGCGGCGAGGATAAAGGTCCTCTCGCCAAGAAGCTCGGCGCCCACATCTATATCGACAGTACTTCGCAAGACGCCGCCAAGGAGTTGACCCGGCTCGGCGGCGCGAAGGTGATCCTCGCCACGGTGACCGATGGCAAGAGCATGAGCTCGGTGGTTGCGGGCCTTGGCGTCGACGGCAAACTCCTGGTGCTCGGCGCCAGTGGCGATCCGATCGAGGTTTCCCCGCTGATGCTCATTGGGCCGCGACGTTCCATCGCTGGATGGCCGTCGGGGACCGCGCCCGATTCCGAAGACACCCTGAAATTCAGCGTGCTCTCTAATGTACGCCCGATGATCGAGACGTTTCCGTTGGCGAAAGCCGCGGAGGCGTATCAGCGCATGATGAGCGGCAAGGCCCGCTTTCGCGTGGTCCTCACAACCTAGACGCGTTGGCGGTCAGCGGTGTTTCCGCTGATCGTCGCTCTAGCGGCTAGCGGTCTAGTCCCACCGATTTGCGTTCTTCGGGAAACCGGGACGCTGTACGCGTACGACGCAGAATCGTTGGCCAGTGGGCGCCTGCATCACCACCCAACGCTCTAAGCGGTCCACAACCTTAGCGCCCAGCCTTTCCATGCGTGCCACCTCGGCCGGGATGTCATCAGTCTCAATATCTATATGGACGCGACTCTCGTGCTCCACACGTTGGATCTGCACGATCGGCTCGTCAGGTGGAGTATCCAGCATGCGGTAGTTGCCGCGGGTGCCCGGGTGATCAGGGTCTACCGCGCGACCCAGTGCCTCGCTCCAGAAGCGGGCCGCTTCGTCCACGTCGGACGTCTTGCAGTCGATCAGCACGGCGCAGAGGCGGGAATGGTGCATATCGGGTGTCCTTGGGGTTAGCGGTGGAACAGGATGTTGCGGGCTTGACCTCGGCGATGCAGTGTCCCAGATTTGGAATAGCCCAAGATTGAATTCCGAGGTCTCATGCCACTGGTCGTCAGCCGCGTCGCAATTCTGGCCTGCATGGGTACAGCCGCCTTTCTTTGCAGCACATCGTATGCCGCGGATCGACGGGGCGCCCCCAGCCCTGGTGCGGCCAGCGCGGACAGTGAATGGAGGATGCCCGCGAAGGACTTTGCCGGCACCCGTTTCAGCACTCTCACCGACATCACGCCGCAAAAAGCGCCATCACTGCACCCGGTGTGGACATTCTCCACCGGCGTTCTGGGCGGCCATGAGGGTCAGCCACTCGTGGTCGACGGCGTCATGTACGTCGTCACACCGTGGCCGAATGTGCTGTACGCGTTCGATCTTTCGAAGGAAGGGTATCCGCTGAAGTGGAAGTACCGGCCGGACGTGAGCCCGAATGCAATAGGCGTGTCCTGTTGCGATACCGTCAATCGCGGCGCCTTCTACGCGGACGGCAAGCTGTTCTACAACCTGCTCGACGGACATACGGTCGCGGTTGAGGCCGCCACGGGCCGGGAGCTTTGGAATACGCAGATTGCCGACGTCGGGAGCGGAGAAACCGTGACCATGGCGCCGATAGTCGTCAAAGACCGCGTCATCGTGGGCGCATCCGGGGGCGAATTCGGCATCTATGGATGGGTCAAGGGGCTGGACGCGAACACTGGCAAGGTGGTCTGGACTGCAAGGAATATCGGTCCGGATGCGGACATGTTGATTCACCAGGATACGTTCAAACCGCCATACGACCATGGTGTTGACCTGGGAGCCAAGAGCTGGGCCGACAACTCCTGGAAGACCGGTGGCGCACCTGTCTGGGGTTGGGTGTCCTACGACCCCAAGCTCGATCTGATTTACTACGGGACGGGCAACCCGTCTCCGTATAACCCGGAGCAGCGTGTCGGTGACAACAAGTGGACCGGTAGCGTTCTGGCGCGCAGGCCGGCGGACGGCGCGCTGGTCTGGGCGTATCAGTTTACTCCTCACGATAACTGGGACTACGACGCCACGGGGGCCATGATCCTGGCCAACCTCACGGTCGGTGGGAAAGACACCGAGGTGCTGGTGCACTTCGATAAGAACGGGTTTGCTTACACGCTCGATCGGGCAACCGGACGGCTGATCTCCGCCGAGGCCTTTGCGAACGTTACGTGGGCCAAGTCAGTAGACCTCGCCACGGGGCGTCCCGTGTTGGATCCCGACAAGCAGACCGGCGTGTCCAAGGGGAATGTCAAGGGTATCTGTCCGAGTCTCGAGGGGGGAGTGAGCCCGTCTTCACCAGCGGCATTTTCGCCGCGCACCCACCTGTTCTATACGTCCACCAACAATATGTGCATGGATTACGCCGCCGCCCGGACCGGCTACATCAAGGGTACGCCCTTCATCGGCGCCAACAGCCCGTACTTTGCCGGTCCTGGCGGAAATCTCGGCGCCTTCATCGCGTGGGATGCGGTCACCGGCAAGAAGGTTTGGGAAAACAAGGAGGAGTTCCCGAGTTGGAGCGGTGCGCTCGTTACGGCGGGAGATGTTGTGTTCTACGGTACCCTCGATGGGTGGTTCAAATCTGCCGACGCAAAGACGGGCAAGGTGCTGTCGAAATTCAAGGTGGGTTCGGGAGTGGTGGGGAATCCGATCACCTACAGAGGCCCGGACGGTCGTCAATACGTGGCCGTGTATGCGGGAATCGGTGGGGATTGGGCACTACTGTCGGGCGATGTCCGCGCGGATGATCCGGCTGACATGAGACCTCCAGCGGATTTTATTAAGAACATCGGGCGGCATACCAGCCAGGGCGGCATGATCTGGATCTTCGGCCTATGAGCCGCCTCATCGCATTTCTCTCATGCCTGGCGGTGGTGTCGTGCAGTCGGCAGGTCGCGCCGGCCCCAGCATCTGATACCAATCTGCCGGCGGTCCGCTACGAGGCGCACGTCGTGGCAGGCACCGTCGCCCCGAGCGGGGCTGAACTGACCAACCCGCATAACGCGGATCCCGCGGTCGCGAAGCAAGGCGCCCTGTTGTTTACCGCCATGAACTGCGACGGCTGCCATGGAGGCGATGCATCCGGGTGGGTCGGGCCCAGCCTCTCTGACCGACGCTGGCGTTATGGCGGGGCCGACTCCGAAGTCTTCAACTCCATCTACTTCGGTCGACCCAAGGGAATGCCGGCATTCGGCGGCACGGTGGGTGCTGATGGCGTCTGGACGCTTATTACCTACATCCGCTCACTTCCCGTGCCGCCCACCGTACCGACGCAGTCATGGCAGGAACCCTGAGGCCACCCGGACGGCGCCCCATTTTGGCCGAATATCGAACCCCTGTTTGCACTACAAAGAAGCGCGCCGCCGGGTGATCGACCCAAGAGGGAGCACATTTTGCCCCTTTTTGAGGTGCAAGGCCTTTACCGACTGAGGCCGCGTCGAAGTCGAAAAATAGTTTTACTAAACGCGGTCGCGACCCCAAGGCGTTAAGAAAGCATTAATAAAGCTCGTCGAAAGCCCTCAGAAAGCTTCCCCAGGGCCGCATTTTCCCACCTCGCGCCGGGCATGAATTCTCATCGACAGCGCGGCTGGCACGCAGGATGCACTCTCACCCCTGCACCGAGGCATCCTGACATTTAGTTGTGTTTTAACGACGGTTGGTTGCCACGAGGTGGACGCCGCCGCTAGGTCGCCTGTTGCCTGTTGCAACGGGATTGTTGCGAAAGGGCGGCGTCGGGGTGCGGAGTGCGAGACCGAGTCCAGATCAATTTTCTCAAATCATAAAAAGGGGGTACCAATGCGCCTTTATCGATCCCATGCAGGAATTTTCGCAGCGGCCATATTGACGATGGGAGGAGTTGCGGTCGCGGAGGATGCCGCTCCCGCGAAGCCGACTTTACCGAGCGTCTCCGATCTGCTGGACGCGTCGGGTCTGACTCTCACGGGTTACGTCGATGGAACCTTCAATACCCAGCGGAACGACACCGCCAAGACGTCCTACAACACCTTTGCACTTCAACAGGCGGCGTTCACGCTCTCCAAGCTGCCGACCTCCGGATTTGGTGCACTGGTGAACGTCGTCGCCGGCCAGAACCCTTACGCTGCCACGGGCTTCGGCAGTACACCGGTCGGGATGGGAGCCGCTCCCACCAACGTCTACGTGTTGCAGGGCTTCCTCCAATACGCGACCGGCGCGTGGATATTGCAAGGCGGCAAGTTCTCGACCCTGGCGGGCGCCGAGGTTGCATCGCCAGTCGCCAATACGAACACGACACGCTCGATCCTGTTCGCATTCGAGCCGGTTACCAACACCGGGTTCCGCGCCACCTATGCGGCAACCGATAAGCTCAATCTCATCTTCGGCGTCAACAACGGCTGGACCAACAGCCAGGACACCGCAGATGGGTCCGACGTGACTGCGGAGGCCGGCCTGGCCTTTACGCCATCGAAGACTGTTGCCTGGACGCTACAGGGCTACTATGGCCGTACTGCCAGCAACTATACCGACGAGAACGGCGCCATCCGCACCAACATCGGCCTGCTCAATACGGTGCTCACGTGGAGTGTGACCAGCGCCGTGACTCTCGTGGGCACCGTCGACTACGGCCGGGTCGAAAGCACGTCGCTCACGCCTTCGAGTTCCTGGTATGGCGCGGCGGGTTACGTCAACTACGCCTTCAACGATCTCTGGCGCGCTTCGCTGCGAGGCGAGTACTTCGACGATCGGAACGGCTATTTGACGAAGAACTTTGCGGCGGACTTCACCGGCAACGATCAGAAGCTCAAGGAGATCACCCTGACCGTCGGCTTTGCCCCGCTCAAGAGCGTCGAGCTGCGCCTCGAGGGCCGCTATGACGATCCGAACAAAGTACAGGGTGCACAGCTGGTGCCCAAGACGTACCAGGGCTGGCTGGAAGCGATCTATAAGTTCTGATTCCGTTCCGGGGGAGGCGCGGGTATGAGCTCGAGTGATGTTTTGAAGTTGATCCAGGAAAAAGAGGCGAAGTGGGCCGACCTGCGCTTCACGGACACACGCGGCAAAGAGCAGCACGTCAGTATCCGGTGTCAGAGCCAACACGTTGGTGAGGAAGGCCGAGGAGGTCCAGATCCTGAAGTACGCGCTGCACAATGTTGGTGCACGTCACAACAAGAGCGTGACCTTCATGCCCAAGCCGCTGGTCGGCGACAATGGCAGCGGCATGCACGTGCACCAGTCGCTTGCCAAGGAGGGTAAGAATATTTTTGCCGGCGACCAGTATGCGGGGCTGTCGGAAACGTGCTTATACTACATTGGCGGTATCATCAAACACGCGAAAGCGAGGACCGCGAGTGCCTTACGCGGGGCGGGGTGTTCACGCGCTATCGCATGACCACTCATCCGGTTGAATACGACATGTACTACAGCGTTTGAAACCAGCGTGAGAATCCAATGAACTTTGCAAAAAGAAGAGCAGGGGAGAGTTAAACCATGCGCATCGCTTTGAAGTCACACACAGACACAAGGTCGGGGGCACGGACAGGCGTCGGAGCGCTCGCCGCTTGCCTGTTGGCGCTCGTGTTGAGTGTCCCGTTGATCGCTTTTGCGGACCAGGAGCAGGCCGCCCCGGCCGCAACCACGGAAGCACCGGCGGCCGCTGCCCCGGCGGCTCCGGCTGCGGCGGCACCTGCCGCGGCCGCACCCGCACCCACCGCACCGTATCTGGCGAAGTTCTCGGACATCAGCTCTGGCGACACGGCCTGGATGCTCACCTCCACGGCGCTCGTGTTGATGATGACCATCCCCGGCCTGGCACTGTTCTACGGCGGTATGGTGCGTAAGAAGAACGTTCTCGCCACCTTGATGCAGAGTTTCGCCATCACCGCCCTGGTGAGCATTCTCTGGTGGGCCATCGGCTATTCCATTGCATTCACGCCTGGTAGCACCGCGTATCTCGGGGGCTTCAGTCGGGTGTTCATGGACGGCGTGGTCTACATGAAGGATGCGATGCAGGTCAGCGTGTCGCATCTGGGCGTGACCGTGCCCGAGTCGGTGTATGCGATGTTCCAGGCCACCTTCGCCATCATCACGCCTGCTTTGATCTGTGGCTCGTTCGCGGAGCGCATGAAGTTCTCGGCGATGCTGTGGTTCATGGGAATCTGGCTCATCGTGGTCTACTGCCCGATCGCGCATTGGGTGTGGGAGCCATCGGGTTGGCTCGCGGTCAAGGGTGTGCTGGACTTCGCGGGCGGTACGGTGGTGCATATCAACGCCGGAATCGCCGGCTTGGCCGCCGCGTTGATGTTGGGCAAACGCCAGGGCTTCGGCAAGGAAGCGATGCCGCCGTCCAATCTGACCCTCACCGTCATCGGTGCCTCGCTCCTATGGGTGGGTTGGTTCGGATTCAACGCGGGTTCCGCAGTAGCCTCCGACGGGCGTGCCGGCATGGCTTTCGCCGTGACTCATATCGCGACGGCGGCTGCCGCGTTGGCCTGGATGTTCACCGAGTGGTCCGTCAAGGGTAAGCCGAGCGTGTTGGGCATTGCGTCGGGCGCGGTCGCCGGCCTGGTTGCGATCACGCCTGCATCGGGCTTCGTCGGCCCCAATTCCGCGGTAATCATCGGTGTGGCCGCTGGAGTGATCTGCTTTCTGGCCTCCACGTCCGTCAAGAAGGCGCTGGGCTATGACGACTCGCTCGATGCGTTCGGCGTGCACTGCATCGGCGGAATCGTCGGGGCGCTGCTCACTGGCGTGTTGGTCAGCAAGGAAATCAGCGGCGTGGAAGGCTCGCTAGTCACCCAATTGTGGGGAGTGGGCACGACGCTGATCTACGGCTTTGTCATGAGTATGATCATCCTCAAGGTGATCGACCTCACCATCGGTCTGCGCGTCACACCGGACGAGGAGCGCGAGGGTCTCGATATATCGCAACACGGCGAAAGCATCGAATGATCAGGAGCAACACATGAAAATGATCACGAGTGTTATCAAACCTTTCAGACTGGATGAGGTGCGCGCGGCCCTTGCGGCACTGGGCGTGTCCGGCATGACGGTGACCGAAGTCAAAGGCTTCGGCCGGCAGCGCGGCCATACCGAGCTGTATCGTGGTGCCGAGTACACCATCGACTTCGTGCCGAAGTCGCGCATCGAGGTGGCGGTGAAAGCGGAGCTGGTCGACCAGGTGGTGGATGCGATCGCGCAGGCCGCCAAGACGGGTACGGTCGGCGATGGCAAGATATTCATCACTGACCTGGAACGCGCCGTGCGTATCCGCACGGGTGAGACTGACGACGCGGCTCTGTAGCGGGGCCAAGTAACGCGACAGTTCTTCGGGCGAGAGTGGCGGCGGGTAGCGCCGGCACTCTCGCCTGGGGACTCTTCGATTTGATCCAGACGGCATCGAGCAGGACAGGCTTGATCGTACGGGGTAGCATTCGACCTCTGGCGTGCTATCCCTTCGTTAAAGTCATTTAACAGCTTCGATGTCCTCAACCTTCCTATCTGACGCGTCGCGGGGCGCGTTGCACACGATTGTCAGCAAAGTGACTGACGTCCGCCCTTATGAAATGGGGGCGCTCGCGCTCGCATTTACCTGCAATTTCGTACTGATGGGGAGCTACTACCTCCTGCGGCCCGTGCGCGACGCCATGGCGACGGTGTTCGGCGTCGACCAGTTGCAAAATCTTTTCACGGGCACTCTGGTGCTCACACTGCTGTGCTCGCCGCTCTTTGCGTGGCTGACCGATACGTTCAAGCTCTCGAGGCTCTTGCCCAGCGTCTTCGGGTTTCTGGTGGTGGACCTGGTGGCGTTCTATTTTTGGTTCCATGCCACGCCCGACAGTCGCTGGTTGGCCGCCGCGTTTTTCTGGTGGTTCAGTGTCGTCAATCTCTTCATGGTCTCCGTGTTCTGGAGCTTGATGGTTGACTTGTTCACATCCAATCAAGCTTCGCGCCTGCTGCCGGCCATCGCCGGCGGCGGCAGCCTTGGCGCGATCGCCGGGCCACTCGTGGCGGCAATCTTTGTCAAGGGTGTAGGTGTTGGCGGTGTCCTGCTCATGGCGGCGGTGGGTCTCGTCATTGTCATCGTGTTGGTGATTCGGCTGATCCGTGAAAAGCGCCGTATGCAGGCAGCGCACGAGGAGACGCAAACGTCCTCGATGGACCGCAAGCTGCGTGGAAGTTTCTTCGACGGGTTTCGGGTGCTGTTTACGTCGTCGTATCAGATAAACCAGGCGCTCTTCATACTGTTGATGACCTGGATTGCCACAATCGGCTATTTCCTGCAGACGGATCTGATCGGGAAGGCGTTTGCCGACGTGGCCTCACGTACACAGGCGCTCGCGGACATCGATCTGGTGGTGAACATCTGCTCCGCCGTCGTCGCCATTTTTGGCCTGACTCGCGTGATCAGTCGATTCGGAGTGACAGGGAGCCTGGTGCTCAATCCCATTCTCATGGCGATATCGTTCGTGCTGATGGTGTTCTCCCCGACCATACTCATGCTGCAAGCCATGCAGGCATTGCGTCGGGTGACCCAGTACGCCGTCGCTCGGCCCAGCCGGGAAATCTGCTTCACGGTGGTCGAGCAGGAAAATCGCTACAAGACCAAGAACATCATCGACGTCGTGGTTTACCGGTTAGGGGATCTTTCCTCAGCCTGGATGCAGGCTGGACTCCGTGCGCTCGGTCTGGGTTTGAACGCTACGCTTGGCGTGGGAGTGTTGGCATCGGGTGTCTGGGCTATTAGCGCGTGGACGCTCGGTCGTCAATACGAGCAACGCAAAGCTGCCCAGGCGAGTGAAGCGGCCGAGGCTGCTGACGTCAAACTCTAAAGCTGACTATAAATCTACCTATGGGCGTCACGAGCCCCCTCGAGGACGTCACCCATAACGTCGAAGTTTTGCGGTTCGACAATCAGTTTCCTGGCGAACGCCAACGCGCGCCGTTCCAGTTCGCTACGAAGGCCGGGGTTGTCGATGCTCTCGAAATCCAGGTTGTGTGCAAACCCGACGATCCGCCGGATAATCTCCGCGCCCGCGTATCCGAGCGTGTCCGCAAACAGGCCGGTAAACCATCGTTCGCGCTCCAACGCGAATGCCTGACTTTCAGATGAGGTGGCAAAAAACGAGGTGGGGTACCCGTCACCGAGTCGCGTCGCCGACCACAGCGCGTCAAATTTCGCGACAAACTCGCGCCAGAATTCGCCGACCTGCGCAAGAATCCACTCTCCGTGTTCGGAGCGCTCGCCGGTCTTGGATTCGTGGCCCGGCTGACTGAAGTATGCCATCAGCAGGTTGCCAACAAACAAACCCAGGTCGAAGCCGATCGGCCCGTAGGTTGCGAACTCTGCATCGATCACGCGTGTGTCGGTTGCTGTGACCATGACGGATCCAGTGTGGAGGTCGCCGTGCAGCAGCGCTTCATGGACCGTCAGGAAGCGGTAACCCAGCCGTGCGGCCGCCGCCTTGAGTTCTGCGTCGGCCCGTAAAGCCGTGACCACGTCGTCGAGTTGCGGAGTGGTCCAGCGATTTCGTTCGTTTACGACATACGGGTGCGTAAAGATGAGGTCGACCGTGATTCTCAGCAGCGCGTGATTTCGCGTGAATGTCGCGAGACGCTCATTTACGGGCTCGAACGGCTCGGCGAGTATGGAAGTAGCAAAGGCTCGGCGAGCCATGTACTCAGCAACGGAACGTGCAGCCGTCGGATAACGCTCACCTGCGATGAGGCCACGTCGCAGTATGACGTGCTCGGAGAGCAATTCCATCGCCATTGCGAAGCGCTCGGGATCGTAATAGAGCAGTGTCGGTGCGAGGCCGTCGACGTGGGGCTCGCTGATTCGAAGGTACAGTTGCTCGAAGTAAGCCCGCTCGAGCGGCATGGGCCAACTCTCGCCAGCCACGCGCACGTACGGTAGCGACTGCTTCACGCACACACCGCCGGCCGACCCCCTGACAACGTACACGACGTTCAGGTTGCCGTCGCTGACCTCGTCTATCCGCCATGTATCAGGGCCGCCCCCGAGACGTGCGGACAATGCGGCCTGCGCGGCGAGCCATCGACGCACGCCAGCGTGGTCGAGCCGTTCGTATCCTGCCGGTACAGAGACAGTCGCCATTGGGCCCGTGTCTAGTGATCCGAAACCACTAGTGTACCCAAGGCGACTTGTCTACCCAAGACTAGCCGGCCTTGGGCTGGATCAGATGCACCAGGTTTCCGCAGCCATCCTCAAAGACCGCTGACAGTATCGGCCCCAGGTCCTGCGGTTCGCCGCGAAATCTCGCGCCGCGCTCTTTTAGAAGCTGGTACTCCGCATGGATGTTGCTCGAAGTCAACCCCAGTGCCGGAATGCCGGCCTCGAAGCGCGCGCGTTGGTAGGTCTGCGACGGCGGAAAATCTGTCTTCTCCAACACGAGCTCGACACCTTGGGCGCCTTCCGGGGATGAAACGGTCAACCAGCGCAGCGGACCCAAATCGACGTCCGCGGACTTTGTGAAGCCCACGACGTTGGTATAGAACTTCAGGGCCTTATCCTGGTCGTCCACTAGAACGTTTGCCAATTTGATTTGCATGGGATCTCCTCTATTCCTGTTAACGCGCGGCCAACGGTGGCCCACTCAACTCGGTCTCGATCGAAACGTCAATATCGTCGCCGACTCCAAAGTGCGAGCCGGGGGCCGGCACTCCAAAACTGACGCCGTATTCCGATCGCTTGATCGACCCGTGTGCTGAGAACCCGGCGCGCGCATGCGGGTCCATCGGGTGGCCGGCATAGCCGCCGTTGAATGAGCCGGTCAGAACCACCGGTCGCGTCACCCCGTGCAGTGTCAGCTCGCCGTGGATTGTCAAAGAGTTCTGCCCCTTGAGCTCGACTCGCGTCGAGCGAAAAGTCAGCTCGGGAAATTGCTTGGTATCGAGCCACTGCGAGCCGCGCAGCATCTCCAGGAAGCCCGCTGGCGCGTTGTCGCTCTCGAGCGAGTTCGGGTCTATTTTCACCGCCACACGCGACTCATTCAAATGGGCGGGATCGAGCTGCAACTGGATGTCGAAGTGGGTAAAGCGCGCCGTGAAGTTGGAGAAGCCGAGGTGATCCACACGCAATACCAGGCTCGAATGAGCCCTATCCTGCGTGTAGGCCCCCGCCGGCGCCGGCGCGGGTACGAACTTCATCGGATCCGACGTGGACTCGATCGCGTAGCCGCGCTGCGCGAACGCCAAGGACGTGCCGAGCCATAGCAGGGCGCAAGCCATTGATTTCGATTGCATGTTCAGGCCTCGTGAGGTGAGTGGTTCAGCCCTAGGACGATTGAGAAAGGCGCTTCCCGACAGGGGTGCCCAAATGTGATGGTGTTCACGATGCGACCTCATCCGGCGGGCAAAATTCGACGACGAACACATCAGCAATGCAGCCATCCGCGTGAACATTGCGCCATGAGTTGGCAAAAGGTCGTGTTCATCGCGTTGGTCGCGGCGTCGCTCTGGCAATTGGGGCGGCGGTGGCAATTGCGGCCAATTCATCCGGCTGACGGGCCCACTGCGCCCTCTGAGCCGCTGCAAACGGACATGGATGCCGTGCCGACTATTGTGCACGGCCGTTGGAGCCTCACGGCGCGAGCGCGCTATGAGATTACGGCGCGGATTATAAGTCGCGAGGACTATCGGTTCGACCTGTTATCCGATCTCGTTCCAGAAGACCTCGCTCTGGGATGGGGCCCCATGTCCGACAACCGGGTGCTCGGCGCATTCGAGATCACACAGTCCGCGCGATTCTATTCCTGGCGACCGGTAAAGGCATTGCCCATTCCCCGTCAAGACGTGATTGAGCACAGTGCCAACACTCACGTAATTCCCGCCGACCCGGGCGTACGCTCCCAACTCTCGCAACTGCGCGTGGGTCAGGTAGTACACTTGATGGGATTCCTCGTCGATGGTGCGCGTAACGATGGCGTGTCTGTACATACGTCTCTTACGCGCAGCGATAGTGGGGCGGGTGCCTGCGAGGTCATGCTCGTCGAACGAGTCGAAGCTCTTTAGATTATCCCGACTCACAAGGATGCAGGGCGGTGAGTACCGAATGAACACCAGTTACCTGAAGAAGGTCAGTGTGCCAGTGCTGGCGCTAGTCGGCGGAGCAGGTCCAGCGCCCCCGGAAACGGTGACGTGGGCCGGATATTCAGCGCGATCTAGCCGCGGCGGTCTGTCACGTACCCCGGCGACCCGCCGTGTCGGACGCGAGCATACGGCGTAACTGGTCGAGGTTCGTAGGTTTGATGAGATGTTCGTCGAAGCCGGCCTCGCGCGCCAGGCGGACGTCGTCGGCACGCCCATAACCCGTCAATGCCATCAGGTACAGATCACGATCCGGTGATGTTTTGCGAAGGCGTCGTGCAATCTCATAACCATCCATTCCCGGCAGGCCGATGTCGACCATAGCGATGTGGGGTTGAAAGGTCAGGGCGAGTGTCAATGCGGCCGGTCCGTCATTCGCGACGGCCACTTCATGTCCCCACGAACGGGCCAGCATCATCATCGATTCGGCGGAGTCCTCGTTGTCGTCGACGATGAGCACCCGGTGTACGCGCGATGTGATTGCTAAAGCGGGTATCGTGACCTGGATCTCGTGAGGCTGGTGCGGACGGGTCTTGTAAGGCAAATGAACGACGAACTCGGTGCCTTTGCCGAGTCCCTCGCTATGCGCCTCGATGCGTCCGCCATGCAGGTCCAGCACGCGTCGCACCAGGTTGAGACCGATGCCCAGGCCACCGCCCGAGCGGGCGAGGGATCCGTCCACTTGTGTAAATAGATCGAAGACGTTCTCGAGCATCTCGGGAGCGAGACCGATGCCATCGTCACGCAACGACAAGACCGCCTCACCGCCGCGGTGCTCGAGGCGAAGGCTGATCCGTCCACCTGGCGCGGTGTATTTGGCGGAGTTCTCGAGTAGGTTCAATACGACTTGTTCCAGCCGGACCGGATCGCCCTCGATGTAGATGGGTTGCTCGGGCAGAGTCACTGCGAGCT
Source organism: Gammaproteobacteria bacterium (assembly GCA_028293725.1). The sequence goes on along the minus strand of JAQGOE010000243.1, from coordinate 7,660 downwards.
TGTGGTTCTGCTGCTCGAACCGCAGGCGGCTGGCGTCGACGGCATGATTTATGATCGCGCCAAGATCGACCGTTTCCCGTTTTAGCTCAATCTGTCCCCGCCTGATCCGCGCGAGGTCGAGCAGGTCATCAACGAGGCGCGAGAGACGCTGGGCCTGCCGCTCAATCATCGAATGCAGTTTCGCTGATTTCGGGTCGACGTCGACCAGTCGAAGAAGGTGGATTGCATGCGCAATTGGCGCCAGAGGTGTGCGCAGCTCGTGTGCAAGCATCGCGAGAAACTCGTCCTTGCGACGTCCGTCGTTGCGTAGGATGTCACTGGCAGTGTGTCGCTCAGTCACATCCTCAATGGCGAGCAGAATCAACTCCGCGCGTTCGCCATCTCCGCGAATCTTCCGCGCGTTGAGCGACAGCATCCTCTCCCCGACAGCCGCGACCGACCTGCTCAACTCATGCGCGTCCATGGGTTCATTGCGGGCTAGAACGCCGAGAAGCCGTTCACGCAGTAAAGGTGTGTTCCACTGGCCATCACCCAAGTCATAGATGATGTGGCCCTCCACGGCCGCGGGCGTCGTTTTGAAGTCCACGTAGAAGGCGTGGTTCGCCCTCAACACCTTCAACTCGCCATCGAGGACCAAGAGGGGTTCGCGCACGGTTTCGACAATGACTTCCGCGTAAGCGCGCGCGTGCTCCGAAATCTGACGCGCGTTGTTGAGCTCTCCGTTGAGCACCGAAAGCTCGCGATTGCGACTGCCCAGCTCGTCATTGGTCGTGGTTAACTCTTCATTGGCGGATTGCAGCTCTTCCTTGGCCGTCTCCAGTTCCTCGTTAGTGCTCTGGTACTCTTCGTTGGCCGACAACACTTCTTCATGAGCAGACTTGAGTTCTTCCTTCACGGCCTCGTGCTCCTGGAGAGTCGATTGCAGGTAATCACGCGTGGCCGTGCTTTCGCGCTCGAGCTGCGCAAGACGTCGGTCCTTCTCCGACTCGGAAAGAGCAGCCACCGGAGGTTGTTGCATCCTCCGGTTATCCGGTCGACGCGAGCCGTCTTCGAACAAGATCAGGTAGCAGCGCTCAGGGCTCGAGCGCCGCAGTGGTATCACTTCGATGCTGACTTCGCGCAGCCCGTTCACGCTGAGGCCGGTACGGTGAGTCTCGCGCCCAGTCTCGCGAGCTTCTTGCACGGCCGGCATAATTTCAATGAGCAACTCGGGCCGCGCGACGTGATGCAGGTTCAGACTCGGCGGCCCGCTTGCGTGTTCGAGGTAAGGCCCGGTCTCGCCGCGAAACTGCAGGATGTTCAGTGCCTCATCGACGAGCACGCTGGCCGGCGCATAGCGTAGGATCAGTAAGCGATCGGCCTCGAGCAGCGCACCTTCCTCATCAACACGATCAGATTCGTCTCCTGAGGCCATGTCGCGTAACCGCTGACGTGTGCCGGTGCCGGGAATTTGCAGGTCAATAGTGCTTCCTGGTTGGGACGCTCTTCTCGTGTAAAGGCGTAGATGTGTGTCGGTAAGATCGAATAGATCAGTAGCGGTTCCTACAGTCTCCGATGGGCCCAGAACGAGGGATGCATGCGGGCGTAACGCGTAGTGGAAGATGTGCATCACGCGACGTTGCGTGCTCAGATCCAGATAGATGAGGACGTTCCGGCAGCTGATGAGATCCAGGCGGGAGAAGGGCGGATCGCGAGTCACGTCCTGCCGCGCAAAGATGCATAGATCACGGATGCTTTTCGCAATGGCATAGCCGGAGTCGTGTTTCACGAAGAAACGCTGCAAGCGTTCGCTCGAGACTTCCTGGGCGATGTTGTGCGAGAACATTCCAGCTCGAGCAAGCTCGATCGCCATTTCGCTCACGTCGGTGCCGAAGATCTGCACGCCGACAGATCCAAGACGTTCGCCGAGATGTTCGACCAGCGCGATGGCGATGGAGTAGACCTCTTCACCGCTGGCGCACCCCGGTACCCATATTCGAATCGGGTCCTTGGCTGAGCGGCCTTCGCACAGAAGCGGGAACACCTGAGTGCGCAGGCCATCGAAGGATTGAGGCTCGCGAAAGAACCCGGTCACGCGTATCAGGAAGTCCTGGTAAAGCCCGGCCGTTTCAACCGAGTCGCCTTCCAACGCGGTGACATAATCCGCCAGGCTGACAATGTTTCGCAGCGCCATGCGGCGGGCGAGGCGGCGCCGCAACGTGCTTCGCTTGTAGTGGGAGAAGTCCACCCCATGCATCGTACGCAGCCTGCGAAACAGCCGCCTCAGGGTGTCTTCGTCGTCCGGCTCGACAGATTCGTCGGCGGCGGCATCGAGCGAGTCGGGCGCCGTGTTGGTCTGGATATAGGGATGACGGCCCAATTGAGCAAGCGCATGTGCAATCTGCTCAGGTCGCAACACGAAGTCCACGCAACCGGTTTCGATCGCGTTGCGCGGCATGCTGGGAAATCTCGCGGACTCGGGCTGTTGCGCAAAGACGATACCGCCGCCCTGCTTGATCGCGCGGGCACCACGCGAGCCGTCAGAGTTTCCGCCGGAGAGCACGACACCGATGGCGGCGCTCCCAAGCTCTTCGGAGACGGACACGAAAAAACTGTCGACAGGCAAGTGCAGGCCGGCCCCGCTCGGCCGGCGGGTCAGGCGAAAACGCTGCTGGGCGATCGTAAGAGTGGCGTTAGGCGGAATGACATAGAGGTGACCCGCCTCGAGGTCCAGGTCATCTCGGACCTGCACGACCGGCATGGATGTCTTTTTTGCCAGCAGCTCCGGCAATAAACTCTCGTGCGCCGGGTCCAGGTGTTGAATCAGTACAAAGGCCATCCCGGTCTCGGGCGGGAGTGCGACCAAGAGTTCGGAAATGGCTTCCAGGCCGCCTGCAGAGGCGCCAATTGCGACGATCGGGGTGGTGGCCAAGGTTGAACCTGCAGGCCGTAGGAAAACGGCTTTTCGGACGGAGCCACCGGCTGCATGCACTGGTGGCTAAAGCGCGGGAACAGTGTACACCGGATTGCGGGATAGCCTGGGGCGTTGTCCGAGGCCTGACAGCGCCCGGCAGCGGGTGGCGTTCCGTTCAGTCAGTCCGAATTCGCCAAACCTAACTCAAAAGCGGCGACGACAGCCTCTGTTCAGGACCGCACAGACAGCTTTTCGAGGATTGCGGCCACGTGATGTTCGACGGCATGCCCAATTCGCCCCAGAGAGCCGCCACCGGCAGGCGGTGTGAACTCGACCTGCCAATCGACCGGTTCGTGTCGTCCACGGAATCGGACCATGAGCGACCGGTCGGTAACACTGTGTGTTACGGCAATGTCACTCGTGCCCGCGTGGGCGGTGACTCGTGATTCGCGGAAGCCTTGGGGCAAATGGATCCAAATAGTGTACGGCTCGTCCGCAGGCGCATCCGACCTGCCACGCAACAGGTTCTGCGCGGCGTTCCAGGTAACGCTCTGGACGGAATAGGTGCCGCTGACATGACGCGATATCCCGACCAGTTGCGGTGTGTCCAGCAGCGGATGGACAAACAGCACACGCGTGTCGTGTGCTTCGATGTTCGCCTCGAGCGCCTCGTCGATTACGCCGAGGTCCTTTTGGTTCCAGAAGTCGAACACGACATATGACTTGTTGGCAGGGAGTCCCAGCTTCTCTTCGAGTTTGACGCGGCGAGTCTCCGGGACGCTGCGCCAATTGGTCAGAGCAACGACATCAAAGTCACCGGCGGCGCCATTGATCTTGAGATCCAGAATATCGGGGTAGTTATGCACGTAGTAGTCGGCCTGCACATGTCTGAATTTGTCCCACCCCGCATCTGTGCCGCGACTGAACAGATCCACCGGTACTATCGGCAAGGTGGGCATCGTCGCCTGCAGCAGCTTGAGGCGCGCCTCAGGTAGCTCCGGCATGACACTGGCCAACGGATAGACAACCCCGGTGAGCGCCACATAGGTCACCAGCGTGCGCGCCTCGGCGAGAGTCGTTCCTATTCCAGTGAGCGGATCTTCCCGTTCGCGCGCTGTTTTGATCACCAGTGGTGAGCGCTTACCGGCGGCTGCCTCGATCGACTCGTGCGCGCCCAGTTCCAGGCCCTCACCCGGCATCACGTAAGTGACGACATGATTGAGGAATACGTTCGCGGTAATCGAGCTGAACAGCGGGTACATACCTTGCCAGTTGCTGTAGAGATCGTCCCCCGTGAAGTACGAGTTGAAGTAGCCGATCCCATTCAGTGGTGTGCCGGCAGGACAGCCCTCCAGAAACACGTGCGGGCCGACCGTGTCGCGGATGGTTTTCAGGCGATCGCGATAGTTTTCCAGCAGGTCGACCTTGGTGTTGTACAGACGCGTGCGGTCGACCACCGGTGCATACTTCGCAACGGAGTGCTCGCCGTCGAACTTGTAGTACTCAAATCCCCACGCGCCCAGTGTGCGGAACAGGTTGCGGAGGTGTTCCATCACTGCCGGGTTGGTCGAATCGAGCGCCGGCGTGGAGTAATCGAGAACGAATTTTCCGCTCTTGTCGCGCAGGTACCAATCCGGATGTGTCTGGGCTGCTTTGGCGTAGGAGTTTGGCACCAGCCAGATTCCCGCGTGAAGTCCTTTGCTCTTGATGTAGCTCGCCAGCCATTGCGGTCCGTGCGGAAACGCCTGCTTGTTCCAGTTGTCGATCCATGAGTGCTCGCCAGTCGGCATACGATCGTAGCCGTCATCGAGTTCGACGTATCCGAAGCCGTAGGGTTTGAGATTTGCGGCGAGCCAGTCCGTGTTGCGCACGATATCCTCTTCGCGTACGCCCTCGTAGTAGTTGACCCAACTCGACCAGACGATCGGTGCCGTCGGAAAGTAGCGATCATCGAAAGGGACGTAGTAGGGGACGTGCAGAGTCTGAGTGTAGTAGTCGCGAGTGACACGAATCACTGCGTTGCCCGGAACTGGCAGCGTGAGGTCCCGCAAAGCGGGGCTGCCGGGACTTTGCGCCAGGATCGATCCTGGTGGAAAATCGATGGCGATGTCTCTTTTGCGGTCAAACAGCGAGTGGAACGCCGGGCTGGTGATTCGACCCAGGGAGAAGTAAATGACATCGGAATTCGTTCTTGGCAGGAACGACGGAGTCGCGGTCTCATGGCCACCGTAGAGTCCCTCGACTTCGTCGTTGCCAACCCAATTCACCGGTGTTCCTTCCGGGTCGAGGAGACGCGCCTGCATGAGGCTCTGTGGTGCCGGGATAGCGGCCCGCAGCGTTGTGGTACGACTCGTCGAGGAAATGATCAGAATGTCCCGACGCAGCTCGATCACCCAGCCGATACGGGATTCGGTACTTCGCAGAACCAACTGATGCAGGGTGCCCCGCTTAGCCGTCCACTTGCCGACCGCGTGCGTTCCCATCGAGTCGTGGACATCGAAGGAGGCGTCTACGAGTACCGCGCCCAGTGCCTCGTGCGAGGCCGAGAAGACGCCGCGGTCAGGGTTCGCGGTGACAGTCCAGCCCTCGGCACTGACCGACACAGGAGCTTCAGAACGCGCAGTTCCGGAAATCGAGAAAAGAAGCAGGAACGCGATAGAGGCGCGCCAATCGCAATGCATTCCAAGGCTGAGAAGGCGGCCGAAATTAGCCGCTCCATTGAGTAATTTCGACATGGAGAGTGTCCTGCACCGTAGGCTTCAGCAAGACACTGTAAGCGATCCGCCAACTACGGTCTAAGACCCTCTATCCCGGCTATGAGCGCAATTGCCGTCGATATTTGCCGGGGGTTACGCGATAGCGCTCGCGGAAGGCGCGGCCAAAATGGGTGGCGCTCTTGAAGCCATAGGCGAAGGCGATTTCAGTGATCGAGCGCCCGACGTGCGAGGACGTGAGCGCGCGTGCGCACTCATCGAGACGCCGCCGCAGTATGTATTTTGCCAGCGTCTCCTTCTCGAATGCATACAGCCTGTGCAAGTAGCGGACATTGATCTGACAACCTTGCGCGATGGTACTCGGAGTCAGGTCGGGATCGGTCAGGTACTTTTCCACGTAGCTGCGAACCCGTGACCGGTGCGCGGACGCAGCCGAGCGCCGCACAGGTCGCGCGTGCGGTAACCGTTCGTAGGCGCCTCCTATCAGATTCATGGTGGCGTAACACACCTGCCAGGCATCCGGGAAGTGGGGGCCTTGCGGGAACCGCGCCCAAAGATTCCGCAGGTAGTCGGACACGAGGCCATTCATGCCGTCACGGGCGGACATCGCCACCGCCGTCAGCTCCTCAGGACACGGGACGTATCTCAGCAGCAACCTACGTGGTATTCCCACTACCAGCATACGGTACGGGCCGTCGGACAACACCTCGTAGGGGCGTGTTGTATCGCACAAGGTGAAGTCACCGGCGCGTAGCCGTGCCTCGCGTCCATCCTGCAGAGTAATGCTCTCTCCGCGGCTCGGAGCCTCCATCAACAGGACGACCGCACTCTCGGTGTTCCCAACATCGGCACCCGGGCGTCGCGAGCGGGATTCCGTGACCGCGGAAATCTCGATCTCGCCGATGCGTGCGCGCGTCAGAAGTCCACTGGGCGGTTGCGTGCGGGATGCTCCGAAGTGGCTCTCGACCAATGACATCACGAAACTCCCCCATTTTCGTGGCGGCCATCGGGCACACGGTTGTTTTCGTTCAAGTGTCGACGTTGCGGTGTGCTGCGACGGCCTTGCAACGGAGGGTCAGCGATCATGCGTGCGAAGTCAAGAATAACCCTCCACCAAGTGTTATTTGTTGCCTGTTAGCAACGGCGCGGGTGGATTCGTTCCCCGGGAAATCCGCCTCTCGAAGATGGTCGCCCGGAGTCGATTGGTTGGTCAGTCTGGATCGATTGGCAAAGGTCTCGCCGTGGTCTGATTCCACGTGGCACGACATGTCTGCAGCAGGGGGAAACATGGCGCTTAGACACGATATCGAAACTTTGCCGGCCGCCGTCCTGGCGGCTCTCTTCGGACTACTGGCTACCTCATTGGCGTGGTCTCAAGCGGCGCCCGATCGCACTGCGGCGACGGCCGCCGACTCCGGCGCGCTTGCCGAGGTCGTGGTCACGGCACAGTATCGGGCCGAGCCCCTTCAACAGACTCCAATCGCCATCACCGCGGTGACGGCCGACGACATCGAACAACGCGGGTTCACAAACTCGAGCGATATCGCGTATGCCGTTCCCAACGCCAGCTTCCGCCCGGCACAAGCCGCCTTCGGCAAGACCCAGACGGCCTATATCCGCGGTGTCGGTCAGAACGACTTCAATTTCGCATTCGAGCCGGGTGTCGGTATCTATGTCGACGATGTCTACTATCCGACGACCATGTCCTCGCAATTCGACCTCATGGACCTCGACCGGGTGGAGGTCTTGCGCGGGCCCCAAGGCACACTGTTCGGTCGCGGCTCCATTGGAGGCGCGGTGCGGTATATCTCCAAGCAGCCCACAGGCGACAACACCGGTTTCATTGAGGGGACGGTGGGCGATTTTCATCGCGTCGACCTGCGTGCCGGATATGACATCGCGCTGATCGAAGACAAGCTCTTTGCGCGCATCACGGGCGTCTCGAAAAAGCAGGACGGCTACGTCGATCGGGTCGACTTCGTGTGCGAATATCCGCAGCTCTCCGGCTCGTTGCCGCGTTTGATTACCAATCGCGACGCCGGTTGCAAGCTCG